>DASWUU010000257.1:0-19414 GCA_036401515.1 Steroidobacteraceae bacterium
GCCGATTTCCCAGAGACTGAAGGGGGTCAGGGAGGGCAGAAATGCAATTCGGCCAATCCACTTGTTCAGCGTCTTATTAGGCGTATAGGAGCCGTGGCAAGCATCGTGACCGATGACGAACAGACGCGCGATCCACAAAGCCGCGACCAGCGAGGCGAATACTTTGACCCACAGCGATTCCACGATGAGCAAGCTCGCAATGGCAACGCCGAGCACCAGCCAGTCGAGCAGAAACCAAACCACCGGCGTGGCGACGCCCGGCTTGACGGCGAAAGGCTGCAGCAGTTTTTGAAATCGAAAGCGCGACTTATCGACAGGCAGCGGCGCTGCGGATTGGGCGGGGGTCGCGCCGCCCGTTGTGCCGAGGCCCGCCGAACGGTCGGGTTTGGCAGAAGGAAGCTCTGGTTTAGCTAGCGGAGATTTTTGCACGCAAGGCCCCGTGTGCACGTGAAGGTTAATTTCACATTATACGCCGAGAACGGCGCTAAGCACGGACTTACGTTACGCCGTTTCCGCATCGGGCCACAGCAAAACTCCCAAATGCTCGCAAGCCTCGATCAGGGCTGTGGCGGCCTCGCGGGTGCTGGCGTCCAAACGCCTATCATGGGTTAGGAGCCAAGTAAGCCGCGCCCGGCGCGAACGCGCAGACGGATCGCTGTCGAACAATGCAGGGAATAGGCCTAACGCATCGACAAACTCCCGCATTGCAGCGGTCGTGGGGGCGCTGGGGGCCGGTGTCAGCAGCAATTTTAGCCAGGTCACGCATCGTTTGGCGAGTCCGGCACGCGTGATACCGACGCCGGTTCGGCGCCGCGACTCTCCATCGGCCAATGAATCGGCAAGATTGCGATAGCGTTCGATGGCCGATTCATCTGCGGCCACCGCAGGACTGGCATCGGACAAAATGGAGCGCAACACATCGCCTAATAACAAGGAGAGCGATTCTGCCAAAAAGCGCTGGCACTGTTCAGCGTCCGGACGCGAAAGCTGATCCCAGGCGAGAGGGCCCCCTATACGTCGGGCATTCGGCGACTTAGACATGTCCCCCAGTGTAGCGGCTCTATTGCCCATCGCAACTATCTCAAACTGAGACCAACATCACCGACATGGGAAATCCGTCGAAAAACGCGCCGGCTTTAGGGTAGGCGCTGAAATGGTCAGGAAAAATTTAATGATTGCGGATGTATCATGGTTGGTGTTGCGCGCCAGACCCCAACTCGCCCCCGGCAAAACCACCTTGCTCGCGCCAGGTGTACGCCGCATTGTGGCTGCAAATGCCGGGCTCATGACCGGTCCGGGAACCAACACCTATTTATTGGGCGTTGACGAGATCGCCGTGGTGGATCCGGGGCCAGACGAAGCGGGTCATCTGGAATCCATTCTCGGCACCGCGGGGGGGCCCATCCGTTGGATAGTGGTGACTCATACGCATCGTGACCACTCGCCGCTGGCCGCCACGCTTGCACGCCGCACCGGAGCGCAAGTGATCGGATTGCCGCCGCCGGGCGATGGGCGGCAGGACGATTCGTTCGTACCGCACCTGCAGCCGGCCGATGCAGAGAGCTTGACCCTAGGCGAGAGCCGATTGGTGGCGATTCATACGCCGGGCCACGCGTCGAACTGCGTGTGCTACCTCCTGGAGCGCGAGCGCTTGCTGATCACCGGCGATCACGTCTTGGAGGGCGTATCGCCCGTGATATTGCCCCCCGACGGGAACATGGCGGATTACCTTCACTCCATCGATAAATTATTCGCTTACGATTTCGAAAAAATTGCTCCGGGCCATGGCGATCTGATGGATCGGGGAAAACACGTTCTGGAGGCGCTTCGCGCGCACCGCCTCGCGCGCGAGGACAAAGTGCTGCGCAGTTTAGCCAAGCTGGAGCGAGCCGATCTCAACACGCTGACTCCCGTTGTCTATGACGATGTCTCGGCAGACCGGCATCAATGGGCGCGCCTCACGCTGGAGGCGCATCTGATTAAGTTGCTGCGCGAGGCTCGCGTCACTGAGCTGGACGGAGTCTGGCGTGTCAAGGCATGACGGCTCGGCTTGCGGTATCGCTGCGCGCGGTCAGCGTGCGGCGAGGCGACAAATGGATATTGCGCGATATCACTTGGCAACTGCGGCCGGGTGGACGCTGGGCGGTGCTCGGGGAGAATGGCGCCGGTAAGACGCAGTTGCTGAAACTCATCAGCGGCGATGTCTGGCCCACGCCAACCAGGCTCACGGCAGCGGGTGGTAAGGACGGTCGCACGTTCAGGCTGGGACGCCGCTCCCTTGATTTGCTCGATGCAAAGCAGCGCATCGCCTACGTGGGAGGCGAACGACAGGACAAATATGTCCGCTACGGTTGGGATTTAAGTGTCAGAGATGTGGTGGCAACGGGTGTTCACGGTACCGATTTGCTGCTTGCGCCGATCACCGCGCCGCAAGCCAGAGGCGTCAAGGCTCAGTTGCGGGTATGCGGGCTGGAAGCGCTCGCCTCGCGCACGTTTTTATCGCTGTCCTATGGCGAGCAGCGGCTGGTGCTGCTGGCACGGGCCTTAATACGGGATCCGGACTGGCTGCTCCTCGATGAGTTCTACAACGGTTTGGATACCGGCTACCGGTCGCGCATCGACGCCGTGCTCGAGTCGGCTCGCCGGCGAGGCCAATCCTGGGTAGTGACCGCGCACCGCGCCGTGGACTTGCCGGCCGGAACGCGCTCGCTGCTTGAGCTGTCCGCGGGCCGGATTCGCAGCCTGAGGCCGTTGTTGCGCGCCGACGCTGAGCAATTGAAGTCGAGCGCCGCGGAACACCGGCGCAGCGGTAAGACCGCGAAGAAATTCGGCAAGGTGTTGCTGCGATTAACGAATGTGGATTTATATGTCGAATACCACGAGGTGCTGCGCGATGTGAATTGGCAACTACGGCGCGGTGAGCATTGGACGATATGCGGTGCGAACGGCGCAGGCAAATCCAGCTTCCTTAAATTGCTTTACGGCGATCTGTCGCCGGCGCTGGGCGGGCACGTCGAACGGCTGGGCTTTCCGCCGGGAACGCCCATCATGCAGTGGAAGCGGCGGGTCGGCTACGTGTCTCCGGAACTGCAAAGCACCTATGCGGTGGGAGTCAGCATCTTGGAACTGGTTGCAAGCGGCCGCCACTCGAGCATCGGGCTGGTGGATGCGCCGACGCCCAGCGACTTGAAGGTCGCCCGGCGCTGGCTCAAGTTCTTCAAGCTGCTGAAATTTGCGCAACGCCGCCCGCGCGAAGTGTCGTATGGGCAACTGCGCCGGGCGCTCATCGCCCGCGCCATGGCGGCGGAGGCGCGAATCTTGTTGCTGGACGAACCGCTCACCGGACTTGATCCCGCGCAGCGTGCCCTGCTGAAGCGATTGCTGGAACGCCTGATGCAACGTGGAGTTACGGTGATTGCGGCCGTGCATCACCCCGAGGATCTGCCGCGCGGAATGACGCACGCATTGCATTTACATAAGCGGCAGGCCCGCATCCATTTTGCGACGTGAGCGAGGGCCAGAACCTAAGGTGGCGGGCGAGACTGCGTTTCTTGAAAGGTTGTTTGGGAAATCGAATTATGTTGCGTCTCAGCACTGCGCCCTGGATTTTGACCGCGATAATATTGGCCGGGTGCAGCGGATCCGGTTATGCGGTCCGCACGGTGCCGCGAATCGCCGCAGACAATGTGGGCAAATCCGTCAGCGTTCTGCAAGAAGCCTTCGGCGAGCCGCGCAAGATCGACAAGAGTGCCACCAAGATGGTGTATGTGTGGTTTCTTCCGCAAAAGCCCAAGGAAGGCACGCCGTCGGGATTTCAAGGCTGCGAGATGGAAGTAACGGTCGATCCTCGCTCACAGCGCATTCTGGGGTATTCGCTGTCCAACATCGGCTGGTCGGCGTGCCGCGATGTACAGCGGCGCATTCGCGTGGCGCAGCGCTAACGAGAACGCGGTTTCTCGCTACAATAGGCAACGGCGCCTGATTGGCGCATTCGGAGTCCGTGGCCGTTGTTTCCAGTCTCTATTCTGTTGCTGCTTATCCAAGTGGCGCTGATCGTGCATGTGATCAAGACCGGCCGGAATCAGCTGTGGATCTGGGCCATCTTTCTGCTCCCTGGGGTAGGCGCACTCGCCTATGTCGTCGCCGAGATCCTGCCCGAACTCTTCGGCGGCAAGACGGCACGCCGCGCGAAAGCAGGTCTTGGGCGCATGATCGATCCGAACCGGGAATTGCGGCGCGCCAGCGCGGAAGTGGAAATCTCGGGCAACGTCGATGCGCGCCGCCGGCTCGGCGAGGAACTCTACGAACGCAATCAATTCGACCAAGCCGTTGATGTATATCGCGGCGGCCTCAAAGGCATCTTCGAGCATGACCCGACTTTGCTGTTGGGATTGGCACGCGCGCTGTTCGGCAAGGGCGACTATGCGGCGGCGCGCACAGCGCTCGAGCTCTTGGCGCAGCAGAACCCGGACTTCAAGTCGGCCGATGCCAGGCTGCTTTATGCCCGCACCCTCGATGCACAGGATGCATTGGAAGAGGCCGAGCGCGAATACGCGGCAATGGCTCCCGGATATCCGGGTGCCGAGGCGCGTCTGCGCTATGGGTTATTGCTCAAGCGGCGCGGCAAACTCCAAGAGGCGCATCAGGTGCTCAAGGATTTGCTCGACAGCGCCAGGTTGGGGCCTGCGCACTATCGAAGGGCGCAAGCCGAGTGGCTTGACCGCGCTCGCCGGGAATTGAGCTAGAATCCGCCGCTATCAGTTTCGAAATGGAGTTTCCATGAAGTCCATGGCGCGCGCCGGTCGCTTCGTCATTCTTTCCATAGCGGCCGTGACGCTGGCGGCGTGCGCCGGCCA
Organism: Steroidobacteraceae bacterium; assembly: GCA_036401515.1. Lineage (GTDB taxonomy): Bacteria > Pseudomonadota > Gammaproteobacteria > Steroidobacterales > Steroidobacteraceae > Bog-1198. The sequence goes on from DASWUU010000257.1 coordinate 4,857, forward strand.
AAAGGAACCTGCTCGCAAGCTGCTCGCCGATATCGATACCAGCGTTACCGCCGCCTCGGTGGAGGCGGCGAAATACATTCCCGATCAGCTCATGGCGGTACAAAGCCAGGCCGGCGAATTGAAGGTAGCCTTCGACAAGCACGACTACCCGACCGTCGTGAACAATGGTCCGGCGGTGCTCGCCGCGGCGCAGACTCTAGCCATCGCCGCCGCATCGAAAAAGGACGCGATCCTAAAGGCGCTGAATGATCAATGGACGGTGTTGGCCGGCACCGTGCCGGAGTACTTGACCGCGGTCCAGAATCGCATCGCATTCTTGAGAAAGAAAACCAGCCAGAAACTCGCCGCAGGCATCGATCTCGACGCGGCCAAATCCGGCGCGGACGATACGGCCTTGCTCTGGTCGAAGGCGCAAGCGGCTTTCGCCAGCGGCAGCATGGACGAAGCGGTGAGGACAGCCCAGGAGGTTAAATCCCGCGTTGAGGCGCTTGCAACGGCTCTCAAGCTGGACCTGTCCGCGCCGGTTGCCACGTCCTAAGTCACAGCGCCAAGGTGCCCTCGCTGACGATGACGGCAGTTCCGGCAATATGCGCCGCGATTAAGGCGCCCTTGTCGATCTCGAGGCGCACCCTAACTTGCCCCGGCCGCTTCATCTGATAGCCTTGGCGCCCGATGAACGTGGTGGATTTCTTACCGAACTGGCCTAGGTCCCACAGATACGCGGCCAGCATGGCGTGTGCATTGCCGCTCACGGGGTCCTCGGGAATTCCCAATGCCGGACAGAACATGCGAGATTCCGTCCATATTTCGTCGGAATCGCGATTGACGGCAAATAAGAAAAAGCCCTCGGCGCCGAGCTCGTTGCCAAGCGATATCAGAGTTTCGAAGTTCGGCGCAATGTTCTCCAGATGCCGGTGATCGGAGATCGGCACAAGAAGGCGGCTGCTGCCTTTGCGTGCGATTCGGGCCGGCATGATGTCATGCAATTGGGTGGCCGGCAGCTTCAACGCCTCTGCTACCCGCAGCGTCGTCTTGAAAGGCAAGGGCGCATCTAGCTGCGCTACCGTCTGGCGAAATTCGATTAAGGTTTCAGGCCCCGCCGCGCGCTGTTCGACCACCGCGCTGACTTCCACAATACCGGTACCGCTGTGTTGCCGGCATATGCCGGCGGTCCGTCTTCCCAGTGCGAAAAGCACCGTATGCGCTGCCACGGTCGCGTGGCCCACGAAAGGTGTTTCTTTGCGCGCGTTGAAAAAGCGCAGCCGCACGTCATGATCAATAGCGTCAGCGGCGAACACGAACGCGGTTTCAGCGTGCGAGAACTCGCGTGCCACCGAGAGCAGGGTCGCCTCATTGCGACCGTCCGCATCGAGGATGACGAGGGCAGGATTGCCGGTGAAGCGCGTCGCGGTAAAGGCATCCACCTGAAAAATGCGCAAAGCAACCTCCCGAACCGATGGCGGAGTTTTGCACGCATCGGTCCGTCAGGCTACACTTGTCTAAACCTTGGGGTGGCCTTAACGGCCTGAGATGCGGGCATCGAATCCTCGATGATTTTCGCGAACCCGTTGAACCTGACCCGGCTAATACCGGCGTAGGGAGCAGGTAATCGTATGCGCGCAGCAGTCGAAATCAGCATGTATCCGTTGACCGGCGACTATCGTCCCCCGATCCAGGCTTTCATCGATCGCCTCAACGAGCATCCGGGGTTGCTTGTCAAAACCAATAGCTTGGCAACCCAGATCTGGGGGCCGCTCGATGAGATCATGACCGCTTTGACCGCGGAGATGGCCCATTCAGCGGCCAATGCACCACAATTGGTGTTCGTCATGAAAGTGCTTCCGGGATTGGCGCCGCCTGATTCAGGCAAGACGTGACCCGCGATCTCGCGGTCCAGCTCGTAGGTGCCTGGCACGATACGAGCTGGATCGAGTTGACCGCCGCCGTTCTGGCGGTAATTTACCTGATTCTTGCGATCCGTCAGCACATCGGCTGCTGGGTTGCCGCGTTCCTGAGCTCATGCCTGTACGTGTGGGTGTTATTTTCGGCGCACCTGTACATGGAGTCGGCCCTGAACGCGTTTTATGCCGCGATGGCAATCTACGGTTTCTGGCAGTGGCAACAGGGTAGGGCAGGCGCGCCACTGACCGTGAGCCGATGGCCACTGGGGCGTCACATCCGCGCCATGCTCGCGATTCTCGCATTATCGGCTGTAAGCTCCTTTTTCCTCAGGCGTTTCACGCCCGCCGCCTGGCCCTTCCTCGATTCGATGGTCACGTGGTCCAGTGTCTTCGCGACCTATTTGGTGGCGCGCAAGGTGTATGAAAACTGGCATTGGTGGCTGATCATCGACTCGGTCAGCCTGTGCTTATATTTCACGCGCCATCTCTACACGACGATGCTGCTTTTTAGCATCTATCTCGTCTTGATCGTGATCGGCATGCGGGAATGGCGCCGCAGTTTGCCTTCTATGGCTTATGCGGCTGGTTGACGTCGAAGAGCTCTGCCGTAGCGTGCTGCCCGGGACGGGCGGGGTCGATATCGAACCGTTGGGCCAGGGGCTCATCAGCGAAACCTACCGGGTGCGACGCGACGGCCTCGCTTATACGCTCAAGTCGGCGGCGCCAATCCGGGAGCAATTCGGCTTAAGTTTTGCGTGGGAAGTGAAACTGCTCGAGGGCGCAACGGCGTCGGGCCTCGCCCCGCCATTGGTGTATCACGATGCGGAGCGAGTGATCATCTGGCGCTGGGTCATCGGGCAGCCTCAAGCCGCGCAAGAGGCGGGACTGTCGGACAATATTCGCAGCATGGCCGGATTGCTGCGCAGGGTTCATGCATTGCCTATTCCGTTGCCGTCGGATCTTAAGGGTCCGCAATGGTGGATCGATAAATACAGCGCGATGCTATTGCGGGAAACACGGCGCCGGCCCGACCCGGGGTTGGCACAGGCGGCCGCTGTCTATCTGCACGAGGTTGAACAACTGCCGCGGGCCGCGAGCGTGGTATGCCACAGCGATTTGCACGCCATGAATGTGCTTAAGTGCGAAGAGGGCCTCATCCTGCTCGACTGGGAGTACGCGCATGTGTCGGATCCGCTGTGGGACCTGGCCGGGTGGTGCGCCAATAATGATTTTGAGACGCAGACGCAGCAGGAACTGGTGCTGGAGTATCTAGGGGGGCCAGCCTGCCCGAACGACTGGGTACGCTTCAAGCTCCTCATGTGGCTCTATGACTATGTTTGCCTGCTGTGGGGCGAGCTCTACGTAAGCTTACGCGGCGACGCTTCGAATGATTTTTCCCGCCGTTCCAGGAAACTCGACGCGCGCCTACACCTTCCGGCACACTACGCGGCCTGATCGAGTATATGGCAAGGCGGAGGGTTTGATGGCGCGAATGATTGTGGTGGATCGTGACGGTAAGGAACACGAGATCGAAGCGAAGACCGGATTGAAGATCATGGAAATTCTGCGCGAGCTCGACTACGGAGTCGCAGCGATTTGCGGAGGCCTTTGCTCCTGCGCCACCTGCCACGTCTACGTTGATGAAAAATGGATTGGCCTGTTACCGAAACGGCAAAGCGACGAGCTCGAGCTCCTCAATGAGCTGCCGGATTTTCGTCCATCCACCTCGAGGTTATCCTGCCAGGTCGATTTCACCGAAGCGCTATCCGGTATCAAGGTCACCGTCGCTGCCGATTCTTAAAGACACCGGCGTGCGCAGCCCTATTTTTTCTCCCCCTGCCGCCGCACCGCATCCTGAGCCGCCGCTATCGCATTCGGATCGCCGAGGAATCGCCGCGAAATCGGCTGCAATTGCTCATCGAGTTCGTACAATATCGGGATTCCGGTCGGGATATTGAATTCGACAATGTCGGTTTCGGACATCATGTCGAGCATCTTGACCAGCGCGCGCAATGAATTGCCGTGGGCGACAATGAGCACGGTTTTGCCGGCACGAAGCTCCGGGATAATTCGGGATTCCCAATAAGGGAGCACTCGAGCCAGGGTGTCTTTCAACGATTCCGCCGCGGGCAAGTACGTTGCGTCGACATCTGCGTAGCGGGGATCGAAACGCGGGTGCCGCGGATCGTCCGCGCCCAACGGCGGCGGCGGCACATCGTAACTGCGCCGCCACAATTTGACTTGCGCTTCTCCATGTTTCTCGACCGTTTGCGACTTGTTAAGTCCTTGCAAAGCGCCATAGTGGCGCTCGTTCAGGCGCCAGCTCCCTTCGACCGGGGTCCACATGCGATCGGTGGTGTCGAGCATAATCCACAGCGTGCGGATCGCCCGTTTCAACACCGACGTGAAAGCAATATCCGGCTTCAGATTTGCCGCGAGCAGTTCGCGCCCCGCCTGAGCGGCCTCCGCACTTCCTAATTCGCTCAGGTCGACATCGTGCCAACCCGTAAAAAGGTTCTCGACGTTCCAAGTACTTTGGCCGTGGCGCACCAAGAGCAATTTTCCAGTCACTTTTTCCTCCTAATGGCGCATGGCCGCCGCGAACAAGCCGTCAAAAACCGTCGCCAGTGTCGAGCCCTGGTGAATATTCACGCTCAAGCGGATTCGGCCGCGGCGTGCGCGTACCAGCATCTTGCGGAATTTATCGATTTCACTGGCTGCCGGGATTTCGATGCAAGCGCGCATCTCGCCGTGCACCGGGACCAAAAATCGCATGTTGGATTCTTGAATCACCGCATCCGCATCGAGCGCTCGAGTCGCAAGGAATCGCGTGACCCACGCCCAGCCGGTCAGCACAGCCAGCGCATAGAGGCTGCCGCCAAAGGCGGTTCCTTTGTGATTGGCATTCGCGGCAAGCGGGGCGCGCAGGATCACGGCCGTTTCATCCGCCGCCTCGACGATCACGCCCATGGGCTTAGCGAGCATGATTTCTCGATCAATGCGCTGCTGAAGGTAGTCCGCACCATATGCGATGGACCGCGCCATGGGCTCAATCCTGTGCAAGGCGTCTTACCGCTTGCAATGCGACGGAAATCGTCGCGAAATCCGGCGGCGAGCCCGTCCGGAGGTCCACCACCACGCGTTTCAGCGAATCGACCGCGGCCGAATGACGCGAAAGCCATTGCTCGACGCGTGCCCCCGCGTCTCGGCCCTTGCACCGCAATACTGCCAGGGTGATCTTCGCCTGCAGTGCATACAAGTTGTCGCGCAGGGTATGGCGGGCCACCGCTTGCCACTGGCCCTCCGCTACCAGTGCCTCGATCTGCTCCTTGATCCAGGTAAGACCGATACGCTCGCCAAGATCGAAATACGCCTTCGCCGCGTAGCCGATCCGCACGCGTGCCGCCATGGCCACCTCGACCAAATCCAAAGCGCTGTGCAATTCGTCGAGAGAAGCGATGCGCGCGGCAAGCGGCTCGGGCACGCGTTGCTCGACCAGCGATGAGCGCAAGGCACTCATCCGCGCCTTCTGCGTGACGCCGAGCACGCCCGACAATTCGTGGAACAGTTCCGTGACCTTGGCAGCGTAGCGGGAGACTGCACGCTCTATGCTCAGGTCATTGCGCCGGTTTTCCAACAGCCAATAGCTCATGTGGCGCAACAAGCGGGTGGTTTGGAACATCGCGGTATATTGAACTGTGGCGGGTATGTGGTTGTCGAGAGCCTCGATTTGCGTCCAGATATTGCGCACGGCAAATACTTCGCGCGCAATGCTGTAGGCGCGCGCAATGGCAGCCGGGTCGGCCCCGGTGTCGTCTTGGGCACGCACCGGGAAAACCGGCCCCATGCGGTTGATCAAGCTATTCGTGATGGCGGTTGCGATGATCTCCCGCCTCAGGCGGTGGCGTTTTATGCGCTTGGCAAACCTCTTTTGCACCGGCTGGGGGAAATAGCGGTTCAGCTCGGCGGATAAATACGGATCCTCCGGGACGTCGGAATGAATCAACGCCCGGTAGAGCCAGATTTTTCCGTAACTCAACATAATGGCCAGTTCCGGGCGCGTGAGCCCTTCGCCGGCCTGGCGGCGCTCCGCCAGGTCTTCATCGCTCGGTAAAAACTCCAAGCTGCGGTTCAAATCGCCGGATCGCTCCAGCGCCCGGATAACGTAAGCGCTTTCGCTCAATCGCTGTTTCGCCTGGAACTCGCTGGTGCTGATGGCTTGGCTTTGGAGGTAGTTGTTGCGCAGTACGAGGGCTGCCACCTCATCAGTCATGCGGACCAGCAGGCGATTTCGCGCCGCTTCAGTGATTTCCTTGGCACGGACTGCGCCGTTCAAGAGAATCTTCAAGTTCACTTCGACGTCCGAGCAGTTCACGCCGGCCGAATTATCGATGAAGTCGGTATTGAGCCGGCCGCCGCGGCGCGCGAACTCGATGCGCCCGAGCTGCGAGAGGCCCAAATTGCCCCCTTCACCGATCACCTTGCAATTCAAGTCGCGCCCATCGATGCGCACTGCGTCGTTGCTGCGGTCTCCGACGTCGCTGTGGCTTTCGGTGCTTGCCTTGACATAGGTGCCTATCCCGCCGTTCCACAAGAGGTCGACGTGTGCCTTCAAGATCGCCTTGATCACTTCGTTCGGTGTGACTTGTGCCGGGAGCTCCAACAAAGTTTGAGCCTCGCGCGGCAGCGAGAGGCTTTTAGCCGACCTGGAAAATACGCCACCTCCCTTGGAGATGGCCGCGCGAGAATAATCCTCCCAGGTCGAACGCGGCAGCTTGAACAGGCGCTCTCGCTCTGCAAAGGAGCGGCCCGGGTCCGGCTGCGGATCGATAAAAATATGCTGATGATTGAAGGCTGCAACCAGTCGAATGTGCGGCGACTGCAACAGGCCGTTGCCGAACACATCGCCGGCCATGTCGCCGATACCGCAGACGCTGAAGTTCTGGGTTTGGATATCCATACCCATTTCTCGAAAATGGCGCTTGACGCATTCCCATGCGCCGCGTGCGGTGATCGCCATTTTTTTATGATCGTATCCGGCCGAGCCGCCGGAGGCGAACGCGTCGCCCAGCCAAAAGCCATACTCCAACGAAATTGCATTGGCGATGTCCGAAAAGGTCGCGGTTCCCTTGTCCGCCGCGACCACCAGATAGGCATCGTCTTTGTCGTGCCGAACCACCATGCGGGGACCGACGATCTTCTCATCGACGATATTGTCCGTGATATCCAAAAGTCCGCGGATCAGCGTCTGATAGCAGGCGATTACCTCAGCTTGCTGCGCTTCGCGCTCGGCGGGCATGCGCCTGACGACAAAGCCGCCCTTTGCACCCACCGGCACAATGACGGTGTTCTTGACATGCTGCGCTTTCATCAACCCTAAAATTTCGGTGCGGAAATCCTCGCGCCTATCCGACCAGCGGATGCCCCCGCGCGCCACGTACCCCATGCGCAAGTGCACGCCCTCCATGCGCGTCGAGAATACGAAGACTTCGAACAGCGGTTTCGGCAGCGGCAGCTCGCGAAGCTGCTGACTCTCCAGCTTGAAGGACACATATTCCTTCAGCTGACCGGTGGCATCGGGCTGAAAGGCGTTGGTGCGCACCGTCGCCGACAGCGCATTCCACAGGGCGCGCAAGATCCTGTCCTCATCGGATCGCGTCACCTCCTCGAGGGCGGACAGAATCTCCTTACCTAAGCGGGCGAGGGATTTCGACCGTGTGGGCGGCGCCCATTGCGGATCGAATCGGCTGACGAACAGGTCGGCGAGCAGCTTGGAAATTGGTGCGTTGTTTGCCAGCACCTGCGCAATGTAGCCCTGGCTGAAAGGCAGGCCGGTTTGCAGCAGGTAGCGGCAGTACGCGCGCAATACCGTGACCATGCGCCACGGAATTCCCGCGCAAAGAGTCAATTGATTGAAACCGTCGCTGTCCATGCGCCCGATCCACACGGCCGTGATGGCATTCTTGATTTCTCGGTCCAGCGCCTCGAGGGCTATCGCGGGCGAGCCCTGCATCACGAGTTCCAGATCTTGGATCCAGCGCCCTTGCCCCGCGATGTCCAGCTCGTAGGGCCGCTCCGCCATCACCTTGAGTCCCATGTTCTCCAGCATGGGCAACAAGTCGGAAATCGGAATGGCGTCCTTGCCGCGGAAGATCTTCAGGAAAAGTCTTTCCTTGCGCTTAGGGTCCGGCCTGTAGATATCCAAATGCAGTCTACCGGGGTCCTTTTCCATCGCTTCCAGAAAGGACACATCGAGAGCGGCATTGTCGGCGGAAAAATCCTCGGTGTAGGCAGCCGGGAAGGCCTGTGCATACTTGTCGTAGAGATGCAGCGCGTACGCTTCGTCGAAACGGGCCAGCAACGCCCCCTTGAACGAATCCAACCAAGAGCGCACCGCCGCCGCGACGCGCCGTTCCAGGCTGTCGGCATCCACGGCGGGGGTCTCGCTCGGCGCTGTTCGAGCCACGATGTGAATGCGCGCCAGATTCGATTCCGCGATCTGTACCTGCGATTCCATGCTGAATGCAGAAAACGCATCGCGTATGACCAGCTCGATGCGCTGGCGCACTTGTGTGTTGTATTTCTCCCGCGGCACGAACACCAGGCAGGAATAAAAGCGATGAAACGGATCGCGGCGAAGCAGCACGCGCACCCGCGGTCTTTCCTGCAGGCCGAATATGCCGGTGACGATGCGGTTGAGCTCGGGAACGCTGGCCTGGAACAGCTCATCGCGTGGAAATGATTCGAGAATATGCTGCAGCGCTTTGCCATCGTGGCTGTCGGGTGCGAGCGCGAAGTGCTCCGCGACCTGCGCAACCTTCTGGCGCAATAAAGGGATTTCCCGCGGATTGCTGTTGTAGGCCGCGGAGGTCCACAGGCCCAGGAAGCGCCGCTCCCCCAGCAGCCGGCCCTTGGCATTGAATTGCTTGATGCCGACATAGTCTAAGTAACCCGGCCTGTGCACGGTCGACAGCGAGTTTGCCTTGGTGACCAGGCTTAAGCTGCGCGAGCGGCTCTGCCGCCGGATGTCGCTTGGAAGCACCCGATTCGTGCTGTCCGTTCGCCTGTGGCCGGGGCGCAGGATGCCGAGTCCGCTCGCCCGGATCGGCTCGAGCATTTCTCGGCCCTTGCGGCCCCGCAAGCGATATTCGCGATAGCCCAAAAACGTGAAATGCCGATTTTCCATCCATTCGAGAAGGGCACAGGTTTCGCTGAGTTCGGTCGCGTCGAACCTTCCCGCCATGGAACTCAAATCCTGCGCGGCTCGATGCGCGGCGCTTTGCATGCGCGTCCAATCCGCGCACGCCACACGCACATCCCGCATGCTGCGCTCGATCTGCGCTGCGAGCGATTTCAGCGCAGCCGGGTCGACTATGCGGTCCACTTCAACGTGCTGAAAAGATTCCAAGCGTTGGTTTTTGTCTTTCGCCTCGCCGCGCTTCTGCAGTGCCTTCAAGGCGCCGCCTCGCTCGCGAGTTACGGCGAAGATGGGGTGCGCCAAGAAATGCAGCGTGAGCGAGCGTTCCGTCAGTGCGAGGCTGATCGAGTCGACGAGGAACGGCATGTCATCGTTGACTACATCGATAATCGTGTGAGGCGAGACGAACCCGTGTTCGCGCAAGCTGGGGTTGTATACCCTCACCAGCGCCGTCCTGCCTCTGTGCATGGCAAACATGAGGTGCGACAGCGCGGCCGCGGCGAGATCCTTCGGATCGCGGTCGGCAAGATCTTTGGAATCCACATTGGCAAAGTAAGCCTGCACAAAGCGCCGCCAATCAAAGCCGCGCAATGATTTAGGCGGACGGATCGGGCTTCGCATAATCGCCGAAATGATCTTGCGATGTTGTTCGGAAGAAACCTGGTACATAGTCATCCTAAGCGTGTCAGGCGCGGATTATGCCAGGCTCGAACGCTTTCAGGGATGGTGTTGGCCGGCGAGGTACTGCTGCGTCTGCATTTCAACGAGCCGGCTCGCGGCGCGTAAAAATTCCAATTGCAACCGTTCTCCGTGATAGAGGGATTCGGGCGCTGCGGCCGCCGACACGACGATGTTCACGCTGCGATCGTAGAACTCATCGATGAGCATGATGAAGCGGCGCGCAGCGTTTTCGTTTGTGGTCGAAAACAACGGAATGTTCGAAATGAATACGGTGTGGTAGAGGCGCGCCAGCTCGATGTAGTCATTCTGGCTGCGCGGGCCTTCACAGATATCGTTGAACTCGAACCAAACCAAACCCGCGCCGGTTGCCTGAGCTTTGATGGGCCGATCTTCAACCGACAAAGTCACCGGACCGGCGGCCGATCCGCCGGCAAGCGCCGCGAACCGCTCCTTCAGGCGGGCCGGGGTGTCGGGCAGGGTGGAGTCCAAGTAAGTGGGTGCCCGCTGCAGTTGCCGCAATCGATAGTCGACATCCCCATCGAGATACACGATATCCGAATGTTGCCGAAGCAAATCAATTGCCGGCAGAAATTGTTGCCGTTGCAATCCATCTCGATACAGGTCCTGCGGCGGCATGTTCGAGGTAGCTACCAGGATCACGCCTCGGCGGAACAAGCCTTCGAATAGGCCCGCCAGGATCATGGCATCGGCAATATCCGATACGAAAAATTCATCCAGGCACAACACGCGGATGCGGGCGGCCAGCCGTTCTGCCACGGTATCGAGCGGCGCGGCGCGTTGTCTGATCTCTCGCAGCCGTGCATGCACCGCGCGCATGAAGCGATAGAAGTGGGTACGTTCGGCGAAGCCGGCCGGCAGCGAGTCGTGGAACATATCCATCAGCATGGTTTTGCCGCGCCCGACACCACCCCACAAGTACACGCCGCGCAGCGCAGGCTGAACTCGCCGTGCCGAAAGCCGGCGTAGCTGCGAGCGCAACCTATGGCCGATGGATTGCGATTGCTCCACGAGGCGGATGCTCAACTCATCGAGCCGCACCGCAGCCTGCTGTTGCGAGGCATCGAGTTCGAGCCGATGGGCGGCCGCCTCTTCGGCCAAGCGCGTCGCAATCGACTGCCGTTGTCTAGCCAATCGCTATTAGAGACTTTGGTAGTTCGGGCCGGAACCGCCTTCCGGCGGCACCCAAGTAATCTGCCCGGAGTACGGCTCCTTGATGTCGCACGCCTTGCAATGCACGCAGTTGGAGGCATTGATCTGCAGTCTTTGACCGCCCTTGCCGTCCGAGATCATCTCGTAAACATTTGCGGGACAAAAACTGGTGCAGGGGTTGCCGAAATCGCTGACGCAGCGGGTCGCACAAAGCGAGGGGTCCGCCACGTGCAGGTGCACCGGTTGATTCTCGTCATGGGTGGTGGCCGCAAAAAATACGGATGCAACCCGGTCGCGCGGAGGCAGATCCCGTGGCCCCCAGCCTCGGTCGGGCGAGGTGTACTCATCCAAGTGTTTGAGCGCCGTATCGTCGGCGTGATTGGCGAGCGTCCAGGGCAACTTGCCCATGGTGATGGTTTCGAGCACGGCATTGGCCAAGCCGAACCAGAGGCCGCGACGGAATCCGGGCCGGAAGTTTCGCACCCTGTGAAGCTCGCGGCCGCCGGTGGATTCCCGCCAGCGGCGGTCGAACCCCGCACTCGTGCCTGTTTCGACGTAGTGTGCGGCCGCCGTCATGCCGGAACGGATGGCCTGATGGATGCCTTTTATTTTTGGCATGTTGAGCGTGCCGCCGGCATCCCCCACCAGCAGTGCCCCGGGCATTTCAAGCCTCGGCATAGATTGATAGCCGCCCTCGATGATAGTGCGCGCGCCACCGGAGATGATTTCCCCGCCCTGCAGCAACGTTTTGACGTCCGGGTGATTTTTCCACTGCTGGAACGCTTCGAACGGCTTTAAGCGAGGGTCCTCGTAATCCAGCCCGACCACAAACCCGACGTACACCCGGTCGTTATTGAGGTGATAAATGAAACTGCCGCCGTAGGTGGCGTTGTCCAGCGGCCAGCCAAAGGTATGTTGAATGAGGCCTGGCTGCACGCGCCCCGGCGGCAACTGCCACAATTCCTTGAACCCCAAACCGTAGGTTTGCGGTGACTTCCCCTCGTCTAGCTTGTAGCGGGCAATGAGCTGCTTCGAGGCGCTGCCGCGGCAGCCTTCGCAAAACAGGCTTATCTTGGCGTGAATTTCCGGTCCTAAAGCGAAATTAGGACCCGGTTCGCCATTTTTCTGCACTCCCATATCGCCGATACGCACGCCTTTCACGGCGCCGGACTCATCGAACAACGCTTCGGCGGCCGCAAAGCCAGGAAACACATCGACACCGAGCTTCTCGGCTTCCTCGCCGAGAATGGGCACCAATTGGCCCAACGAGATAATGAAGTTGCCGTGATTCTTGAGCTGCGGCGGCACCATGGGGAACTTGATCCGCTTGCGCCGCGTCAAGATGGCAAACTCATCGCGGCCCGCCGGCACGCAAATCTCAGGGGGATGCTCGCGCCATGAGGGCAGCAATTCATCGAGGGGGCCGGGTTCCATTATCGCCCCCGACAGCGAGTGGGCTCCTAAGGTGGCTGCTTTCTCCAGCACGCAGACGCTCAAGGCCGGATTGAGCTGCTTGAGCCGGATGGCACACGCGAGACCGGCTGGGCCGGCCCCCACAATGGCTACTTCGTACTCCATGACATCACGTTGGCTATCGACCATCAAAAAAAACCATATAAAAGTAGTGAAATGAGGAGCTTAGTAGACCACAAACGTCTGCAGGATGGGCAGCGTCCGACAGGCGGACAGCGCGTGACGAGATTTTACCGCCGGCGTCGCCTTAGCTAGCGGGGACTACCATGTTGACAGGCCAAGGACGCCGGCTGCCAGGATGGCCAAGGGATTTGGGCATGGCTTGGGCAAGGACGCCCACCCCCCTTTTTGCGGCGCCTCGTCAATCGGCGCGCCAAGTGGCCTTGCGCTTTTCAAAGAAGGCGCTAAACCCTTCCTGCGCCTCAGCAGTCACCCGGATCTTTGCCAGGCGCGCGGCCATTTGCAGCGATGTTTGTCCACGTGCGTCTGCAGCGGCATGAGAGACATCGCGTATCAGCGCCTTGGCTTCGCGCAGAGCCTCAGGCGCTCCTTTCAGGATCGCGCTCGAGATTCGGTTGCAGGCCGCATCGAGTGAATCACCCGACACCACCTCATGCGCCAAGCCCACCTCCTTGAGCGTCGCCGCGCTGAAGGGTTCCGCGGTGAGGAAGTAACGCAGGGCTGCACTCTCGCTGATCTTGCCCAATACAAACGGAGAAACCACGGCGGGAATGATGCCGAGGCGCACTTCAGTGAATGCAAATTTTGCATGCTCGGCAACGATGGCGATATCGCAAGCCGCGATTAAGCCGAGCGCGCCGCCGTAGCCGTCTCCATTGATTCTGGCGAGGGTGGGTTTCGGAAATGCGTCCAAGGCTGCCAAGAGGCGAGCCAGTTTTTCCGCATGCGCCCGGTTCTCCTGTTCAGCGGCATGGACTTGGGCTTGCATTTCGGTCAGGTCGGCGCCCGCGCAAAAAACATATCCCGCACCCGAGAGTTGCAACATCCGAACCGTCGAATCCTCTCGGCACTGCTCGAGCGCCGCGCTCAACGCGTTAAGGGTTGCGCGGTCCAAGGCATTGCGCTTGCCAGGCCGATTGAGGGTGAGGTGCGCGACGCCACCGGAAATCTCGACCGTGACCGGCGCGTCGTCGCTCACACGAGTTCTATGGCGATCGCCGTCGCCTCGCCGCCGCCAATGCAAAGGCTGGCGATGCCGCGCTTCTTGCCCCGCGCTTTCAGCGCATACAGCAACGTGGTCAAAATGCGCGCGCCGGTGGCCCCGATCGGGTGCCCTAGCGCGCACGCGCCGCCGTTGACGTTCACCTTAGCGTGCTCCAGCGACAAGTCTTTCATGGCGGCCATCGGCACCGCGGCAAAGGCTTCGTTGATCTCGTATAAATCGACATCCGCGGCCTTCCAGTTCAATTGCGTCAGAAGTTTCTGTATTGCCCCCACGGGGGCCAATGTGAACCATTCCGGTTCGCGCGCGAAACTTGTGTAGCCCAAAATTCGCGCCAGCGGCTTCAGCCCTTTGGATGCCGCGTAGGATTCGCGCGCCAACACCAGCGATGCGGCGCCATCGGAGATTCCTGAGGAACTCGCGGCCGTAACGGTGCCGTCTTTCTTGAATGCTGGTTTGAGCGTCGGAATTTTTGCTACATCAAGCGTGAAAGGGGTTTCATCCTTGTCGACGACCAATTCACCCTTGCGGGTCTTGGCCGTCACCGCTGCAACCTCTTCCTTGAAATCGCCTTTGTTGACCGCTGCCAGAGCGCGACGCACCGACTCGGCGGCAAAAGCATCCTGCGCTTCCCGCGAAAATCCATACTTCTCTGCCGTGGTATCCGCAAAGCAGCCCATCAGCTGTCCGTCCCAAGGGCTCTGCAGGCCGTCGAAGAACATATGGTCCAGAACTTCTTGGTTCCCCATGCGGTAGCCACCGCGCGCTTTCGGCAGCAAGTAGGGGGCGTTGGTCATAGACTCGATGCCGCCGGCCACGACGACTCGAGCAGTGCCCGCGAGGATCTGATCGGCACCCAGCATGACCGCCCGCATCGCCGAACCGCACATTTTGTTGACCGTGGTACTCGGAACGCTGGGGGGCAAGCCGGCGCCCATGGCTGCCTGACGCG
>DASWUU010000258.1:0-115107 GCA_036401515.1 Steroidobacteraceae bacterium
AGTGCCGGTGGGCCCCGAGTTGCTGGGACGCGTCGTCGATGCCTTGGGAGCGCCCATCGACGGCAAAGGTCCTTTGAATGCCAAGCTCAAATCGCCGTTGGAGCGCGTCGCACCCGGCGTTATTTTCCGCAAAAGCGTGTCCCAGCCCGTTCAAACCGGCCTTAAGGCGATCGATGCCATGGTGCCCATCGGCCGCGGCCAGCGCGAGCTCATCATCGGCGATCGACAGACCGGGAAAACGGCTGTTGCGATCGACACCATCATCAATCAGAAAGGCACCGGCGTTAAGTGCATCTACGTTGCCATCGGACAGAAGCAAAGCTCCATCGCCAATGTCGTGCGCAAGCTCGAGGAGCATGGTGCGCTGGCGCACACCATCATCGTCGCGGCTTCCGCGTCCATGCCGGCGGCCATGCAGTATCTTGCGCCCTACGGCGGATGCGCCATGGGTGAATACTTCATGGACAACGGCGAAGACGCGCTGATCGTCTATGACGATCTGTCCAAGCAAGCCGTCGCCTATCGTCAGATCTCGCTACTTCTGCGCCGCCCGCCCGGCCGCGAAGCCTATCCCGGCGACGTTTTTTACCTGCACTCACGCTTGCTGGAGCGCTCCGCGCGCGTCAACGAGGAATACGTCGAAAAAATCACCAAGGGCAGGGTCAAGGGTAAGACCGGATCGCTGACCGGCCTGCCGATCATCGAGACCCAAGCGGGCGATGTCACGGCTTTCGTGCCGACCAACGTCATTTCCATCACGGATGGCCAAATTTTCTTGGAAACCGATCTGTTCAACGCCGGCATGCGTCCCGCCATCAACGCCGGCATTTCCGTATCGCGCGTCGGCGGCGCGGCGCAAACCAACATCATCAAGAAGCTGGGCGGCGGCGTTCGTTTGGCACTGGCGCAATACCGCGAACTCGCTGCGTTCTCGCAATTTGCCTCGGACTTGGATGAAGCGACGCGCAAGCAGCTGGAGCGCGGCCAACGCGTCACTGAGCTCATGAAGCAAAAGCAGTACGCGCCGATGTCCGTGGCCGAGATGGCGCTGTCGCTGTTCGCCGCCAACAACGGCTACTTCGACAAGGTGGACCGTCTAAAAATGGTCGACACGGAAGCTGCGCTGCAGTCCTTTGCGCGCTCCGGCTACGCCGACTTGATGAACAGCATCAATGCCAAGCCGGACCTCTCGAAGGACGTCGAAGCGGCACTGAAGAAGCTTTGCGATGAGTTTTTTGCAACCCTGTAACCTAGCCCCCAAGAGACAGTAATGGCAGGCGCAAAAGAAATCCGCGGCAAGATTGCGAGTATCAAAAATACCCGCAAGATCACCAAGGCGCTGGAAATGGTGGCAGCGAGCAAAATGCGCAAGGCACAGGAACGCATGCGCGCGGCGCGCCCCTACGCGGAGAAGATTCGCAAAATCATCGGGCACTTGCGCGAAGTGAATCTCGACTACAAGCATCCCTTCACGTTGGAGCGGCCCGTAAAGGCCATCGGCATCGTCGTGATCAGCACGGATCGGGGATTGGCCGGTTCGCTCAATTTGAACTTGTTCAAGGCAACGCTGGCGGCGATTCGCGAAGCGCAATCGCACGGCCAGAAGGTATATCTCTGCCTCATCGGCTCAAAGGCCCTGCAGTTCTTTCGGAGGCTCCAGGGCGTGGACATCGCGGCATCTGTCAGCCACCTGGGTGACAGGCCGCACGTCAGCGATTTGATCGGCACCACCAAGGTCATGCTGGATTTTTATCGCGAGACTAAAGTCGATCAGCTGCTGCTGGCGCACAACGTGTTCGTCAACACCATGACTCAAAAGGCCGTCGTTTCGCAGCTGCTGCCGATTCAGACCATCGACAAGGACGAGCTGCAGGAGAGATGGGATTACATCTACGAGCCGGGATCCGTTGAAATTCTCGACGGCATTCTGATGCGCTATGTAGAAGCACAAATCTTCCAGGGGGCCGTTGAAAATGTCGCCTGCGAAATGGCGGCCCGCATGGTCGCCATGAAGGCTGCGACGGACAACGCCGGCGAGCTCATCGATGAGCTACAGCTTATTTACAACAAGGCCCGTCAGGCCGCGATCACGAAAGAGCTTTCGGAGATCGTCGGCGGCGCGGCAGCGGTTTAGGCAAGAGGTTAGCAATTATGTCCAGCGGTAAAATCGTGCAAATCATCGGCGCGGTCATCGACGTAGAATTTCCGCGCGATCAGATTCCCAAGGTCTATGACGCGCTTGTGCTCGATGATGTGGATCTGACTCTCGAGGTGCAGCAACAGCTTGGCGATGGCGTGGTTCGCGCGATTGCGATGGGCCCGTCGGAAGGCCTGCGGCGCGGACTCACCGTCAAGGGCACGGGCAAGGGTATTTCCGTGCCGGTGGGCGCGGGCACGCTCGGGCGCATCATGGACGTGCTGGGCAAGCCGCAGGATGAACGCGGTCCGGTTGAAGCCAGCGAATATCTGCCCATTCACCGCCCGGCGCCGGCCTACGACGAGCAAGCGGGCGGTCAGGATCTGCTGGTCACGGGGATTAAGGTCATCGACCTGTTGGTGCCTTTCGCGAAAGGCGGCAAGGTGGGCTTATTCGGCGGCGCCGGCGTCGGCAAGACGGTGAACATGCTGGAACTCATCAACAACATCGCCAAGCAATACAGCGGTCTCTCCGTGTTCGCCGGTGTCGGTGAGCGTACCCGCGAGGGCAACGATTTCTATCATGAAATGATCGAGTCGGGCGTCATCGACAAAGACAACCTCGGCAATTCCAAAGTCGCGATGGTGTACGGCCAGATGAACGAACCGCCCGGCAACCGCCTGCGCGTCGCATTGACGGGCCTTACCATGGCGGAATACTTCCGCGACGAAAAGCAAGCCTCTGGCAAGGGCCGTGATGTGCTCTTCTTCGTCGACAACATTTATCGCTATACGCTCGCGGGAACCGAGGTCTCGGCCCTGCTCGGGCGCATGCCCTCGGCGGTGGGCTACCAGCCGACGCTCGCCGAAGAAATGGGCGTGTTGCAGGAGCGCATTACCTCGACGAAAACAGGTTCGATTACATCGATTCAAGCCGTGTATGTTCCCGCCGACGACTTGACCGACCCGTCGCCGGCGACCACCTTCGCGCACTTGGACGCGACCGTGGTGCTGTCGCGCCAGATCGCCTCGCTCGGAATTTATCCCGCTGTAGATCCCCTCGATTCCACCAGCCGCCAGCTCGATCCGCTGGTCGTCGGTCAGGAACACTACGACACCGCGCGCGCCGTGCAAGCGGTGCTGCAGCGAGCCAAGGAGCTGCAGGACATTATCGCGATCCTCGGCATGGACGAGCTGTCCGAAGAGGACAAGTTGAGCGTATACCGCGCGCGAAAAATCCAGCGCTTCTTTTCCCAACCCTTCAACGTGGCGAAGGTATTCACGGGTCAGGACGGCAAGATTGTCTCGCTGAAAGACACTATTCGCGGCTTCAAGGCCATCATCGCCGGCGAATACGATCATTTGCCCGAGCAAGCTTTCTATATGATCGGCGCCATCGAAGAGGCCGTCGAGAAAGCCAAGACTCTGCAGTAAAGAAACCGCATCATGGCTAACACCATCCACGTCGATATAGTCAGCGCCGAAGGCCAGATCTTTTCCGGCGAGGCGAACCAGGTATTCGTGCCGGGTTCGCAAGGCGAACTCGGCATCTATCCGCGGCATGCCCCGTTGCTGACTACCTTGAAGCCGGGCGACGTTCGGGTGCACGTCGATGGCCAAGAAGAGCAGGTGTTCTATGTCGGCGGCGGGGCCCTGGAAGTGCAACCGCACCAGGTGACCGTGCTCGCCGATACGGCGGCGCGCGCGCGCGATTTGGACGAGGCGGCCGCGCTCGCAGCGAAGCAACGTGCCGAAGAAGCGGTGCGCAGCCGCGGCGACAAGGTCGATGTCGCTCAGGCGCAAGCCGAGCTGCTGCGCGCCGTGGCGCAATTGCGCGCCATAGAGCGCATGCGCAAGAAACGCTAGGGATCGGTTCCCTCAGGCCTCCGCACTTCGGAGTCTTCATGCAAGTTTCGGTCGTAATTTTAGCAGCCGGCCAGGGCAAGCGGATGAACTCCAGCTTGCCCAAGGTGCTGCAGCCTTTAGCCGGGCGTCCGCTGCTGCAGCACGTGATCAACGCGGCGCGCAGCGTCAATCCCAGCAATATCTACGTGGTCTACGGACATGGCGGCGTGCAAGTGCAGGCCGCGCTGGCGCACGAAGCCGTCGATTGGGTGTTGCAGGCGGATCAGCTGGGCACGGGGCATGCCGTAATGCAGGCCATGTGCGTCATTCCCGACGACCATGTGGTGCTGGTGCTGTACGGCGATGTTCCTTTGATAAGTTCGGGATCGTTGGCGAATTTGTCCGGCGCCGCCGCAGCCGGCGCGCTCGCGCTGCTCTCCGTCGAACTGGATGATGCCGCGGGCTACGGTCGGTTGGTGCGCGATGCGAAAGGTGCAGTCAGCGCAATCGTGGAACACAAGGACGCGACTGCAGCGCAACTGAAGATTCGCGAAGTGAACTCAGGACTGATGGCCGCGCCGGCGGGACTTTTGAGAAAATGGCTGCTGGGGCTAAACCGGAACAATGCGCAGCGTGAATATTTTCTCACGGATGTGGTCGCGGGCGCCGCTCGGGAGGGTACTCAGGTCGTGGCGATCGCGGCCGCGAATGCTTTGGAGGTGGCTGGCGTGAACGACAAAATCCAGCTCTCCGCGGTGGAGGCGGGATATCGGCGGCGGCGCGCGGAAGAGCTCATGTCGGCCGGCGCCACGTTGGCTGATCCCTTGAGGGTGGATATTCGCGGCAACGTGTCGGTGGGGCAAGACGTTTTTATCGATATCAATGCGGTGCTCATCGGCGATGTGCACTTAGGTTCCGGCGTGAAGGTTGGACCCAACTGCGTCATCGCTAACTCGACGATCGGCGAAGGCACCGAGATCTTCGCGAACTGCCTCATCGACAATGCGAGTGTGGCGCAAGATTGCCGCATCGGACCGTTCGCGAGGGTTAGGCCCGGCACCGTAATGCACCACGATGTGCACGTCGGCAATTTCGTTGAGGTCAAAAACACTGAAATCGGGGCCGGCAGCAAGGCAAACCATCTCGCTTACTTGGGAGATTCGCGGGTCGGTAAGGGTGTGAACGTCGGTGCCGGCAGCATCACATGTAATTACGACGGTGCCAATAAGTGGCCCACTCTCATCGAAGATGGGGCCTTCATCGGTTCGGGCAGCATGCTGGTGGCGCCCGTGCGAATCGGCGCCGGTGCCACGGTCGGCGCCGGATCCACGATCACCGCGAGCACAGCCGACGGTAAACTGGTCTTGGAGCGCTCGAAGCAAATCACGATCGAAGATTGGACGCGGCCTAAAAAACTGGACGACAAGCAGAAAGCCGATGTCGTCGCGGCCGCTTTTTTCAAGCCGAAAGTTTAGAACTGCGCGTGGAAGCGCACGGCGAATATCGACACGGGTCCGCGATCCCGGTTATACGCCGGGTTCGCAACCCATTGATAGTCCAGCGTGATCTGGGCATACGATAAGACCGCGGCGTTGTAATAGGTTTCCACGATCTTCTCCGGCCCTGGATGCGGCAGTTTCCCGTCGCCGATGAGAAGGCCCAGACCGCCGGCATTCAAATACCGCTCACGCGCCGCCGAAATGCCATTGACGATTCCCGCCAATCCCACCGTGTCATGTGCGCGCGTCCAAGACGAGCCTTTCAGCGATAGTCCGCCGGACACGGTGCGGTCGATGTCCGTGAATTCGTAAGCTTCGACATTGCCGGCCGCTTTACCTATGCGGGCGAAGGAGCCCAAATCCTTGGATAATTGCTGCTCGACATTGAGGTCGAGACCCAGCCGAGTACGGTAGCGGCGAACGGCCGCAATATCCACGGGTGTTTGCGTATCGATCGACCGCTGTACGGCCTCATCGAGCAGTCCCATGCGTCCGAAGCTATCGAATACCGTAAGCATGAGCTTGCCCGGATGATCGGCGATTTCATGGCGATGCTCGAGTTCACCGATCAGCTGAAACTCTTTAAACCCCGGTTCAAGATGCGTGCTGTTGGGGACATCTGACAAATCGAAGACGCCGGCGCGTGTTGTCCATGCGCCCTGGTACCACTCAAGCGCACCCCCCACCGTGTATGCCCACGCATCGGCGGCATAATCGAAGGTGCCGGCGTCGATGGCGGCCCAATTCAGAAAATCCGCGCGCGGATCGTGCGCATATTGATTGACGTCGAAAAGATCCCCTACGCTGAATTTTCCCAGCCATACAACCAAGCGATTCAGGCTTCGATCGCCGCTGAGTTGATTCGCAGCGGCGTCCACGGGTTCGCGGTCGCCCTGAAGATCGATGGAGTCGCGCACAAACAGTCGGGGCAGCCGAAAATAGGGCTGATTTTTTCCGACCTTGTATGCCTCGCCGCTCGGAAATCCCGCCACACCCACCGTGTTGTCGAGTCCAAAGCCTTGATCGATTTCCGGGTTGATCCAGAGTTCAGCGCCCGGCCAGAGCCTGCTTCCGAGGTACAGAGTGAGGTCCGTGGTCTCGCGGCCGATCCGAGGAGTGAGACTATTCGTGCCGCGGTACGGGTCGTTGAATCCCGAGGTATCTTGCTCGACGTAGGTGAATTGCGCGTGGAATGCAAATTTTTCCCGCGGCGCCTCCGCAGGCAAATCCGAATCCGTCTGCGGCCCCGGATCTGCACAAGCCATGGAAGCGGAAAATGCGCCCAGCCACAGGACTGCACGAGCTTTCCTGCTAAAGGAACTCGCCTTGCGCAACCCGAACCGAGGGAACCTTGAAAACACAGCCATTCCATTTATCTAACACAAAGATATTTCAAGCTTGGGGATCTCAGGCGCGCGATTTTCATGCGCGCGCGCAAGTGTATTAAAATATACCCTACTAGGGTATGCTACAGCAAGAGGTAACCTAATCATGAGCCACGTAGCGAGAGAAAAGAACAAACTACTGAACCGTATCAAACGGTTGCGCGGTCAAATCGAAGCGATAGAACGCGCGATCTCGAACGATCAGGAATGCGCCGACGTGTTGCAGCAGGCGACCGCGTGTCGGGGCGCGCTCGACGGATTCATTGCTGAAGTCATAGAAGATCACATCCGCGAGCATATGATGGATCCGAAAGCAGGCCGCGATGATCCTCGTGCCGCGGCCGCTGAGGAGCTGGTGGATATCGTGCATCAATACTTGAAGAAATGAATCCTAACCCGATCGCCGTACGGTGAGTCTCCGACGCAACCGTCGCGAAGCGACGCGCTTTAAGATAGGTTCGACATGAGCGAACTGCCAAACGATTCCGGTCAGCCGACGGATGGATCCCGCCAACCGAGTGATGGGAAGGATTCGATCACCCGACGCGCATGGCCCCCGCAGCGGCAATGGCGAATGGTGGGTATTGCCGCTATAGGGGTAGTCGCCGCCATTGTGGTGATTAGCTTGAGCGGCCGAATTCTCGGTTCACGCGAACCGGCGGCTGCACTCCCGGCACCACCGGCCGGCACATTTCGCCCCACGCCCCAGCAGCTCAAAACCCTGACCGTAGAAGCCGTGGGAATGCATGCCTTCGTCAGCGAGGAATTGACGGACGGCAAGATCGCCGCCAATGCCGATCACGCGACCGCGGTGTACACGCCTTTTTCAGGCCGGGTCACGCGCGTCATCGCCGGATTGGGCGATACCCTCAAAGCGGGTGCGGCGCTGGCCACCGTGGAATCGCCCGAGTTCGTGCAGGCACAAAACGACCTCGAAGCGGCTACCACCCAGATAAAGCTCGCGCGTATCAATGAAACTCGGAAACATGCGTTGTACGAGGCCAAAGGCGGCAGCTTGCAGGATTGGCAATCGGCGCAATCGGATCTGACCTCATCCGAAACCTCGCTGAACTCGGTTCGCAATCGCCTGCGCATCCTCGGCAAATCGTCTGCCGATATTGCCGCCATGGAGAGCACTCAGAAGATCAATCCGGTCGCGACGCTGGTTGCCCCCATCGGCGGCGTGGTGATTGATCGCCAAGTGGGTCCCGGACAATATATTCAAGCCGGCGGAGGCCCGGTGTACACCATCGCCGATCCCTCGAGCGTTTGGCTGCTGGCCAATGTGCGCGAAACCGATGCAGGACTCGTAAAATTGGGACAACCGGTGGAAGTGCGGGTGCTGGCTTACCCTAAGCGCACTTTCAAAGCGCGAGTGACTTATGTTGCCGCGGTCGTCGATCCCTCCACACATCGATTGCCGGTACGCGCCGAGATCGACAACCGCGATGGGGCCCTGAAGCCGGAGATGTTCGCGACGTTCCGCATCCTCACCGGCGAGCCTTTCGAATCCCCCTCCCTACCCCAGAGCGCCATTGTGTATGAAGGCGCTTCGGCACACGTCTGGGTGGTGGAGAACGACGGACTGATCAGCTTTCGCAGCATCCGGCCGGGACGTAGCGAGGACGGGTTGGTGGAAGTGCTCGATGGCTTAAAGGCCGGCGAGCGAATCGTTACCAAAGGCGGTCTGTTCATCGATCAAGTCGCCGCTCCCGGTTCTCCATGAACGCCATCGTCAGCTTCGCGCTGCGACAGCGCGTGCTCATCATCGTCCTCTTGGTGATGGTGCTCACCGCAGGGGTGGCCTGCTTTCTCACGCTCAATATCGAGGCCTATCCGGATCCGGTGCCGCCGCTGGTCGACGTCGTGACGCAAAGCACGGGGCAGTCGGCCGAGGAAATCGAACGCTACATCACCATTCCCCTTGAGATCCAAATGGCCGGCATCCCCAACGTGCAGGCCATCCGCACGATTTCTCTGTTCGGACTGTCGGACGTAAAGGTTCAGTTCACCTATGACTTCACGTACGAGCAAGCAGAGCAATGGGTCATCAATCGTTTGTCGCAACTCGGCAGTCTGCCGAACGGTGCCCAGCCGCAAGTTTCTCCTACCAGTCCCATAGGAGAGATCTTCCGCTATCGCGTCGCGGGGCCGGCGAACTATTCCGTTACCGATCTTAAGACGCTTCAAGACTGGGTGCTCGAGCGGCGCTTCAAGGCGGTGCCCGGCGTCATCGACGTCACGGGCTGGGGCGGTAAGACCAAGACCTACGACATCGCGATAGACCAGCGCAAACTCATTGCCTACGGCTTGTCCGTGCCACAGGTGCTGCAGGCGTTGGGCAACGCCAACATCAATGTCGGGGGCCAGACGGTGGACTTCGGCGAGCAATCGGCGGTAGTGCGCGGCGTCGGATTGATTCATTCGGCCGATGAAATCCGCAAGACGATGATCACCAATAACCAGGGCTCGCCGGTGGTAATCGGCGACGTCGCGGACGTCACCATCGGCAATCTGCCGCGCCTCGGCATTGCCGGATACAACGATGTGGACGACATCGTCCAAGGCATCGTGCTGATGCGGCGGGGCGCAAAAAGCATCCCGACCATCAGGCGGGTCGAAGCCGAAGTGGACAAGCTGAATGACAGCGGCATTCTGCCGCCCGGGGTCCGCATCGAGCGCATTTACGATCGCAGCGATTTGATCAAGGTCACCACCCATACCGTACTGCACAACATGCTGGCCGGCATCGTATTGATTTTTCTTCTGCAATGGGCCTTTCTTGGCAACATCCGCAGCGCCGTGATCGTGGCCATGACCATCCCGTTTGCCTTGTCCTTCGCGATCGGGCTCATGGTGCTTCGCGGCGAATCGGCGAATCTCTTGTCGGTGGGCGCGATCGACTTCGGCTTGGTCGTCGATGCGACGGTGATCATGGTTGAGAACATCTATCGTCATTTGGCCGAGGCCTCGGCGCATCTTGGGCACGGCCCGAGTACCTTGCACCGCATCCGAGTGCGCAGCGGCTTTCGCGGCAAGACCGCCACCATTGCTGTGGCCGCCGCCGAAGTCAGCCAATCTATTTTCTTCGCCGCGGCCATCATCATCGCCGGATTCGTCCCGCTCTTTACCTTGTCGGGCATCGAGGGACATATCTTCGGACCGATGGCGAAAACTTACGCCTATGCGATCGCCGGCGGACTGATCGCGACCTTCACCATCGCACCTGCCTTGAGCCTGATGTTGTTTCAAGTGAAGGTGGAAGAGCGCGAAACGTTGGTGGTGCGTTGGCTGAGGCGCGCGTACGAGCCGGCACTCGAATTCGTGCTCGCCAACCGTATCGTCACCTTCGCCGGGCTGGCCTTGCTCGGCTTGCTGGCGGTGTTCGCGGTGCGCTCCCTGGGATTGGAATTTCTGCCGAAGCTCGAGGAAGGAAATCTGTGGATTCGGGCGACTTTCCCGCAATCGATTTCGCTCGAGGACAGCGACGGCTATGTGAACCGCATGCGCAGGCTCATGGCCAAATATCCCGAAGTGCAATCGGTGGTCTCTCAGCACGGCCGGCCGGATGACGGCACGGATGCAACGGGTTTTTTCAATGCGGAATTTTTCGTGCCCTTGAAGCCCTTCGATAGGTGGCCCAATGGCGTTGACAAGGACAAGCTCACGCAAGCGATGACTGATGAGCTACAGCAGCAGTTCCCGGGCGTGGACTTCAATTTCTCTCAATATATTCAGGACAATGTCGAGGAGGCTGCTTCAGGGGTCAAAGGCGAGAACTCCGTCAAGGTCTTCGGCAACGATTTGGAAACGCTGGAGCGAACCGCCGACAGCATCGCGGCGACCTTAAGCAAAGTGCCTGGCATTGCCGATTTGGCGGTGCTGCGTTCGTTGGGGCAACCGACCATTCGCATCGATGTCGATCGGGTGCGCGCCGCGAGGTACGGTCTCGCACCCGGCGACGTGAATGCCGTCGTGCAAGCGGCAATCGGCGGACAGAGCGCCGGAGATCTCTACGAGGGCGGAAGCGATCGCCATTTTCCCATGATGGTGCGGCTGGCCGCGCCCTTCCGCCAGAATCTGGACGCCATAACGCGCATTCCCATTGCGGCGCCTGGCGGTGCCGGCGGCTCGATGCAGATTGCCCTGCAGGATGTGGCGGACGTCAAACTCGTATCCGGCGCGGCATTCATCTATCGGGAGCAGCAAGGCCGCTATGTGCCCATCAAGTTCAGTGTGCGAGGCCGCGACTTGGGTAGCGCTGTGCTGGAGGCGCAGCGTGCTGTGGAATCGTCCGTGCCGCTGCCTGGAGGCTATCACCTAGAATGGGTCGGTGAATTTGGCAACCTGCAAGAGGCCGCCGCACGGTTAGGTATAGCCGTTCCTTTGTCGATCGCACTGATCGTGTTGTTGCTGTATTTGAACTTCGGCGGTTTGCGCGATGCGTTGTTGGCCGCCAGCGTCATTCCCATGGCGCTGCTCGGGGGCATTTTCGCGCTTTGGGTAACAGGGACCCCGTTCAGTGTTTCTTCGGCCATCGGATTCGTCGCCCTATTCGGCATCGCGGCCATGGACGGCATTCTGATCTTGTCGTACTACCACTTAAGCCTCGACTCGGGCCTTGATCGAGCCAGCGCCATGTTGCAGACCTGCCGCACGCAGCTGCGACCGGTCATGATGACTTGCATCGTGGCCTGCGTCGGCCTCCTGCCGGCCGCCTTTTCCACCAGCATCGGTTCCCAAGTGCAGCGGCCGCTGGCGTTGGTCGTGGTGGGGGGTATGCTGCTCGCTCCGGTGCTGATATTGCTGGTTTTGCCCGTGCTGATCTTGAAGTTTTCCAAAGCGCAGGAACTGCCCAAGGAGGCGCCCGCATGAACCGCGCGCTGGGAGCATTGGGGGCGTGCGCGGCGGCGTCGCTGTGGGGCTGCGTGGGGCCCAATTTTCATAGGCCTACGCCGCCGCAAGCGGAGCGCTACACGGCAGAACCGCTGGAGCTGCAAACGGCCGCGGCTGTAGGTCCCGGCGGCGAGGCTCAAAAATTTCTGGCCGATGCCGATGTCCCAAAGAACTGGTGGACGCTGTTTGGCTCCCAAGAACTTGACACATTGGTGGGCGAGGCGCTGCGCGCCAACCCGGACGTGAAATCCGCGCAGGCGGCGCTGCGGCAAGCGCTCGAGAACACCGCAGCTCAGCGCGGCAGCTTTTTTCCAACCGTTCAGGGCGCCTTTGATGCGACCCGCAACCGGGACGCGGTGGGTGTGCTGTCGCCAGCCTTAAACAACGGTCAGCCCGTTTATAGTTTGTTCACGCCGCAAGTGACGGTCAATTATGTTCCCGACATCTTCGGGCTGAACAGACGACAAGTCGAATCTTTGGCGGCGCAGGCCGAGGCGAGCCGCTTCCAACTCGATGCCACCTATCTCACATTGACGGCCAATGTGGTTACCGCAGCCATTCAGGAAGCGTCCTTGAGGGCGCAGCTAGCGGCCACGTTGAGCGTGATTTCGCTCGAGCGCGAATCCTTGTCTGTCCTGCGTCACGAACTCGAACTCGGCGCCATTGCTGAGATCGATGTCTACGCCCAGGAAGCGGCGCTCGCGCAGTTGGAGGCTTCGCTTCCTCCGCTAAATCGTCAATTACAACAAACGCATGATCAATTAGCGGACCTGACCGGCCATCTGCCCCCTGACCTTAAGCCCGTGCAGCTGGAATTGGATCAGCTGGTGCTTCCGGCCGAGCTGCCGCTGGGTGTGCCATCGCAACTGGTCGACCGGCGGCCCGACGTTCGAGCGGCCGAAGCGCAATTGCACGCCGCGACCGCGCAGGTGGGTGTTGCGATCGCCAATATGCTGCCGCAGGTCACCATTACCGGCGATTGGGGCAGCACGGCGACGTTCATACAGGACTTGTTCAAGCCCGGTACCGTGTTTTGGAATATCGGCGGCAATGCCACGCAAACCTTGTTTGCCGGCGGAACGCTGCTGCATCGGAAACGCGCCGCCGATGCGGCGCTGGATCAGGCCGCGGCGATGTACAGGTCAGCGGTGTTGACCGCCTTTCAAAATGTCGCCGACTCTTTGCACGCTCTCGCGACCGATGCCGATGCCATGAATGCGGCCGGGCGGGCCGCGGACGCGGCACAGAAGAGTCTCGAAGTATCGCGGCATCAGCTCGAGCTTGGGGCCGTAAGCTATTTGGCCTTGTTGAGCGCGCAGCAGGCCTATCAACAAGCCGTCATCTCCTTGATCCAGGCGCGCGCCAGCCGATTCACCGACACGGCTGCTCTGTTCCAAGCGCTCGGCGGGTCGGTGTCGCCGCCCGGGACTTAGGGCGCCGCGCGGGCGACCAGCATGGACTTGGCGAATCCCGCGTGCAGCCGGCCGATGCCGCGCGCCATATGCATGAGCGAGGTCAGCAGGAGCACGCCGGCGAGACCCAAGAGGGGAATGGCGAGTCCTGCGTCGAATAACCACTGCGGGTGCACGTTGCCGGAAATGGCCCAGTCCACATCGGTACCGAACCAACCAAAGTGGCTGATGGCGGCGGCGAAGGGCAAGGCAATGAATCCCAGGCTGAGCGAGAGGAAAACGATCGCGATGACAAAGTAGAGCACCCCGACGGGCAGCATCAGAATGAAATAGGCAAGCGTCGTCCAGGTGCGCCGGTCCCTGAGCATCTCGCCGACTCGCGCCCAAAACTTAAGGGTTTCGCCCTGGTACACCGGCCGTCGCGGCATGCGCACGCCGGTCATGGCTTCGATCAGTCGCCCTTCCGCCAAGGACAACACGCGGCTCACCGCCATGAATGCCAGGAAGAACGGAACGCCGATGATCAGCACCGACAAGCCGGCGGACAAGGACAAGCCTGTGATCGCCAACACGAAATAAACGATGCCGGTGACCAAGCACAGCAACATGAAGAACAAGGAGGTATAGGCGCGAGGATCGAGAAATACACCGAAGAACGCCCCCAGTTTGGAATCGGGCAGCTTGCGCGGCGTCGCCAAGGCGGCGTTGATTTTCACCTCGGTGTCCCGATACGCGCTCGCCACTTCGTCGGGTGCGCCATACGTCGATGCAATCAACTCGAGCACGTCGGCTTCGGATTTGCCGGGGTGTGCGGCGAGTTCGGCGCGCAAATATTCCTCCGCGTCGTACAGCGCGTCTTGGATGAGCGCCGAATCGGCCCCCGCGAGTTCTTCACGAAGTTGCCTTAGGTACTGCTCGATTGAACGGGGCGCGCTGCGGTTCATGACGAAGGTCCTGTTGCTGAAGGTTGTGGTTCTGTTGCTGCAAATCGGTCGACGAAGTCGCGCGTCGAGGCCCAGATCAGTTTCCATTCGGCGAGCACCGCCCGGCCCTGTTCGGTGATGCGGTAATAGCGCCGGGGCGGGCCGGCGTACGAGGGAACGATGCGGCTGGTCAACAACCCGCCGGCGGACAGTGCTCGTAAGACCGGATAAATGGTGCCTTCCTTGAAGATGGGGACTCCGTCGTTGGCACTGGCCAGGCGCTTGGCTATTTCATAGCCGTAAAGGTCTTCACCCTTCTCAGCGAGCGCGGCGAGCAGTACCAGGCCTACCAGGCCCCCGTTTAGCTCCTTTTGGAATTTCTTGTCGCTACTATCATCCATTTGCTAGTACCGTACAGTTACTAATACTACATAGCAAACTATATCGATCACCTCATGCTAGCGGCTCAAAAACCGTGGATTTCTTAGGCGCGTCGGGCACACTAAGCACCCCTTTTTAAGCAGCGTTGGTAGCAATATGTGTGGCATCGTCGGCGTGGTCGCCGAGCGGAACTCGCTCCCCATCCTCATGGAGGGGTTGCGTCGTCTCGAATACCGCGGTTACGACTCTGCAGGCGTGGCGGTCCTGGATCACGGCAAATTGGCGCGCCTGCGCACGGTCGGCAAGGTCAGGATCCTTCAAGACGCCCTGGACGCGAAGCCCATTAGCGGCTCGATCGGTATTGCGCACACTCGCTGGGCCACTCACGGCATACCGACCACCGAGAACGCGCACCCGCAAGTCTCCCGCGGCAACGTCGCAGTGGTGCACAACGGCATCATCGAAAATCACGAAGCGTTGCGAGCGGAACTCAAACGGCTGGGATACTCATTCACCTCGGAAACCGATACCGAGGTCATCGCGCACCGCATACACCATCATCTGGCGTCCTCGCCGGATTTGTTGACGGCGGTCCGCAAGACTTTGAGCGAGGTCGAGGGTGCCTATGCGCTGGCGGTCTTGAGCGAAGCGGATCCGGAATGCATCGTCATGGCACGCCAAGGTTGTCCGGCGGTGATCGGGCTTGGCATCGATGAGAATTTCGCCGCCTCGGACGTCGCCGCGCTCTTGCCCGTGACGCGCCGCTTCATGTTCTTGGAGGAAGGCGATATCGCCGAGGTGCGTCGCCGCTCGGTGAAAATCCTGGACGCGACCGGCGCAGCCGTCGTCCGCGCCATCCAGGAAAGCGACCAGGCAGCCGACGCGGTGGAGCGAGGGCAATACCGGCATTTCATGCTGAAGGAAATTCATGAGCAGCCACGGGCGATTGCGCAAACGCTGGAAGAACGGGTGGCGGGCGGCAAGCTGCTCGATGCGGCTTTCGGACCGGGCGCCGCTGAGATCTTCAAGCGCGTGAAGGCCGTGCACATCGCCGCCTGCGGCACGAGCTTTCACGCCGGCATTGTGGCGAGCTATCTCATTGAGCAGATCTGCCGAATACCGGCGCGCGTCGAGGTTGCCAGCGAATACCGCTATCGGGATCCTGTGATCACCGCAGATACGTTGTTCGTGACCATATCGCAGTCGGGGGAAACGGCGGACACCTTGGCGGCTTTGCGCAACGCGAAGCAGGCCTCGTATCTTTCGACATTGAGCATTTGCAATGTCCCCGAGAGTTCCATGGTCAGGGAATCGAACTTGGTGCTGCTGACGCGCGCAGGTCCTGAGATCGGCGTTGCCTCCACCAAAGCGTTCACCACGCAGTTGACCGCGCTCATGATGCTGACTATCGCCTTGGCGAAAAATGGTCCTGCGGCTTCCGAAGAGCGGGCGCTGGTGTCGCAGCTGGTGCAGCTGCCGGGTCTGGTCGAGAAGACCTTGAAGCTCGATGCGACGATCCAGGCGCTCGCCGAAGTTTTCGTTGAGAGAAAGCACGCGCTGTTTCTCGGCCGTGGTCCGTTGCAGGCCATTGCCTTGGAAGGGGCGCTGAAACTCAAGGAAATTTCGTATATCCACGCCGAGGGTTATCCCGCGGCCGAACTCAAGCATGGGCCGTTGGCATTAGTGGATGAGGACATGCCGGTGGTGGCTGTCGCCCCGAGCAACGAGCTGCTCGAAAAGCTCAAATCCAATCTGCATGAAGTGCGCGCCCGCGGCGGCAAGCTGTACGTGTTCGCGGACCCGAAAGCGCAGATGCACAACGAAGAAGGCATCACGGTGATCGAGATGCCGCACCACGCGACGGCCATGCAGGCGCCCATCCTGTTCGCCATTCCGATGCAGTTGCTCGCCTATCACGTCGCGGTGCTCAAGGGCACCGACGTCGACCAACCGCGCAATTTGGCGAAGAGCGTCACGGTGGAGTAGGCGATGATTCGGAAGCGTGACGGCACTCACGCGCCGCGCAACGTAGGCGGTCTATGTTGCGGCCATGAAGATGAAGTCAATTGCCTGGGTGCTCGCCTCGGTAAGCCTCGCCGGATGCGCCGCGATGAGCAAGAATGAGTGCCGCACCGTGGACTGGCGCACGGTGGGCTATGAGGATGGCGTTGCAGGACGCTCCGGCGACACGATCGGTCGCTATCGCGTGGCCTGCGCGAATTACGGGGTGGTACCAAACCTCGACGCCTATCAGTCAGGCCGCTCGGAAGGGTTGCGTGAGTATTGCCGGCCGCAGAATGGATTCAACGTTGGCGAAAACGGCGGCGAATACACGGGTCTTTGTCCGGCGGATCTCGCGCCCGCCTTCACCGCCTCTTACGAGTCTGGTCGGGAGCTGCACCGGCGCGAATATCGCGCCCGCGAAGCTCAAGAGCGGTTGGATTCGGCGATGCGCGAAATCCCGCTCCTCGAGCAGCAGCTCGCGAGCCTAACCTTCGCGGTGATCGACCCGCAATCGACGGGTGAGCAACGCGCAAACGCAATCCTGCAAACGCGGCAAATCGCCGAGCGTCATGAGCATCTACGCGCGCAAATGCCGGAATTGGAGCGCGAGCGGCAGCTCGCTGAGCAGGACCTTGCCGAGTACCGCGCGCGGCTTGCATCGAACTGACGCGCCTCGCATCAAAGTTCGTCGTCACCGATAGGCATACCCGGCGGCGCTTCGAGCGGCTTTGAGATCACGAATTTCGCCGGGTCCTCCTGAAACTGCTGAATACGATGAGCGAGATAGGCCTGCAGGGGCGATTTTGGGCCGCTGCGCGCCTTGATGGCATTGAGCTTGGCATAAGTGATGGCGCGTACCGCGAGCGAGGCTTTTGGGTCCGCTGCCAAGGTGAGCAGAGCCTCGACGGTGCGGCCGTATACGGCGGACTGAACCTCGGCACTCAAAGCCGGCTGAGCATTTTTTGATCCGTCGGGCGCGGGGACGCTCACTGCAAGGGTGGCATCGATCACCTCGCCGAGCGAAGGCGCGGCGGCGCGCTTGCTGTATTCGACCAGCCGCGCTGCCCGTTGCGGATTAAACAGGGTGGCGAGCGTCAAATCCGCCGCGGACTCCGCGGCCGCGATGGGATCAAAGGTGAGGCCGGTTTGCGAGGGCAATGACTCGCGGCTGCGTTCGAATCCGGGCGGTCTCGGCGGGAACAGCTTCAGCAACGGCTCAGGCAGCGCAAGGGTTTCCGCTGACAAAGTCTTGACCACGGCGCGCAGCGCCTTGCGTTGTTCCTCGGCGGAAACAATCGCCGCATTCATCTGGCCGTCGCCGCGCAACTGGTAGCGGTAGTCCAAGCCGCCGATGAGCTTTACGGCCGCTTCGCACTCATAGCGGTGCATCAAATACAGCGGCACGAGGGTGTCCTCAAGCTGCGCGAGCGGCGCACCCGTCGGAATCGCATTGTCGCTGAACCGTGCGAGCGCCGCGGCGCGAATCTTCATGATGCGGATAAGCTCATCCGCTGCATCCGGGCCGTTGTCCCAGAGGTGTGCGTGCGGATGCGCGCTGCCGGCGGGTCGCGCATCCTCATCGGTGATGTAGAGCAATCCTGATTTGGCGGAATCGCTCAAGATGGCATCGAGTTGCGCGCTCTCATTGGACCCTTCCGCGAACTGCCGGTAACCATAGTTGATGGCAACCTTGTCCCACGCCCCGATGTTGACGGCGTACGCGGCAGTCAGGTCCGGGACGCCGCTTTTGTCGAGGGTGATCCAGGGATGGGGATAGTCCATCACCGAGACCGATTCCGCGCTTGGGTGAGGAAAAGCGCTGGCCGCAAAATTATGCGCCAATCCCAAAGTGTGGCCGGTCTCATGGGCTGCCAGTTGACGCGTGCGCGCCAGCGCCATGAGCAGCATGGGATCGTTTTCGGACGTGAATTTTTTGCCCGTTACGTAAGGCGAAAGCAACGCTTCGGCAATGAGATAATCCTGCCGGCCGCGCAAGGACCCCAAAGTCACGTTGCCCTTGATGATCTCGCCGGTGCGCGGATCCGCCACCGGGTGGCCGTACGACCAGCCTCGCGTGAAGCGATGCACCCACTGAATGATGTTGTAGCGCGCATCCATCGGATCGGCGTCTTCGGGAAGCACGTCTACCTTGAAGGTGCCCGGCGCCCAGCCGGCTGCTTGAAAGGCCTGGTCCCACCATCGCGCACCCTCCACCAGCGCCGACCGGATGGGCTCGGGAGCACCGCGATCGACATAGTATTGAATGGGTTTGACCGCGGCGCACGCCTGCGCGCATGACGGGTCTTGCTTGATCAACCGATGCCGCAAGATGAACCGCTGGTCGAGCGGTGCCCCGAGCGCGGCCGCATAATCACGGAATTCGTATGGAAAATAACCGGCGCGGGGATCATAGCGGCGCGGCGTGTAGCCCGGGGGCGGCAACTCCAAGAACGATTGGTGCTCGCGCACGGTGAGCGCGTGCGGATCGGGCGCGACCTCGCCGACGAACGAACCGTGCACGGGCGCCTCCGAGGCAAAAGTTAGGATGGCTTCGACCTCGGTGTTTTTCGGAAATGCCTTGGTGGCATCGATGGCGATGGCCGATCGCGCGGCGTCGAGCTTGTAAGTTCCTTGCTTGGCATTGTTAAGCGCATCGGAAACGCCGTGCACATCGCGCAGAAAAAAGTCGGTCGCATCCACGAGCACCGCCGTGGAAGTGCCGCCGGAGAGATTCTCGGCTGCCACGGTAAAGCTTCCCAGAATGGACTCGGGGAATGATTGAAGCACTGCCATGCGCTCGGCAGGGTCGCGGGCGGAGCTTCTAAAATATTCGTTGGGCTGCACCAGCAAAATCTTCGGGCCGAAGCGCTCGAAGCGGACCAGTTTCGCCGGCGAGACTTGGCCGCGGTCCAGGCCCAAATCGTTGGAGCCCGTGCCATAGGGCAGCGAATCGAAATACAGCATGTCGGTATTAAGCTGGCGGATTTCCAGGTACACCTTGCCGCCCTTGTCATCCCAATACAGCGGCAAAAAGCCTGCCAGGTGGCGCATCTTGGAGGTTTTCTCTTCGACGGAAGGCGTGCCGGCGCTCGCGGAGGCCGGATCTGCGGCAATCCCCGACGCCGGCCAGCAGAGAATCAGCGAGGCCACTATCATGGTGCGCTTAAGTGGGCGCAGGGTCTTCTCGAGCATGGCTGAAACCTCGGTACGGCGGAAGCGGAAAAAAGCCAGTACGGTACACGCTGGGGCGCCGTTGAACAATTTCAGCGCCGCGTATTTTCGCAAGTTTAACTTGAACCCTGCGACGCGCGTGGTAACGCCCGCGGAGATGCGCAGCCGCGCGGCGCTCATCAGCAGCATTTTGCGGCAGTGTCAAATACCGGTTCGAAACATTCTCGACGCCGGCTGCGGCATCGGCCTGCTGCGTAAACCCTTCAAAGCGTTTTTGCCGCGGGCGCGGTACGTGGGCCTGGAATCGAGCGGCTACTTGTGCAGCCGTTTTCATTGGACATGCGGTTCGGTGGTGGACTTTGCGCCGCGCTCTGCATTCGATCTGGTCATCTGCTACGACGTACTGCAATACCTGCCGGATGCGCAGGCCGAGCGCGCCATCGCCAACTTGAGCCGGCTGAGTAGTGCGGCGCTATACGTATCTGCGCTCACCACCGAGGACTGGCGCGAGAATTGCGATCGCAGCCGCACGGACCGCGCGGTGCACTTGCGCAGCGGCGCATGGTATCGGCGGCGTCTGCGCAAGTCCTTCCGTTATGTGGGTTTTGGTGTTTGGATACGCAAGAACGTCACTGCGGTGCTCTGGGAGATGGAA
This sequence comes from Steroidobacteraceae bacterium, assembly GCA_036401515.1. Taxonomy (GTDB): domain Bacteria; phylum Pseudomonadota; class Gammaproteobacteria; order Steroidobacterales; family Steroidobacteraceae; genus Bog-1198. The sequence goes on from DASWUU010000258.1 coordinate 20,308, forward strand.
GGCCCAGCACCGCGCTGACCAAGGCCGCGTGCACAGGTTCGGCAGCGCCGAAGTCCGCGCGCGCATGATTCACCAATGACACGAGAATGTAGGTCTTGCCGGCAGCCGAGGTTACGTAGCCGGCAACACCGCTGACCCCATCGAGATGTCCCGTCTTCAGGCGTACTGAACCCAACGGGCTGCTCTTCATCCGCGTACGCAGCGTCCCATCCATGCCGGCCAAGGGAAACGATGCCAAGTACTCCGGTGCAAAGCGGCTGTGATAAGCCGAATTTAAAACCTTGGCCATTTGCAACACCGAGATGTGGGTGCTGCGGGACAGACCGGAACCGTTATCGAGATCCACGCCGTTCAAGTCCAATCCTCGCTCGCGTCCCCACTCCTCGATGGCGGCGATGCCTTTTTCCACCGTCGCAGGTTCCCCATAACGCTCCTTGCCCAGCGTCAGCAAAAGATGCCGTGCCATGAGGTTGCTGCTGTGCTTGTTGGTGAGGCGCACGATTTCGCCCAAGCTCAGCGAATCGAAAGTGAAAAGCGGTTTGGCATCGGCCGGCGTCGCCTCGATGCGCAATTTACCGCTGAATTCCCCGCCGGACTCACGCCACAGCCGGACAAATGTGCCGAACGCATACGTTGTCGGCTGCAGCAGCGTGCGCGCGAAGCTGCGTTCCGCGCAGTGGGCCGACAGCGTGCCGGAAAAGATCACTCGATCACCTTGCGGGGAGGCCACCTGAAAATCCACTCGGCTTGCCGAGCCGCTGCAGCGGCCCGCCGCGAAACGGATGTGATTCTCGATGTTGAGATTCACGGGCGCAGGGCTTGCGATCACTTGAACTTGGCCAACGTCCGGATCGGCAAACAACTTGAAGTCGATCGACTGGAAATTTACCATCAAGGCGTCGGGCAGCACGTTATAGGAGCGATTTGGCCGCCCGTCGAAGGCGCCTGCATCCTCCTTAAGAAGCGAAAATGCGGTGTTATCGATAACGATATCGCCCTCAATGGACTTCAAGCCCTGGGCACGCAGGCCTTGCACGAAGCTCCACCATCGCTCCAGGGTGATGTAAGGATCGCCGCCGCCTTGCAGGATTAGGTCCGGTCCGTGAACATAGCCCCTCGTCTGCCAGATGTAAGCCGGCCCCAGCAGGTCGAGTGCGGCGAAAGTCGTGACCGTCTTGACGGTGGAAGCGGGACTTCGGGGCGTGTCCGCATTGTGGCTCATCACCACATGGCCCGTGTCGACCTCGAGGACCACGAAGCTCACCGCGCTCGAGGGCAGGCGTTGCGCCGTCATGGTTTGCGTTACGACGGCGGGGACGGCGATGTTGGCTGCCGCACTCAAGCCGGCATGGCACAGCAGTGCGACCCCGATGGACCACAGGGTAGGACGAATCAATTGAGCGACAGTGATATGCGTTGCCACGCTTTTGAGCGCCAGCGAAGAAACAGCATCAGGCCGAGGAAGAAAATATAAATCAGCGCCGCGATCCATCCACCCACGGCACCGAAGCCAAACTGCGGCAGCCAATGAACCCATCCTAAGCCGGGCGGGAAAGACAGGCTATGCGCCAACGGAATGAAAACCAACCAGGATAGGGCAAGCACCATCAGCGCCGGGAGGCGCACATCGCCGGCGCCACGCAGGTTGGCGCTGCTACTGATATTAAGTCCGTCGAATAATTGATATCCGGCGGCGATCCACAGCAAGGTGCACGCCCGAGCGATTACGGCCGCGGCTTGCGGATCGGCGCCGTTGGTGAACCAAGGCATCACCGCAGGGCCTGCGGCCGCCAGCACCACGCCGACTGCGCCCATGTACAGCACGACGATCCAGATGATTCCATTGCCGACCTTGAACGCCCAGTCTTTGCGCTGCGCGCCGATTGCCTGCCCAACCAGAGTAGTGCCCGCCATGGCAATGCCCACGGCTGGCATATAACAGAAGGACGTCAGCATCATGACAATTTGAGTCGAAGCACCATCTACGGTTCCCAGCCGCACTTGCATCAGCTGAAACAAAGCGAAGCCCAGTATATCGGCTGCGATCAGAAGCCCCATGGGAAATCCCAACTTGATTTGACGCCACAAGGTGGCGGTGTGCAGCCGCATGGTGAGATGGGATTTATAGCGGCGTCGTGTGGCGGGCGCCAAAAACCATGCAAGAGCGACCATAACGCCTAACAATTGTGCGGCGTTGGTTGCCCAGGCGGAACCGGCGACGCCCATCGCGAGGTTGAACATGAATAACTGATTGAATAGGGCATTGATCAGCGCCACGCTGACTGCAATGCGCAGGGTCACGGTGGGGCGGCCGATGCCATTAAAGAAACCCAGCACTGCCCAGAGCGCCACGCCGAGCGGACCTCCGAGCATCCGAGGAAGCCAATAGCTCAGCGCCAGATCCATGATCCCTCCCGGCAGGCCGAAGGGCGCGAAGAGCAAGGGCCCAGTCAGGGCCAGCAAGACAAACAGCGGCAGGGTGAACAGCGACGCCCATAGCGCGGTCCACGTCGCCTGGGACGCGCGGGTGTAGCGATGAGCGCCGTGAGCCTGCGCGACCAAGGTCTGCACGGCCAGGCCGACCCCGCCGAGCAGTAACCCGAACACCAGCACGGGCCAATAAACTGCTCCGATGGCCGCGGTTGCCTCAGGTGAAACGCGTCCGATGAACCAAGTGTCGGTTGCGTTCAACACAGCCTGAACGGCGCTGTTCACCATGAAAGGAAACGCCAGTCTCGCCACCGCCACGTAGTCGAGCCGCGGCCGCCCGCTTTTGCTGAAGGCTTGCCCCGGAAGCAGTTTTATCGTCTCATCCACAGCGTTCGCGCCTCAGGTGTCTATGGCGCGTAGGATGCGGTAATGGCTCCAAAGTTGCGACGCAATTTCCCTGGTGCATTCGTGACGCACGATCGCGGCGGCGGTACATGGCAGCTTACCCGCGCCGCACCGCATGGCCTGTCCGTTTTTCTGCGCGAAACGGAGCGCGGGGCCTCGCGCGGCTTCGGCGAGGCGCCGATCGTCGAACTCGGCATCGAATGGCATCAAGACAGGGCATTGCTGACCTTCCTGTCGGGCGACAGGGTCGCAAGCGTCGAGGCCGCGAGCGCGATTGTTCATGAACCTTTGGAGCATTTATACGAAAGCCTGCCTTTAGTCAGCATCGATGCGAACGCTCGGCGGTTTTGGCGACGAGTGTTTCGTTTGGTGCGCTTCCCGGGCGGCCGATTCCTTCTCAAGCTGTTGACGCGCTCGGGCAGCCATTGATTGCAGGCGAAGCGGGATATAGATCACAAGAAGCGCTGCATATTGTCAATTTTCCGCCATTTGCGCGCTAAACACGCTTTCCCATCGTTCAACTCTTGCGTTGAACTGCGACGCTCGTCAAAGCTGCTGGTCAGGGATTCCCGCACATTGACCGGCAACCACACCGCAAGAATTTCCGGGTAGGCTTCATTGCTGGATATCAAGACAAACGCCGTCGAGAATCCCACGGCGGACACGTCGTTCGACCCCTATGGGCGCTTGCTGCGAATGCTCATGCCCAGCCTGCGCGGCGTAATCGTGCATGACGGCTATGCCAACCTGGTGTGGGCCTCCGATGAATGGGATTTGAGCGACGAGCCTCAGCTGATTAACGAGGCCATTGCAAACGCCGCCTCCGATCCCGCTCAGTTCCCCGGAGTGGCCAGAACCCTCGATGCGGATCGCGTCGTGTACGCCTTCGCGGTGCGCGGCGAGCAAATCGAATTGCTCGGCATCGTGAGCCTAGTGGTCCGACTGTCGGGTACTCAAATTGAGCCGCGTCCTCTGCAAACAGTGCGCCAGCTGGTGCAGCCGGCTCTCGAATGCCTGCGGCGCGAATTGGCGCTTCGAGCGAAGCTGGGCCTAAGCGAACGTGACCTCAACATCAAAGAGCGCGATCTCGAGCTCTTGATGGACCTTTCTTCCAACCAGGCCGCGGCGAGCGATGCGGACGAGTTCTCGCAGATCTTGAAGACCGGGCTCGACCGCATGGGCTGTGCCCTGGCGGCGCTCTGGGTGCCGGATAAAAACATTTCGGTATCACTCACTCAGAGCGGGGCGCCGATGTCGCCCGAAGCGCTGCAGCGGGCCCAGCACCATTTGACGGCATGGATGCAGATGCAACAGCGCACCATCGTCATCAATCACATTTCCAAGGTGGCGAGCGATGTCGCCGCGCCGTACAAAATCCTCGCCTGTCCAATACGCCACCATTCGGGGCGGGTCATGGGCGTTCTTGCGCTTTTCAATCCGCCGAGCGCGCTCGATTTTGATGCGCAGCAGACTCGAATTGCCGAGATACTGGCGAAGCGATCGTCCAGCATTATCCAGGCGCAGTACGACAGTAGTACGGGCCTCATGACCCGCCACGCCTTCGAAATTCAGGCCGGCGCTGTGCTGGCCTCGGCGGGCGGCTCCGGACATAGCATCCTCTATCTTGATATCGATCGGCTGCATGTCATCAACGAGACTTTCGGAATGCATATCGGCGACGATGTCATCGTCAGCGTAGCAGACCGTATGGCCAAAACTCTTCCGCCGGAAGCCTTGTCGGCGCGCATTTCGGGAGACCGGCTTGCCGCTCTCATTCCGAACTCCACCATGGAGTCAGCTTCCGTGATCGCCGAACAGATTCGCGCCGCTGCCGAAAATATCGCGCCGCGTGCCGGCCAGGGATCCTTTGAAGTCTCGGTATGCGTGGGCGTGGCACCCATCGGGCGTTCCGATAACCCACTCCCGCATGCGCTTGCAACCGCCGAAATTGCCTGCAAGGCAGCCAAGGACCGCGGCCGAAATCGAGTCGAAATGTTTCAGGACTCCGACCAAAGCATCATCAAGCGGCATACCGATATTCTGGTCATCGGCAAGCTGCGCGACGCACTGGATAACGATGGATTCCGCTTGGACGCCCAGCCCATCCTGCCCCTGCGCGGCAATTACGGGCGGCCGCGGTTCGAACTGTTGATCCGAATGGTGGGGGAACGCGGCGAAATCATCGCGCCGGACAAGTTTCTCTCTTCGGCGGAGCGCTATCAGCTCATGCCCAGCATCGATCGCTGGGTCGTGGGCCGAGCCTGCAAGTTGCTGGGTCAACACCGGGCATCGGTGGGCGAGGAATTCGCGCGGTTTGCAATCAATCTTAGCGGCCAGTCCCTGCAGGATGACTCGTTCCTGGAGTTCGTGGTCGATCAGCTCAAGGCCAGCGGCCTGCCTCCCGGCGTGCTGTGCTTCGAGTTGACCGAAACAGCGACCATCGGCAACCTCGAAAAGGCGCAAGTGTTCATGCGCACGCTGCAAGAATTGGGTTGCGAATTCGCACTGGATGATTTTGGCACCGGCGTGAGCTCGCTCCAATATCTCAAGGACCTGTCGGTCGACTACATCAAAATTGACGGCAGCTTCGTTCGAGATGCCGCGACCAACCCGCGTTCCGAATCAATGATCAAGGCGATCGCGCAGCTGGCGAAGGTCATGTGCATGGAAACCATTGCGGAATACGTCGAGACCGACGTGTTGCGTGTTCGCATGACCGATCTGGGCGTGGATTATGGTCAGGGCTTCGCCATGGGAAAAGCGCGGCGGTTCGAGGACTTGCTGGAAGAACTCGCGATTTACGAAGCTACGGTCAGCAATTGGGCGCTGCCCGAAAGCGCCGAACGAGCCATCGAGCACTAAGCGCTTAGCTCTTGGGTTCCTCGGTCTTCTCATCCTTGGACGCTTTGTCGGCGTTCTGCTTCTCCGTTTTCGTCGCATCCTTGCATGAATTCTTCATGTCTTCCTGGGTTCGGCCCGCTTCGCTGGCTTTTTGCTTGGCCATGCAGTCCTTCATCATTTGATGCCTGGTCTGGGGGGTGGGACTATCGGCAAATGCGACGCTGCACGCGAGGCCCGCAGCCAATGCCAGCGCGGCGCGAGGCCAGATCGCGAGGCGTTTTTTCCTGAACGGTTGCTGACTCATGGCGACTCCTGTGAAAAAAATAGTGTAGCCGCCGTGGGCTGGCACGCCATGGCCAGGGATAGCCGCGCTATGTCGGTGCAGTCCTACAGGAGGTTCAAGGGATAGCCCACAGGAAAACATGCGGCCCCATGCATAAATGCAGCATGCTTATTCTTACTCGGCGAGCCGGCGAATCGTTACGGATTGGTGACGATGTAGAGGTCACTGTGATGGCCGTTAACGGCGCTCAAGTGCGTATCGGAATCAAGGCGCCCATCAATGTCAGCGTCGACCGCGAAGAGGTCGCTGAACGCAAGCGGCGCGAGAAGGATAGCTTTATTGGGTCGGCGAACCGCAAGTCACTTCCAACCGACACCGTTTGAGGTCGGCCGCCCTGGCCCGCATTTCCGCGGCTTGAGCGGGGCAAAAAAAAGTTCAAGACAAGCTGAAGCGAACGCGAATTTGGGTGCGCACTGCCACCGCCTTGGTGTCGCGCAAGACCGGCTGGTAACGCCATTGCGATACCGCTTTGACAGCCGCCTCGTCAAAGGTGCCGGGCGTACTGGCGGCACGCACCGCGACGTCCTGCACTTTGCCATTCTCGGACACGGTGAATTCCACATCCACCCAGCCTTCCAACTTGCCTTGCGCCTTGAATGGATAGACCGGTTGCACGGACTTCAGCAGCTTGAGCTGGCTTGAGGGCACCAGAGTCGTCATAAAATTTTGCTTGGCGACGATGGCATCCAGATCATGCTGGGCCGAGCTCAATTCGGCGGAGTCGAAACCTACAGCGCCTGCCGCGTCGGCCCAAGTTTTCGCGGCCTCGTATTGTCCGAGAATCAGCGCGCGTCGCGCTTTGGCGGCTAATCGAGTCCCCAAGTCCTGCAGCAGCGGACTCAACGCCGCGTTGCTCGGGTCAAGCTGCTTTAGCGCCAGATAAAAGAACTTTGCGTTGTCGTTCGCGGGCTCGATTAACCTGTCCTGCAGCAACCGCTCATTGGCATTCTTAAGAAGTGTACTCCAGGCATCCGCGCCGACTTGCTTAAGCGCGCCGGCGAGCACGCTTCGCAGCGATTCGATGTCCGCCGCAGCGGAAATACCCTTGGCGCCATCGAGCAATGCGCTCGCGCGCGAATAATCTTTCTGATCGATGGCGCCGCGAGCGTCCTCGATCAATCGCGATGAGAGCACGTTTTTTGCCCCGAGGGCGGCCGCGCTCTGCGGGTCTAGTTCCAAGGCTTGCTCAATATAGAAGCGCGCATCGTCGCGATCCTGGTCCAGCAAATGGCCTTCGGCGAGGCGGCGCGCCGCCAGATCGAGGAGCGGCGTGACGCGATCCTCTTCGGCTTTAGGCGAGGGCTTGTCGCGGGGCGCGGCATCACGGGGTTGTTGAGGTTGCGCGAGCGGTGCGGATCGCGTGGGTTGCGCGGGCTGGGTGGATTGCGCAGGCTGGGATTGAGCCGCTTTTAGCTGTGCTGCTTTGAGCTGCTCCAAGAAGGCGTTCTGCGCGAGTGCCATCTGCCGCTCATGGATTTCGGCCTGATTTGCCCTTGTGGTTTCAGCCGCACCCACCACTGCCTCAGGAGTACCGGCCGCTGGCTTTTCGGCGCTGCGATTCTCGAATATCGCGATGACTGCAATCACCGCGGCCGCGGCGACGGCCGCACTGATTAGCCAAATCCGGCTTGGCTCGGCAGCCCGCTTGCGATTCGGCGATTCGGCGGCTCGTCGGCGCTGCTCCTGGTATTTTCTGATGGCGGCTTCCGCGAACAATCTCGCGCGTGCCGGGGACATGGGTTTGTGAATGAAGCGATAAACCAGGCCTGAACTGATGATGCCGGCCAGCGAAGTTTCGTCATCGCGATGGCCCGCCGCGACCACCACCAGATCGGGAAACTGACGCTTGATATGCTCGACGAATAAATTGGCCGCCTCATGCAGTGCCTGCGCATCGAGCACGAGAATACCGACCTGCCCGGCCACCAACAGATCGCTGACCTTGTCCCCCGATGCAACATGCCACAAGCGTCGCGCATCGCCGAGCGCCTCGCGCAAAGTCCTTAGGAATACTTGGTCGGTGGTGAGTATGACCAGTTCGACAAGATCGCTCGCGAGGCTGAATTTCAGCGCTTCCAGCGTGCCTTCTTCGGAAGCTATCACCAGTGGTTTCCCTTTCGAGCCGATAATTTGGACCGGTCGCAATCTTGCGGCGATGCAGCAACTGATTGGCGACCGCTTAAGCTAGTGTCATTCCGCGGACGACGCTATACGATACGGCGTCTTGGGGCACAGACAACGGCTGTTGCACCGCGTCAATTGAGTTCTGTGACTGGTGGCTCATTTAGTGGTGAAGAGGCTCGGGGGTTCATTGCGCGCGTCATTTGGCATTACCTCGAAGTTAGCGTCTCAGCAGCGTCCAGCCCTGGAACAGTTGCTGTTCTTCAACGTCAATCAGCACCGGGTGCGCACGGGGATTCAACAATCCATCGACACCTACGGCGTACCGGAGATTTATGAGCAGGACGGCGGATTAAGGGTCCGCGTCGGCGACATTGATGGGGTCCAAACCCTATTCGCCGTTTCCGAAGAGGGCAGGCCGGTAGGCGCCGCCGTCTTCGTCCGATCGGCTCATGAGCGATTCGCGGTGCTTCACCTGGGAGTCGATCCACAGCTTTGCCAGACGGCCGATTTGAGCACCCGGGTTCTGCTCAAGCTTATGCACGAGATTCGCAGCACGGCACGCCGCACCCGCGGTGTGGATTGCATTGAATTGGTCTACAAAGTGCGTCACGCTGTCAGATTGCACGTTTGAAATCACAGGAAGGGGATGCGATGTCTATCATGGCTCGTGGGCGCAAGCTCATTCTCGCTGCGGGTGCCGTTGCGTTTCTGGCAGCGCCGGTTTTCGCGGCCGACCAAAAAAAGGTCGAGCGTTTGCCGCTTCCGGACGGCAATGATTTCCCGATTTCATCCGCGGTCACGGTCAAAGCCGGCACCGACACTTACTTCTTGAGCGGTGCATTGGCCCCCGTCATCAACAAAGATGCGCCGAAAGGCAGCGTCGCGGCCTACGGCGACACGGAGACTCAGACGGTCGGGGCGCTTAACGCGATCAAAGGAACGCTCGCCAGGCTCGGGCTGACCATGGGCGATGTCGTGAAAATGACCGTATTTCTGGTGGGCGATCCGGCCAAAGACAACAAAATGGATTTCGCCGGAATGATGTCCGGATACAAGCAATTCTTTGCCACTGCGGATCAACCCAACAAGCCGTCGCGCAGCGCGTTTCAAGTCGCGGCTCTTGCCGCTCCCGGGGCGCTGGTGGAAATAGAGGTCATCGCTGCCAAAGGGCATTGATCGCCTTCGGTGCCGACAGATCGTCGCAAGCTCAAGGTTCAGCGTCATGCGGACGGCAAATTGCGTTGCGCTTGGTGTCCTCCTGACCCGCTGTACGTCGCCTATCACGATGACGAGTGGGGCGTGCCTGTACGAGAGGATCAACCTCTGTTCGAAATGCTATGTCTCGAGGGCGCGCAGGCGGGGTTGAGTTGGATCACCGTGCTGCGCAAGCGCGAGACTTACCGTCAGGCATTCGACCACTTTGATGCCGAAAAAATGGTCCGTTATAACGCGGCGAAGCGCCGGGCTCTGCTGCAAAACCCCGGCATCATCAGAAACCGGCTCAAGGTGGAAACCTTCATCGCCAATGCCGGCGCTTACCTTGAAATCCGCGCAGCGCACGGGGCATTCAGCGACTACCTGTGGCAGTTCACGGGTGGTAAGGTGTTGCGCCGCCGGCCTCTGTATCTCGGCGGGATCGCCGCATCGACCAAGCACAGCGATGCGATGAGCAAGGATCTCAAAAAAAGAGGCTTCAAATTTGTCGGCTCAACCATTTGCCACGCCTTCATGCAGGCTGTGGGAATGGTGAATGAACATCAACGCAACTGCTGGGCAGCCGGCAAAGAGATCATCAATGAGTAAGATTTCGGCGAGCTTGAGATTTTCCGCAGCGCTTCTGATTGTCAGCTTGAGCGCGCCAAGCTTTGCGCAGTCGCAGAAACCGGCCTTTAAACCGCTCGATGTGTTCGATCTGCAATGGGCCGCGGATCCGCAAGTATCGCCGGATGGACACAGCATCGCTTACGTGCGCATGGGGTATGACATCAAGACGGATCGCGCGCGGGGCAGCGTCTGGCTGATGGGAGTCGATGGCAAGAATGAACGCCCTTTGTCGAGCGCTGCCACCAGCGGTTCGCCGCGTTGGTCGCCTGATGGGGCGCGCGTCGCCTACACCTCGCGGGCGGCCGACGGCTCCACGCAGCTCTTCATGTACTGGACGGCCAGCGGCGTCAGCGCGCCGATCAGCAACTTCACCGATGCCCCGAGCGGACTTGCATGGTCGCCTGACGGCAAATGGCTCGCTTTCACCATGCCCGTGGCCCAAGAGCGCAAGCCCCTGAAAGTCGAGTTGCCGGAAACGCCAAAAAATGCCAAATGGGCAGACCCGCCGAAATTGATCGACCGGATGGTTTTCCGAGCCGACGGCGAAGGTTATTTGCCGAGCACTTTCAACCAGGTTTTCATGGTGTCCGCCGACGGCGGTGCCGCGCGCCAACTGACACACGGCGATTTCGACCATCAGGGCCCGCCGGCTTTTACGGCCGATGGGCGCGCCGTGCTGGTGGCCGCAAACCGCCGCGCGGATGCCGAATACGATCCCGTCGACAGTGAAATCTACCGCATCGACTTGGCGGACGGTTCCTTGCATGCGCTCACGGACCGCCGAGGTCCCGACCGCCATCCGGTGCCGTCTCCCGACGGCAAGCACATTGCCTATTTGGGCTTCGATGACAAGCAAATGGGTTACCAGGCCACGCAGCTCTATGTCATGGACAGCGACGGTAGTCATGCGCACTCGCTCACGGCCTCCCTCGACCGGGACGCCGTCGCTCCGAGATGGCTGGGCGCTAAGGAAGTAGTGTTCCAGTACGATGATCACGGATCGATCAAGATCGCGGCGATCGATCTGCAAGGAAAAATGCGCGTGCTGGCCGACGGCGTCGGTGGTAACGATGTTACCCGTCCTTATGCCGGAGGTTCGTTTTCGATCGCCCCGAACGGGCGCTTCGCGTTTACCAAAGCCAGCCCGACCGCCCCGTCGGCGCTCGCCACCGGCACCTCGAATCGCGACATCGTGACCCTCGACGCTTTGAGCGACAACGTGCTCGCACAGCGCAACATTGGCGCGCTGGAGGAAATCACCTTCGATTCCTCAGCCGACCATCGGCCCATGCAAGGGTGGATCGTCAAGCCGCCGGGTTTTGATCCCTCAAAAAAATATCCCTTCGTGCTGGAAATTCATGGCGGTCCATTTGCGATGTATGCGCCGAGCTTTGCCGCCGAAATCCAGCTATATGCCTCTGCGGGCTACGTGGTGCTGTATATGAATCCGCGCGGCAGCACCGGCTATGGCGAGGAGTTCGCCAATTTGATTCATCATGACTATCCCAATAAAGACTACGACGACCTGATGGCGGGCGTGGATGCGGTGATTGCTCGCGGTTATGTCGACCCGCAGCGCTTGTTCGTGACGGGCGGTAGCGGCGGCGGCGTGCTCACCGCGTGGATCGTCGGACACACCGATCGCTTTCGAGCAGCCGTTGTCGTCAAGCCGGTGATCAACTGGACGAGCTTCGTGCTCACCGCCGATATGACCAATTATTTCTACCGCTACTGGTTCGGCGAGTTTCCGTGGGATGACGTGCAAGCTTATTGGAAGCGATCGCCCCTCGCATACGTCGGCAATGTGAAGACACCGACCATGCTGATGACGGGCGAGGTGGATTACCGCACGCCATCAAGCGAAGCGGAACAATTCTATCAAGCCTTGAAACTGCGCAAAGTCGATACGGCACTGGTGCGTGTTCCCAATGCTTCTCATGATATTTCCGCGCGGCCGAGTCTGTTGATCGACAAGACGGCATACGTCCTGGCCTGGTTCAAGGCGCACGATGTGCAGGGCCCTTAAGGCTGCCGTGGGCCGCCGGCGAGGTGTCGGTGGTCAGCGAGGTGTGGATGGCGAGCGCGCGCCATTCTCGCTCGAATTCCGTGAGGCTCACCAAATTCACGGCGGGCACTGCGCCGCGGGCTGCAATCGGCGCGTAGCCGGCAACCCGCAATAGCTTTTTGGCGAGCAGCACTGCGGCTGTCGCCGGAATCTGCGGCCCGTCTCCGCGTTCGGCGACGAGCGTCCACGTGCGGCATTGTGGCTGGCCGTTGGCGTCGCGCCCGCGCACTTGCACGTGCATCGCGCCGTTATCGCTGCCGAGGCCATCAAACCATGCGGCCAGACGCTGAAGCCTGAGCGCGTGATGAGGCAAGTCGCGGATCAGCCCCAGGCGCACCAGCTGCCCGAGGAAACACAGTGTGTGGTGCACGACCGCGACCTCGTAGCCGGCGCGCACCGCAAGCCGTTGAAGCGTCGGGTAGGCGGCCGGCAGCAAGCATGTGTCGGGTACATCGATCAACGATAAAAGGCGCGCGCCCACAGGCGGCGGGTATCGGTGCCGCGTTGTCTCAGTCCAACCGCGCGCTTGCGCCATCGCGGAAGCGCGCCAGATCGGCATCGGCCGGCCCACGTATCCCAGCACGGCACGGATGGTGGCAAGCCCCCGGGGCCCTAAGGATCCGGGCGCGACGCCGATCTCGATTTCTTCGATGGCGGAAAAGGCGCCCTCCAGATGCTTGATGACGGCTGAGGACAGCGCGGGAAGGGTGGAGGCGCCGCTGACGACCAGCACATCGTGTTGTAGCGCCGCCGCATTCAAGCGCCCCACGCTTTGAACAAACTCTCGCCCATCCGCCAGGTCGATGTAGTGAATGCCTTGAGCGATGCACGTTTCGGCGAGTTTTCGGTCCCGCCCCTGAAAGGGGCCCACGGCGTCTATCAAGACTGCGGCGTCCAAGTCTTGGAGCAGCGCCCCATTCAAGTCATGCGCATCGATGGCGAGCGCGGATACACCCTGCCTTTGGGCCGCGAAACTGGCCGGCACTCGCCGCCCGGCGGCGACAATGGGCAGAGTGGTCGTTTGTGAAAGAGCGTTGGTTATTCGCCCGCCGAAGGTGCCGAATGCACCGAGGATGAGGACCGCTGATTTGGCGCGCGCGCGGTTCAATCGGACAAGTTCAGCGGCGCGGCGCCATCGTTCCCGTGCGCACCATCTCGAGCTCGCCTACATAGTGAACGATGAGCCCAATGCCGGGAAGCGCCGCTCGCACATTGAAGTAGTAGTGGTTGCCGCGGTGGGACTCGCTGGCGTCAATGCCCTTGAGCCAGGATTGCGGCCATGGCACCCCTAAAGTCCATCCGGCAACGGCGGTCCAGCGAATCGAGCCGCCTTCCAGGGAGAACTTAAATCGCAGTCGCGTGATGCCGATGGTTTCATCGACGCAATCTCCGGCCCGCCGCAGTGTCGAGCGCATTGGCCGAGCGTTTCCGAAGTAGCGGGTCCAGCGTTCGCGGCTCGCGCCGCGCGCGTTTTCCAGCAGCACGCGAACTGGACCATTGTGCTGATCCGGCGGCAGGCCGCTCGCCCAGCCAAATAGACGCGACAACAAGCCCCAACCTCGCACCACCGTGGCTCTTCCTACGAGTATCACCGGGCGCCGTTCATGCACCGCGCGAATGGCCGGGGCGAGGAAGTGCCATTGCGTCGACATCAGCGACTGACACAGCGAGCCGCTCCCGGCATCGCCGCAAACCGCAATCGAGGCAATTTCAGTCGGCCGCGTCACAAGATTCCCTTCCGCACGCATGAGAAGGACCCAGCGGCCGCGCTAGGCGGCCCCTCGGCGTTTCACGCCGGCGCCGCGGCCCAAGAAGCGCGCGATGCCGGCGCCCATTTTCATCAACGCGGATACCTGCGATCGAGGCAGCGCCAACATCTGCTCGTACCACCGGCTGCTGCGATCGACAAAATCCAGCATCTCCGTCAGGCGCGCCACGGCCACGTCGCTCACGTCTTTATCGGTGGAAGCCGCTGCCAGACAGTCGCGCAGGGCAGCTGCGGCAGGATCGAGTTCCCGCGCCTTTCGGCCTGCGGCAATGCGGGTTACGACCGCCCAGATGTCCGTCTCCGCCTCGAAGAAATCTCGACGGTCACCCAGCACTGGGGCTCGGCGAATCAGGTCCCAAGACTGTAGCTCACGCAACGAAGTCGAAACATTCGAGCGTGCCATTCCCAGTGACGCGGCGATCTCTTCCGCAGTGAGCGGCTTTTCCGAAAGATACAAGAGCGCGTGCACTTGGCTGACGGAGCGATTGACGCCCCAATGGTCTCCCATGCTGCCCCAATGCGCGACAAAGCGTCTCACCGCCGGGGGTAGGGTGCCGAATTCTCTTTCTTCCGTTTCTGTCATGACAGAAATTACAGCACTAACGGTTGGTGCCGTCAAGTAAAACGCGCTTCCGAGACCGCAGCACCGAGTTATGTCAAAGCGGGCTCAGCTTTTGGCGATGGTCTGGGCCGTTTGACCAAAGAGGACTTTCCTCGCCTCATCGCTGACGCTCGGGCTGGTGTTGAATTCGGCGCCCTTCTCATAGGCCCGCACCGTGGCCGGCCGAGCCTTGATGGCCTCGAACCATCGCTTGATGTGCGGAAAATCCTCGAGCCTTTGCCCGTGCAGTTCATAGGGCACTATCCATGGGTAGCAGGCCATGTCGGCGATGGAATAGGCGCCCGCGATGAACTCCCGGTCGGCCAGCCGCTTGTTCAACACCCCGTAGAGACGATTGGTCTCGTTGACGTACCGATCGATGGCATAGGGAATCTTTTCGGGTGCGTAGCGGGTGAAGTGATGATTCTGTCCCAGCATCGGACCGAGCCCGCCGACCTGCCAGAACAGCCACTGCAGAACATCGACACGCCCGCGCGATTCATTGGGGATGAACTGCTCGCTCTTTTCCGCGAGATACAACAGTATCGCGCCGGATTCGAATACCGAGATCGGTGCGCCGCGCTCCAGGGGCGTGTGATCGACGATGGCCGGCATTCGATTGTTCGGCGAGATGGCCAGGAATTCCGGCTTGAACTGTTCGCCCTTGCCGATATTCACGGGCACGATGGTGTAAGGCATCGCCATCTCTTCCAAAAACAGGGTGATTTTGTGGCCGTTGGGCGTGGGCCAATAGTACAAATCGATCATCGGTGATTCTCCGGCGGCTCGAGCGCCATTTTGTGTTCCCGCAACAAGGAAATGCAAACATCTTCCTCACGCGGCCTCACGCGCATTTGCGCGAGCCGCGTACGCGCCCGCGTGTTTCGCGTCCAGGGCAGGATTGACGCATCCAATTGATCCGCGGCCGCCGTGCGCCACTCGAGCAGGCGCTTGCGTTCCGCCGCGCTCCTTGCCTCCCTGCTCTCTGGGGGCAGCAAGAATTTCTCGATATTGAAGCCGGTCATTTGCACGATCACGGTGTCGCCCTTCTGCATGATTTTCGCGACCTTCAAGCAATTTTCGCGCCGCTCGCCGGCGGCGGCTTCCCGGCAAACCGCAGTCAACGGCGACAGCGGCGGAATGAGTTCCGCATTGGCGATGCCGGCGAGCGCGTTAAATCTCGCGGCGTCCGATGCGAGCACGCCGCCAGGCAACTCGCGCCGCACGGGGCTCAATGCGTCGAACATCATCACGATGAGTTGATTGTAGTAAAGATCGAAGCGTCTGCCGTGCGCCATGTCGGCGAGCACGCGGTCCACCTCGACGTCATCTTTGTCCTTGTGCGCGGTCGACAAGCGCGAAAGCCATGCGGCGCCGTTGTCCGGATCCACCCAGCGCAGTGCCGTGGCAACATCCCGGCTGTCGCACCCGGGACTCGCCGCGCACAGCTGTAAATGCAGCCAATCGATTGCCGCACTGTCCGGGGACGCTTCGCTGGCGCGCGCAATGAGCTGCAGCGCCGCAGGCGCACCCGAAGGCGCCGCGCGGCCATGGATGAAGCTCAAGGCTGCCGCGGTAGCCAAGGAATTCGCATCCGGGCGGGCCGCTAACACGCGCACGGCTTGATCGCGCCAGGCTTGGAATTTATGCGCTTGCGCACTCGAGTACGTCATCGGCGCGGCGAGAGCTGCTGCTGCGCCTGAATGGCACAGCGCAAAAGCCAGAAACAAAAACGTGAATGGATGTTTGACCATGCGTCAAACCGGCGGCTAAAGATGTTGGCGCTTGCCGGCAGCCGTTAGACCTGCGGTGATCGCCAGCCGCATCGCGTCCTCGACAGAGATGTCCAGCGGCTGCACCTTATCCTTAGGCAAGTAAATGGTGTAGCCGCCAAAGGCGTAACTCATTGGAAAATAAACAGTCACCCAATCCTGCCCGCCGTGCGCAAACAACACTGTGGGGACATCTTCGCGCGTCACAAACCCGATGGCATGAACGTCGGCAAATCGCGCCAGCACCACGCGCTGCAAATCGCGCTTCTCGCCGCTGCCCGAGGGCAACAAGCTCACGACGTCGCGGAACCCGCCGTAGAGGGTTTTCACAAACGGGATCCGGCCCAAAAAATCATCCCAATACTTGAGCAGAATGCGCCCTGCATAGGCATTGACCACGCCGCCCACAAACAGCAACATCAAGAAGCCCGCGATCAATCCTAATCCGGGCCAATAATGTTCGGGACTGACCAGTCCCAGCCCGATCAGCGCACGGCGCAGCCAGCCTTCTACGGTGTGCACCAGCCACCAGATCACGTACACCGTCAGTGCCAACGGCAGAACGGTCACTAAACCGCTCATGGTCAGGGTTAGAATCTTGCGCATGGGATTATCATCGCATGATCGGGCACGACGCGCCCACTGGAACTAAAAGCCATGGCACAACCTTCCGCTCTGAACATCTCACCCGCAACACCCGCCGATGTGCCGCTGATTCTTTGCCTGATCAATGAACTCGCCGACTACGAAAAATTGCGACATGAGAGCGTCGCTACCGAAGCGTCCATTCATAAAGCGTTGTTCAGTGCGACGCCCCGCGCCGAAGCCCTGATTGCCCGGCTCGATGGCGAGGAGGTCGGCTTCGCGCTCTTCTTTCACAATTTTTCCACCTTTCTTGGAAAGCCCGGGCTGTACCTGGAAGATCTGTTCGTGCGCCCGCAGTACCGCGGACGTGCCGTGGGCAAATCCATGCTGAAGTTTCTGGCCGCCCTCGCGCTGGAGCGCGGTTGCGGACGTTTTCAATGGCAAGTTCTCGATTGGAACCGCCCATCGCGCGAATTCTATGAATCGCTCGGCGCGCAGGCCGACGCAAGCTGGGTCAATTATCGGATCACGGGCGATGCACTGCGTCGCCTGGCCGACGGCGGTAATTTATGATTGCCGCGGCAAAATAAACCGCAATCCTCGGTAACTCAAAACCACGCCGTCTCGGCGGATGCGTTCGATCACCGGACCTTCGGGCAGGGCGCTGCCTTCGTGATATTTGCGCATATTGATGTAGACAAAACGCTCGGCTGGCTTGGTCGCATAGACATGCACGTCTAGGTGCAGCTCGGGCAAGGCCTCGGTCCCCGATAAATTGAGATCGTTGATCGAGGGCAACACTTCGGTGTTGTCGGCTTGCGCATCCTCATCGATCAAAACCGGCTCGGGCCGGTGCACGGCGGAGCGCGGCGCGGACCGTTGAGAGAGGGTCCGAGGAGCACCAAGCGGCGGCGCTGGGCCGGAGGCCACTGCGCCGCTTCCTGCGGGAGCGCCGTCCGCGGCCGTCACCGGAATCTCCGGGGCATAGACCGGCGGCGCGTCCAAGGGACTGAAATGATCGGCTGCCAGGGGCGTCGCCTGCTGTGCAACCGACGGCGCATCCGTATGTTTTCTTGGTGCGGCAATCACCGGGGCGGAATTTCGCGTCAAAACTACGGCGAGCACCGCAACGTTGATCACCAACAGGACGCCGAGCAACAGCGCCCAGAGCGGCAAGCCGCCACGCCGGCGGGCCGACGGCGTGTCCATCAGCCCCGGCATGGATTGGCGTTGACGTTCGATTTCCGATTTCTTCAGTGCATCAAGAATGAATGACATAAAAAATAATTCCTAACCGCCGCGCAGCGCTGCGGACAGCAACAAAGGCGAGCTTGGATCGGCCAAAGCGGTATCGAGCACGACTTGGGTTTGCACCCCCGCGATTCCATCGACGTTGAGGCGATGTTCGCGCTGGAAATTCTGCACGGCAATCGCCAATTCTTGATCGTACACATCGGCGTGTTCCGGATCCGACGCGCCGCCGCCCAAGGCATTCAAGCTGCGCCTAAGCCAGCGAACCTCGTCTCCTTGCATGCCCAACGACAGCAATCGGGTGCGTAAAGTTTTGGGCTTCCAGACGACGGTGAATTCGCCGAACCAATCTTGGGACAAGTCATCGAGGGAGACCCTTTCGTTATGTTCGCCCAAGTTCAACGTCGCGGTCGTGTCATCGAGGCCGGACAACACAACACGATGGCGCTGACCGCGGTCATCGGTCAGCGTCAGAATGGCAGGCCGATTCAGGGTTCTCACTTGCGTCCAAGAGCCGCGCTGCTCGAGGCACGCGAGCCCGGCCTTGGCCGCCTGTCCACACGGATCTCGATCATCCGACAGCGCCGTTCCCCACAACGACAATAAGCGGCGGAACGCCGCCGCGTCGGTGGTATTCGCCTCGTTCGCTGCGAGCAGGGCATTGACGGAGGCCAGCTTAGGCGCCGGCGGGGCCTGCGGGCTGGGCGGCGGCGGTGCCGCCGGCGCTGAGACGGCAATCTTCGCGGGCCGCGACGCGCTCAGCACGATATTCTGATGACGCAGGTACTGCCAGCCCAGAAATAGCGTGCCGGCGAGCGCCGCGGCGCCCAAGGATCCCAAAATCCAGCCGAGCCAGACGGGCATGATTTTGCGCCCGTAGACTTCGCCTGCCGCGCGGCGCACCAAGCTCGCGCTGATTCTCTTCGTCTCTTGGGTGTAGGCGCCTAACAGAGCTCGGTCGCAGGCGACATTAATGACTCGTGGAATTCCCAGCGACAGTCGGTGCAACTCCACCAACGCGCCCGGCGTGAATATCTCTTCCGTGGCACCGGCAACCCGAAGCCGATGCCGGACGTAGCCCTTGGTTTCCTCGCGCGATAGGGGCTTCAAGTGGTAGCGCCCGGTAATTCGCTGAGCCAACTGGCGCAGATCCGTTCGATCGAGCAGCTCTCGAAGCTCGGGCTGCCCGATCAGAATGATTTGCAGCAATTTCTGCGTGGGTGTCTCCAGATTGGTCAGCAGCCGCACCTGCTCCAGCGTGTCGATGGACAGATTCTGCGCCTCGTCCACCAGCACAATGATCCGGCGGCCTTCCGCGTGCGCGCTCAGCAAGCGCCGATTCAACGCGTCGACCAGTTGCTTGACACTATCGCGATCGGCCTCCGCAATGGCCAAACCAAGTTCCTCGCAAATGGTCAGCAAAAATTCCACCGGGGTAACACGCGGATTGAGAATTACGGCGACATCGGCATGTTGCGGCACACGCGATAGCAGCGTGCGCACTACCGTGGTCTTGCCCGTGCCCACCTCTCCGGTGAGCTGAATGAATCCTCCGGACTCATTGATGCCATACAGCAGGTGCGCCAGCGCCTCGGCGTGCCGTTCACTCAAATAGAGATAGCGGGGGTCCGGAGTGATGGCGAAGGGCTTTTCGGTCAGCCCAAAGAAACTGGTGTACATGGGGTACTAGGATAATACGAAGGCGTTATTAGTTTCCCTCAAGGAGAGCCGCGGGGGAGCCGGCTGGCGCGCGTCAACAGTCCCTCGCCGAAGCGGCCGCGAATACCGTCGACGGCGGAATCGAGCCGGGACCCGTGGTCGGGCAGCGGACCCGCGAAAAGATCCGACTGCCGTTCCGATTGCAAGTCGCTAACCCCCACCCCCAGCAGCCGCACGGCCGCGGCGGGTTGCGATGCCAGCCAGGCGCTCAGCAAGCCTTCCGCCGCCGCGGACACGGTATCGGTATCCTGGGTGGCGGGCTCCAGCGAGCGTTGGCGGGTATAGGTGGTGAAGTCTGCGCGTCGAATCTTGACGCTCACCGTCCCGGCCAGCAGCTTATGCGCGCGCAGCCTGGATGTGGTGCGATCCGCCAAGTGCCGCAGCTGCGCCTTGAGCTCTCCCGCTGCACGGATGTCGATGTCGAAAGTCTCTTCCGCGCTGATGGATTTCTCTTCGCGATCCGGTTCGACCGGCCGGTCATCGAGTCCGCTGGCCCGGTCGCGCATGGCTTTGCCGTGCTTGCCGAACGCCCGCCACAACATCTCATCGCCGGCCAGGCGCGCGTCGCCGAAAGTTCGAATGCCCGCCGCAAGCACCGTGGGCAGGGTTTTTTGGCCCACGCCGAACAATTTATGGATGGGCAGGGGGTCCAAGATCTCCCGCAAGTTTGCGGCATCGATACTGCACATCCCGTCCGGCTTGTTCAAATCTGAGGCAATCTTCGCCAATAATTTGTTGGGGGCAATGCCCACCGATGCGGTCAGCCCGGTCTGCTTGGCGATGAGGCGGCGAATCTCCGCGCCGATCACTTCCGGGCCCCCTCTGAGCCGCTGGCTGCCCGTTACGTCGAGAAAGGCCTCGTCCAATGAAAGCCCTTCCACCAGCGGGGTGAATTCATGAAAAATGGCGAAAACCTGGTCGGAAACCTCCTTGTAACGCGCCATTCGAGGGTGCACCACGATGGCGTCCGGGCAGAGGCGCAATGCTTCGCGCATGGGCATGGCCGAGCGCACGCCGAAGCGGCGCACCGCATAGCTGGCGGCAGCAACGACGCCGCGCCCGCCGGTACCGCCGACTATCAGCGGGGTACCCTTGAGCTCAGGGCGATCCTGCTCCTCCACGGACGCGTAAAAGGCATCCATGTCGATATGCAATATCGCGCGGGCGTCGCTGCGCCGCATCGTCATTCCACGGTGATGGTAATTTTCTTCGAAGCCAGCGGCGGATCGAAGGACTGATGCAGGTAATCGGCGAATACGAGTTGTAGGGTGTGCTTGCCGGGCGGCAAGGTAAGCGTGGTCTCGGTCTGGCCCTTGCCAAAATGCACTAGTTTGTCAGTCGCCGGCATCGGCGCATCGAGTTGCACCTGGCTGATATCCATATCAACCAAAAGATGGTGATGCCCGGTGTTGTCGAACTTGATCCCCGCCGGCGCAATGCCCATGCCCTTTAAGCCAAACTTTACAACCACGGGGCTGTGCATCTTTGCGCCGTCATGCGGCTCGATAAAATACACCTCCGCGCCCGCGGGGGGCGCCATGCGATCCGCGGCTACGGCAAACGCCGCCAGTAAGCAAACTCCCAAGGCGAGAATTAGGCGATTCATCTGGGCTCTCCCCGTTAAAAAACTCTATCTTACAACTGCAGGGCGGCATACACGAATACTGCGCTCACGGTGAGGCCGAACACGATCATATAGACGAAGAAAAGCGCAACGCCCTTGCTCAGCGTGTTGAACCAGCTTCTATGAAACACCCGCCGCATGGCCAGCAGCGTGTAAATCGCCAAACACCAGCCGAGCAGCGTCGAGAGCACGCTTTCCAGCCCCGTGAGCTTCGGCCACGCATCGGCGGCGTTGCTGGCGCAAATCAGGATGATGGCCACCGAGAAATAGAACGCATGCACGTGAACGAAAAAAAGCAGGTGTTCGGCGTAGCGATGTCTCGGTCGCCAATAGAGCAGCATATGCAGGAATGCGATCAGCGGTAAAAACAGGAACATAGCCTTGGGCATGGTGCCGATGGCCAGGTGCTGCCAATTATTGCCGTTATCGCGCACGATGGCCTCGCACGCATGCCTGATCCGCTGGTTCCACCCCGGATGCTGCTCAAAGGTCAGGAAATTCACGTCGTCGCAGTTCGTGATGCGCTGCGGGGTACGGGGTGCAGAGGGGTCGTCAAATCGTATGACCGCCAGCTGCGCGTGGTTGTGGGCGAACGAGGCGATCAGAAAAAAGACAATGCTGACAATCAGGTACAGCCGGAAAGGCGGCAAGTACGCGACGCGTCTGCCGGCGATGAATTCCTGCGTGAGCCTTCCCGGCTTGAACCACAACGTGATGAGCGTGCGCCACAGCCGAGAATCCGAGTGCGTCAATCCTTCCATCAATTCATGGATCAGTTCTCGCGTGGTTGGAACATGCACATCAGCGGCCTGGCTGCAGCTTGCGCAGAATCGTCCCGAGAGCACGGCCCCGCAATTTTTGCAGTGCGCCGGCGGCTTTACCTGCGCTATTGTCGCCGGGACTCCAATCGGCGGCGCTGCGGGCGCGGGCGGCTCGGGTGTGTTCATCGAGCGTTATGCGCCTAGACCCAATTCGTGGGGCTCGAAATCATCGACGTTGATGATATCCATTACCTTGGCATCGTAGTTTTGCAGCACTTCCGCTTCGGCTTCGCTGATGATACCTGCGATGCACGCCTGCAGAATTTGGCCCGGCAGGTCGAGGGCCGTGACGCGCCCGGTCTTCACGCCCTCGATGCGAATGCGCTTCTCCAAAGGCTCGGCCGTGGTCGCGAGAATCAACGCCTCCTGCAGCTTGCCGAGAGGGTTGTGCGCGTCTTGGGTCTTATAGATATACGTGCTGAGCCGCTCGCGGCTGGCGGTCGGATTCATGATGAGTTCGCCGACGGCATGACCCAGTCGGTCGCTGGGCGGAGAATAAGCCAGTCCACGCGGGAAGATGAAGAGCCGCATAAACAGCGCCAGTGGACGATTGGGAAAATTGCGCAAGAAAAGGTGCAGCTGCTCCTGCGCTTGATACAAGAGACTGCGGCAGGCCCATTCGACCAAGGGAAGATCGTCCGGCTCTCGCCCTTGATTCTGGTGATGCTTGAGCACCATCGAAGCCAGGTACATGGAGGACAGCACGTCCCCGAGACGCGCAGACAGCGTCTCTTTCTTTTTCAAATATCCGCCGAGCGCCAACATGGCGACGTCCGTTGCAAAGGCGAACGATGCGCTGTAGCGGTTGACATGCTGAAAAAAGCGCGCAGTGGCGCCAGCATGAGGCACTCTAGTGAAACGTGCCGAAGTCAAACCCAAGACCAGCGAGCGAACGGCATTGGAGATGGCGAAGCCGACATGGCCAACGACGGCCCGATCGAATTCGCGCAGTCCAACCTCGTGGTCGGAATTTTTTGCCGCATTCATCTCCTTCAAGACGAATGGATGGCAACGCACGGCCCCCTGACCGAAGATAATCAAGTTGCGCGTCAGGATATTGGCTCCCTCGACCGTGATCGCCACCGGAACGATCTGGTAGCCGCGCCCCAAATAATTTCTAGGTCCAAGGCAGATTCCCTTACCGCCATGCACGTCCATGGCATCGTTGGCGATCATGCGGCCGAATTCCGTGGCGTGATATTTCAGCATGGCGGAAGGCACCGAGGGCTTTTCCCCGCCGTCGATGGCGCCGGCCGTCACCGACCGCGCAGCATCGATAATATAAGTACGCGCGGCCATCCGCGCCAAGACCTGTTCGATCCCCTCAAAGCTGCCGATGGGCGTGTTGAATTGCCGGCGTATTCGTGCGTAGGCGCCTGAGGCATACACGGCCGCCTGTGCCCCGCCGGTGGCATTCGATGGCAGAGAAATGCAGCGGCCGACCGACAGTTGTTCCACCAGCATCCGCCAACCTTGGCCGGCCGTGGCAAAGCCGCCAATGATGGCATCGAGCGGGACAAAAACATCGTGCCCTTGAATGGGGCCATTTTGAAACGGGATATTCAAAGGAAAATGACGCCGTCCGATCACCACACCCGGTGTGGCTCGCGGGATCAGAGCGCAGGTGATTCCCAGGTCGGTTTTGCCGCCCTTCAGATGATCAGGGTCGTACAGGCGAAATGCCAATCCAATGACGGTGGCGATGGGCGCCAGGGTGATGTAGCGCTTCGAGAAATTTAATCGAATACCGACTATTTCCGCGCCCTGCCACTGTCCTTTGCAAATGGTCCCGGTATCGGGGATCGATGCCGCATCCGAGCCGGCACGGGGGCCGGTGAGCGCAAAACACGGAACGTCCTCGCCGCGCGCGAGGCGCGGCAGGTAATGGTCCTTTTGCGCCTCGGTGCCGTAGTGAAGCAGTAGTTCCGCCGGTCCCAAGGAGTTGGGCACGGCGATGGTCGAGGAAGCCGTCGCCGAGCGCGACGCGATTTTAATGAGCACGCACGAATGCGCATACGCTGAAAATTCCAGCCCGCCGTAACGGCGCGGAATAATCATGGCAAAGAAGCCTCGGGATTTGATGAACGACCAAACGGCCTCGGGCATGTCGGCGCGCCGATGCGTGATGTCCCAGTCATCGAGCATCGCGCAAAGCTCTTCGCACGGA
Organism: Steroidobacteraceae bacterium; assembly: GCA_036401515.1. GTDB lineage: Bacteria > Pseudomonadota > Gammaproteobacteria > Steroidobacterales > Steroidobacteraceae > Bog-1198. Next base: position 44,648 of record DASWUU010000258.1, read on the forward strand.
CCGTCGAGAAATGCTTGCTCGGCTGCGTTGAGCACGGGCGCTTTGGACGACATCAATTTTCGCCAATCAGGTCCGCCGGTAAACAACTCGCCGTCCCACCACACCGTACCGGCGTCCAGCGCCTCTCGTTCGGTCGCCGACATCGCAGGCAGCAGCTTGCGGTATTTCTTCATGAACGGCCGCATGATCAGGCTGATGCGCAGAGGCCGAAGATTGAACAACAACAAGGCCGCAAAGGGCACGGAGATGATGATTTTCCATGCAAGCGGCGCCGAGCCAAGCGCCCAATATAGGGCGAGCGATAAGAGAAGCACGCCGGTGCTGAGCGCGAGAGTGGCTCGCCGATAGGCAAGAATGAGGAGAGCGCCCGCGAACAACACCAGCCAGCCAACAGCAATGCCGGCGTAAAGCAGCAGGTCGTGCATGGGACCGCCCCTTATTCTTAGATCAAGTCTTTGACACCGTCGCGCTCTTCCAGCAATTCGCGGTGCGTCGCCTGCATTTTTTCGCGGCTGAAATCGTTGATATCCAGTCCCTGCACGATGCTGTAGTTGCCATCTTTGCAAGTAACCGGATATGAATAAACGACCCCCTCGGGAATTCCATAACTGCCATCTGCCGGCACGCCCATGCTGACCCAGTCACCCGAACTGGTGCCGAGCATCCAATCGTGCACGTGATCGATCGCAGCTGCTGCCGCAGAAGCGGCGGATGACGTCCCCCGTGCCTTGATGATGGCGGCGCCGCGCTGCTGCACGGTGGGAATGAAACGCTCTTTGAGCCAGCTCTGATCCACGAGCGACAACGCCGGCTTGCCTCCGACCGTGGCATGGTGAAGATCCGGGTACTGAGTCGCCGAATGATTGCCCCAGATAATGACCTTCTTCACCTCGCTCAAGGGCGCGCCGGTTTTTTCCTTGAGCTGCGCCAATGCCCGGTTGTGATCGAGCCGCGTCATCGCCGTGAACCGATTGTGGGGCAGCGACGGAGCATTGCGCTGCGCGATGAGCGCATTGGTGTTGGCCGGGTTGCCGACCACTAGCACGCGCACGTCGCGGCTTGCCCCCGCATCGAGCGCCTTGCCTTGAGCGGAGAAGATTTTGGCATTCTCGAGCAGAAGGTCTTTGCGTTCCATCCCAGGGCCGCGAGGCCTCGCGCCGACCAGCATCGCGAAATTGCAGTCCTTGAAGGCCTGGGAGGCATCCGAGGTGGCCGTGACGTTATTCAAGGTCGCAAAGGCACAGTCATTGAGCTCCATGACCACCCCCTGCACCGCCGCGCTTGCTGCCGGGATTTCCAGCAGATTTAGATTGATGGGTTGGTCGGACCCGAGCATCTGGCCCGACGCGACGCGGAATGCCAGTGCATAACCGATGTTGCCGGCGGCGCCCGTGATGGTAACGGTGACTGGCTTCTTCATAGAGACTCCCGCGAAAAGCTGAAGATGGTAGCCGAAATGCTCGGGAGTCGTCATTTAGCGAGAACGACCGTCCCTCCTCGCCCGCGAAACACCCTTAAATCCCAAGTGAAACGAAGGTATTTTTGAGGAATTTTTGAGAATGCTTACGAAACAAGGAGTTAGAGACTAAAAAATACTGCGTTGGGTGCTTGCATGTAGTGGTGTTGTATATTACTATATCACCAAGTCACCGAAACACCTCGATGACAGCAACGCAACCAGGAGAACGACATGAATACTTCCACCTCAACCAAACTCGCCGCCTTAGCTCTCGCCATGATGGTCAACACGGTGATCATGGGTGGCATCGCCTTCTTGTTCAACGCGCAGCCGCAAGCGCCGAGTGCAGTCATCTCGCTCGCCAATGCGGAAGCACACAGCACGCACGACGTCGGCTGAACGATACGCACCCGGCGCTCTGGTAGATTACTGTGCTATATGTCCCCCACACGCGGGGTCGGCACATCGAGCGAGAAATGGACCCGAACTGGAACGACAACCAACCAATTTATCGCCAATTGCGCGATCGAATGGTCGCCCTGATTCTGGAGGGCGCGCTGAAGGAGGGAGATCCCTTGCCCTCCGTGAGGGCGGTGGCTGCCGACTACCGGCTCAATCCGCTCACGGTGCTGAAAGGCTATCAGCAGCTGGTCGATGAAAATCTGGTCGAAAAGCGCCGCGGGCGCGGCATGTATGTCAGCGAGGGGGCGCGACGGCTGCTGCTGGCCGGAGAACGCGAGCGCTTCCTCAACGAGGAATGGCCGCAGATCCTCGCCGTCATCAATCGCCTCGGATTCTCGGCCCAGGAACTGTTTGCACAAACCCCGGCTCTCACCCACCCCGCTCCGCCGCAGCGCGGCAGCGAACCCAAGGAAGAATGAGAATGGCTCCGCTCATCGAAGCAAAGGATCTGACCAAAAAGTACGGCGCTCACGTCGCATTGGATCGGGCCAGTTTCAATATTGAGGCGGGCCGCATCGTCGGTCTGATAGGACCCAACGGAGCAGGTAAAACCACGGCTCTGCGTGCCATTTTGGGCCTCACTGATTATGAAGGTCAGCTGAGCGTGCTCGGCCGCGAACCCTTTCGCGACCGAACTGCACTGATGAACGAATGTTGCTTCATCGCCGATGTTGCCGTGCTGCCGTCGTGGTTGCGCGTCGACCATGCCATCGATTTCGTAGCCGGCGTACATCCTCGTTTCCGCCGCGACCGCGCGATGGCATTTCTGGCCAAGACACAAATAACGGGCCGTCGGCGCATGCGCGAATTGTCCAAAGGCATGAAGACCCAGGTGCATCTGGCGTTGACCATGGCCATCGATGCAAAGCTCCTCGTGCTGGATGAGCCCACGCTCGGGCTCGATATTTTGGCGCGCCGCTCCTTCTACGATGCCCTGGTCAATGATTACATGGACGAGTCGCGCACCATCCTCATCACCACTCACCAAGTCGAAGAGGTTGAGAATCTGCTCACCGATATTATCTTCATTGATCGGGGCCGCATCGTGGTGGACAGCTCTCTCGAGGATGTCGCGGCCCGTTTCGCCGCTGTGGCGGTGACCACGGATCGCCTGGATGCCGCCCGGGCGGAAAAGCCATTTTACGAACGTCATATTCTCGGCAAAGTCGTGCTTTATTACGAAAACGCCGATCCGCAGAAACTGGCAGCATTCGGCGATCTGCACACTCCGAGCGTCGCCGATCTATTCGTGGCCAAGCTTTCCGGAGTCACATCATGAATACCAACACGTGGCTCATCCGCCGAGAGTTCTGGGAAAATCGCGCCATATGGATGATTCCCGCCGGTTTCGGCGGCCTGCTGATCCTGGCAGCTCTATTTGGCCAAGTGAGCATCCCGGTGCTCAACTCCCATGTGGAAACGCACGATTTCGGGGGGATCTTCCTGTTCGCCATCGGCGCGGTGTTTTATCTGGTGATGTCCCTGTATGCGGGCTGGTACTTGCTCGAGTGCCTCTATACGGACCGCAAAGATCGCAGCATCCTATTTTGGAAGTCGCTGCCGATCTCCGATGCCAGCACGGTATTGACCAAGCTGTTGGTCGGCCTGGTCATCGTGCCGCTGGTGTACTTCGTCGCCGCTGATGTGACGGCATTGATCGCGGCGTTCATCGTGTCGATCCGCGCAAGGGCCTCGATCGGCAGCGCCTTGTGGCAGCCCGACGTGTGGTGGCAAATCCAAGTGCTGTGGATGTACGTCATTTTCACGACGGCGGTGTGGTACCTCCCAGTTGCCGGCTGGCTGCTGTTGGTGTCCGCTTGGGCCAAGCGAGCGGTGATCTTGTGGTCCATTCTGCCGCCCCTGGCGTTGTATCTCGTCGAACGCGTATTCTTCAGCACCCACTATGTGGCTTGGGTGTTGAACAGCCGACTGGGGGGCTTACCGGCAGCGGCATTTAGAGCCGGTTGGAAGGATGGCAGCGACGTTGAGATCAACGGCCACGTTCCGGGCAGCATATGGCGTTTCATGAATGCAGGCGGCTTTATAACCAATCCCCAAACATGGATAGGCATCGCCGCCGGTGTAGTGCTCATCGTGGCTGCCATTCAGCTGCGGACGCGCCGCTCGGAGATCTAATTTGAAAGGCCGCGCCGGGCGCCGCGGGCGGCGCCTCGCGCAGCTTGCGCTTATCATCGCGGCCGCGGTGCTGTCACTTTTGCCAGGCCTCTCGCCGGCGCATGAATTCTTCGCGGTGCGCGACGAAAACCCCTTGATCCGCGGCTTCTATTTACCGCTGCCGAGCGACAGCCGCTTGAACGACGGTACAGTGGTGTCGGCGACCTTGTCGATCAGCAACACGCTGAATGTAGAGAACAGGGGCCAGGAAAGCCTGCTGGTGGATGGCGAGAGCGATGTGCTCGCGCTGAGCTTCGATCATTCGCTCTACGAGGCGTGGCGATATCGCTTCACCGTCCCCATCATTCATGACAGCGGCGGTTTCCTCGATTCGACCATCGATCACTGGCATCGATGGTTTGGATTCGATCCGGGAAACAGGCCCTACTATCCTCGCAATCAAATTATCTACGCTTACTCAGGCTTGAGTAGCATTGATATCAATCATGCGCAATCCGGCATCGGCGATTTTTCCAGTGAATTGGGCTGGTACCCAATCGACGATCCGCACCGGACGCTGTCGCTGTGGGGAGGGCTTACGGCGCCCACCGGATCGGCGTCAAAGCTGATGGGCGACGGCGCGTGGAACGGCGCGGCGTGGGCACACGGGGCAGTGCGCTGGCCCCGCTGGCAACTGGCTGCGGAACTGGGCGTCGCGCAGCCCTTCGGCGACGAGATATTTGCGGGCGCCGCGCACAAGACTTCCGTGTTCGGGCGGTTCGCCGCCACCCGTGCCTTGGGCTCGGCCTGGTCACTGCGGGCGCAGCTCGACGGCCAGACGCAACGCGTCCAGAACAGCGACCTACGATTGCTTGGACCAAGCCTGCAGCTCACGCTCGGGGCGGTGCGCCGATTGAGCGAGCGCTGGCGCATCGAATTCGGTTTCGCGGAAGACGCTGCCGTCAACACCGCACCGGACATTACTTTCTTTCTTGGGCTTCGCCGCCAAAGCAGTGCAAAATAGCCTAGAGTATTTGTCTCGAAGGGGTGCCCATGTATAAGACGAAGATCGATCTCTCGGAGAAAGTCCGACGCAATATCGTCGTGATTTTGAACGACGCCTTAAGTTACGCCATCGATCTGCAGAGCCAGATTAAGCAGGCGCATTGGAATGTGAAGGGTCCCAATTTCATTGCCCTGCATGAGCTCTTTGACAAGATCTCCGATGCGGTGTTGGAACAAATAGACGAGATCGCCGAGCGCATCACCAGCTTGGGCGGCACCGCGGAGGGCACCGTGGCAGTAGCCGCCAAGCGCAGCAAGCTAAAAAATTACCCTTTGAGCATCACCGCCGGCAAAGATCATTTGTTCTACCTATCGACGCAGCTGTCGGTGTACGGCAAGGTCATGCGTGCCGCGATCACCGATACCGCTGAGCTCGGCGATGCGGATACGGCCGATCTTTTTACCGGGATTTCGCGCGGCGTCGATAAGTACCTATGGTTTCTCGAGGCGCATTTACAAGAGAAGGCTTAGCAGCCAGTCGGAGTATTCTATGATCAATACCGCGGGCGGGGCCGATACTCTCGGGTTGGGCGCGGCGCTCGCAACGCTGCAAAGCTTGTTGACGGACGGCGAGACGCTGGAGGCCTGGGCCGCGCAGCGGCGCCTCTATGCGCTCACGCATCGGCGCATTTTGATTGCGGCCACGAGCGGCCGTTTCATTTCGCTCACCCGCCGCCTCGTGGGCGGTTACGATTCGGCGGACATCCGCTGGCAGGACCTCAAGGAAACGCACATCAGTGCCGGAATCATCGCCGCGGACGTGACGGTGGTGGCGCAGAGCAGTTCTGACCTTAATATCGGCAACGAAGTGAACCGCGTCTGGACCTTCACGGGACTGCACAAGGATCAGGCTCAGGCCATGTATCGGATCTGCCAGCAACACGATCAGGTCTGGCGGGAAAAGCGCCGCGTGCGCGAACTGGAGGAACTGCGCGCAAAATCCGGCGGCGTGCAGATCGGCGGCAGCCAATCGTATGCCGGCGCGGACAGCGTCGGGACCGAATCGGAACCGACGCGCCGCTTACGCCAGGCGCGCGAAATGCTCGATGCCAAGCTTATCAGCGATTCGGAGTTCGAATCGATCAAGGCAAAGATCGTCTCGGGCCTGTAATCGCTTAAGCCTTACCCTAGTTAAGCCTTACCCTAAAAGATACGAAAAGTAACTGTTGTGCAACCGGTTCACAGGATCCGTGCGTTGGCGTAGTGCGCGAAATAGCTTGACCCGCTCGCCAAAGGACTTCGCCACGTGTTCCGGCTGCAGTGCACGCGTTTGGTTGAAGGTCGGCGTACCGCCGTGCGATGAGGCGAAATCATTGAAGTCGATGAGGAAGTCGTCCCAGCCCTGCTCCCCGCTCGAAGAGGGCTCCAGGGTGAACATCGCTCCCGTATAGCTCGCGCTGAACAACGAACCGCGATCCTGATGCAGCCTGCTGGCCCCGCTCACGACGTTGCCGCGGTATCGATGCTGCTTGTAGTAGGATTTGCAGAAGTCGAAATAGCCGCTGACCACTCTCGGGTAATCGGCCTGCGGGAAGGCCCACAGGCTGTACGTATGGCGCGCCTTCCACGCCTCCTTCGGCAGGTCGCGCATCCACTCGTGCGAATACATCTTTACGCCTTTAGCGCCGCCGCTCAAGGCACGGTGCATGCCCGACAGTACGGCATTGCGCAGACCGGGTGCAGCTAGAACGCTGCCCACCGTGGAGCCGAATGCGGGCAGCACGTTGCGCATCACTGATTTCTTGATTTGCCAGATGCCCGAGCGGTTGATCTCCGCGGATTCATCGAGCGTTCGGCGCTCAATGGTGACCCGGTCATGAAAGGGCGAGACATGCAGGCGCAACGCCCCCGGTGCGCTAATCAGCTTGGAATACCGGGACGTGAATTCCTTCAAGGTCATGACTTGGTAATCGATTTTGACGGGCGTCAAAGGCCGCACTCGAACCACGACCTCATGCACAACCCCGAGTAAGCCGAAGCTCGAGCGCAGCACGCGCATCAAATCGCGTTCGCGATCCGTCACGGTCATTTGTTTGCCTTGCGGCGTGATCAGCTTTATTTCGGAGATGCATGAGGACATTTGCGCCATGCCATCCCCGTAGGAGGCCTGCGGTAAGGTGCTCACCGCCATCGCGCCCAAGGAAATTTGGCCCATTTCCGGCGTCAACGGCAGCTCCTGGCCGCGTTCTGCGAGCGCCTTGACCAAGGCGCTCACCCGCACGCCTGCTTGGGCCCGTACAGTGGTTTCCCCGAATTCCTGAATCCGGTCAAGTTCCGAGGTATCGACTGTGGTCCCGCCGTCGCCGCCCACGCAGCGGGTCTGCGAATAATCGGCGCCCACCATGCGAATCGGCGTGGGATAGCTCTTGGTCTTTGACAGAAGACTGGGTAAGTCTTCGAAGCGCTTTAGCCGCAAGACAAGCCGCGGACGCCGATAAATGCCCGATGAATCCGCGCCTCGCGGATCGATGACTCTATTAACCATGTGCTTCCCCCCGGAAACAACTCAAGCTTAAGAACGCTTGCTGTTGGGGGCACAAAACCTGGGTGGTTCTGCATGCGCGTTAGCGCTTTCAAGATTCACTGGCGACCCCGCTATCGTCAGGCTTCCTCGTGGGAGCCCCTTAGACCGGTGGTTTTGCGTCCCCACCTTTCGGCGGGTTTGCCCTTAAACAGCTGGCTCTACTATGCGATCGGTGCGGGACTTTTGTAAAGGGCTTTTTCGAGAGCCATCATACATAACAGGGGATTCATCCCATCAGGAGCAGGGTTTCGGCGTGTTCCACCGCCTCCGGGGTGCCATAGACCACCACCACGTCCCCTTCCTTGAAAACCGTATCGGGTGAAGGCTCGCGCCCGACGATGCCATCGCGGCGCACCGCATTGACCGTGGCCTGCGAGCCTCTCTCGGCGAGATCGGTGATGCTGCGACCCACGGCCCATGCCTGGGGCGGCAAGATGATGCTGTGCAGTTCTTCGCGAAAGGCATGGGTCTCGTCCAGATGCTCCGCGCCCGCTTCGCGGAAATACTGGCGCAGCATGCTGTAGCGATGGCTGCGGATGTCGTTAACGGTGCGAATCACCTGCCCGACGGGCAGCTTCACCAACAGCAGCAGGTGAGACAGCAACATGAGGCTGGCCTCGAACGTCTCCGGCACCACTTCGGTAGCGCCGGCCGCCTGCAACTCCTGTAGTTTGGTGTCATCCTGGGTGCGCACCAAGATGGGCACCGTGGGACGCAATTCGCGTACGGATCTTAGGATGCGCAATGCCACGTCGGGATTGGCAAAGGTGATCACCACCACGCTGGCGCGCGCAACACCCACATTTTCCAATACCTTGGCTTCCCCGGCGTCCCCGTAAACCACCGGATCTCCCACCTGGCGTCCCACGCGGATGCGGTAGGGATCCACATCGAGCGCAATGTACTCGAAGCCGTTCTGCTCGAGGACCCGCGCAATATTTTGGCCAACGCGGCCGAATCCGCAAATGACGACGTGCTCCCGGCCGGCAACGGCCAAGGTGATGCGTTCCTGGCGCATCGCCTCGGTTTGCGGGTTGCCGGATTCGCGCAAGAGAATGCGCGTGATGCGCCGATTGTGCCGGATGATCAGCGGAGAGAGACCCATGCTCAAGACGGTCGCCGCCAACAGCGGTTGCACGACCGCAGGATCGAGCAGTTGGTGCCGCAGCACCAGGATGAGCAATGCAAATCCAAATTCGCCACCTTGCGCGACGATCACCCCGGTGCGCAACGATTTGAACCAGCTCTTGGTGGCCGGCTTCGCCACGACCGCCACGACGGCCGCCTTCACAAGCATCATACCCAGCAGGATGGCCGAGACCAGCGGCAGTTCGCGCAACAGCAATCCGACATCGAGCAGCATGCCCACGGTGATGAAAAACAAACCCAAAAGCACTTCACGGTACGAGCGGATGGTGGCTTCCACCTGATGCCGAAATTCTGTTTCGGCCAGCATCATTCCGGCAAGGAACGCGCCGAGCGCGAGGGACAGGCCCGCGGCACGGGTTGCCCACGCCGAGGCGAGCACGGCAAGCAGTACGGCCAGTGAGAACAGTTCCGCGGAACGCACCGATGCGATCACGAGGAACAAGGGCCGCAACAGCCAGCGGCCGGCGGCCAGGACCAACAGCAAGGCAAGCGCGGCAATGCCGATCGCGCTCAAAATATCCGCGGCACCCGCGGCGCGGCCGTCCTGGCTCAACGCCGACACCAAAGCGAGCAGTAAGGGGAAACTCAGGTCCTGAAACAGGCAGATGGCCACGGCAATCCGCCCATGAGTGCGATTGTTCTCCGACTGCTCGGTGAGCTGCATAATGATGATGGCGGTGGATGACATGGCCACAGCTCCGCCGATCACCACGGCAACCGCCGGCGCGACGTGGAAGAGCAGGATGGCAACCGCCGCGATTATCCCCGTGGTGATGAGAACCTGCGCGCCGCCGACGCCTAGCACCTCCCACCGCATCGCCACCAGGCGCGGCAGCGAGAACTCCAGGCCCAGCGTGAAGACCAAGAACACAACGCCGAAGTCCGCAAGCAGCTGCGTGGTCTCGTTGCCGGCCACAAGAGCCAGGGCGTGCGGTCCCAGCAGCATTCCCACCGCGAGATAACCCAAGATCGCAGGCAACGCCAATTTGCGCACGGCCGCGACCACGCATAACGATGCGGCAAGCAGAATCAGGATTTGCAACAGCGGATCGTTATGCTCCATTGCCTGCTAGCATATCGTTATGAGTGCAACCATGACGGTCCCGTTAGCGCTCGAGCGCAGCGATGACGGCTGGCGGTTGCTTCTGAGCGGCGACTGGACCATGAGCGGCATGCCGAGCATCGAAGCCCAGCTCGAAAGTCTGCCGCAACCGTTGCATGGCGTGGTGGTGTGCGATTGGACCCATGCGCAGGCACCCGGGATCAGCTCGGCTTGGGCTTTGCTGCGACGACTCGCCGACGCCGGGTTCACGGATGCCGGCACTGCACCAATGGAAATTCGCCATACGGGCAATCCGCCGCACTTTCTCGAGCTGCTGCAAAAGCTCCATGTGGATCGGCATGCAGCGTTGAGCCAAGCGACTCCCGAAACGTTGGAGCGGTTGGTCGGCAAGCTGGGCCGCTGGGCCATATTGCAGGGCGCCCACGCTCGCGGCGTGATTATTTTTCTAGGACGCATCGCGACGGTCATCGGCGAGGCATTCTCGCGCCCGCGAGCGCTGCGCATTTCCTCTCTGGCGCGTCATGTCTACGAAACCGGCGTCACCGCCATTCCCATCGTTTCGCTGATCGCGTTCTTAATCAGTGTGATCGTCGCCTATCTTGGCGCGCAGCAGTTGTCTCGCTTCGGCGCAGATATCTTCGTGGTGGATCTGGTGACCATTGCGGTATTGCGCGAGATGGGCGTGCTGTTGACGGCCATCATCGTGGCCGGCCGCTCCGGGAGCGCGTTTGCCGCAGAGATCGGCGTCATGCAGCTCAATGAGGAAACCGACGCGCTGCGCGCCATGGGCATGAATCCCATCGAGTTGCTGGTCGTTCCGCGCATGTTGGCGCTGATCATCGTCCTTCCGCTGCTGACGGTGATCGCAGACGCGATGGGCCTCGCGGGGGGCGGCCTGCTGTCGCTCATTAATTTGCACATTCCGTTGCCGCAGTTCACCGCGCGGCTGCGCGAGTCGCTATCCAGCACGACATTTTGGTCCGGGCTGGTCAAGGCGCCGGTGTTCGCCATCCTCATTGCCATGGTCGGAACCTACCGCGGCATGCAGGTCCGCGATTCGGCGCGCGAGTTGGGTCGGCTGACCACGGTGGCGGTAGTGCAATCCATCTTCATGGTCATCTTGGCCGATGCTTTATTTGCCGTGCTGTTCGTGCAAATCGATTTCTGATGCTCGACACCCGCTTCAACCCCGTGATACGCGTGCGCGGGCTTCGCAATCGCTTCGGTTCTCAGGTGGTCCACGACGGACTGGACATGGACGTGCGGCAGCACGAGATATTCGGCGTCGTGGGCGGTTCCGGGGCCGGCAAGTCGGTATTGCTGCGATCGATTTTGGGGCTGCGCCGCCCGGACGGCGGCAGCGTGCAGCTGTACGGCCAGGATGTCGAATCTCTGGCGGCATCGGACCGCGACAGTCTGGTGCAAAGTTATGGCGTGACCTTCCAAGACGGCGCGCTGATCAGTTCCCTGACCGTAGCCCAGAATGTCCAGTTGCCGCTGCGGGAGCACTACGCGCTGCACGAGAAAACCTTGGACGACTTGGCCGAGATGAATTTGCTGATGGTGGGGTTGGCCCCGGAAACGGGCGCCAAATATCCGTCGCAACTGTCGGGGGGCATGATCAAGCGCGCTGCGCTCGCGCGTGCGCTCGCCCTCGAGCCCAAGCTCCTGTTCCTCGATGAACCGACGGCAGGCCTCGACCCCATTTCCGCCACGGCCTTCGATGAGCTACTGTTGTATCTTCATTCCCAACTCCGGCTTACGGTTGTCATGATCACCCACGATCTGGATACCTTGTTCCAGACCTGCAGCCGGGTCGGCGTCATCGTGGATGGGCACATGATCACCGATACGCTGGAGGGCATGCTGCAAAATCCCCATCCGTGGATACAGGAATATTTCCACGGCCCGCGCGCACGCGCTGCTGCAACGGAAGCTGCGAAGGAAGCCCGTGGATAGAGACGCGAATTACGTTGCGGTGGGCGCCTTTGTTCTGCTGGTCGTCGCCATGGCGGTGTCTTTCGTGTTTTGGTACACCGACCAGCAAGACAAGAAGACTTATCAGCACTACGAGGTTTATTTCCCCGGCTCGGTGAGCGGGCTCACCGCGGGCAGTCCGGTGCGCTATCTGGGTGTGGATGTCGGCAAGGTTGTGCGGATCATGCTGGACCCGCAGAAGCGCAAGACCGTTCAGGTGATCGCCGATATCGATTCCAGTGCGCCCATCGATGGCGGTACGCGTGCGTCCTTGAGCCTGCAGGGAATCACCGGCCTGTTGTACCTGGACTTGGAGCAGGACCCAAAAGCCGAATCGGCCGGCCCCTTGGAGCAGGGTCAGCGCTATCCGATGATCCGCTCGCGGCGCTCTGACTTCGATGTGCTCTTGAGCAACCTGCCCGCCTTGACCACGCACCTGGTGGAGCTGGCCGATCATTTCAACGAAGTCTTCAGCGACCAGAATGTGCGCTCGCTCAAGGCCACGCTCGAGAACGCGCGCGCGGCGAGCGACCGCCTGCCTGATGCGGTACGCGAAGTTCAGCTGCTGGTGGCGGACGTGCGCCGCACCACCGAGCAAGTACGCGGAGCGGTTGTTGACCTGCGAGGCGTCCTCGCGGATGACTCCCCGGACTTGAAGACCTCCTTCGCCAATATCCGGCGGATCTCGGATAACCTGGCAAAAACCACCCAGACGCTAGACAGCTTCGTGACCGAAAACGAGCCCGGCTTCTCGCGCTTCACCCGCCAAAGCCTGCCGGAATTCGAGCAGCTGCTGCGCGAAAGCCGTCAGGCGGCAAGGGACTTTCGAGACCTTTCGCGAAGCCTGAAGCAAAACCCGTCGCAATTGATTTATGAGTCCAACTACCGCGGCGTCGAGGTGCAAAAGTGAAGCCAGCCGCGCTGTTGATGGTTTTTGCAGCCCTGCCGCTCACGGCGTGCACCGGCTCGCTGTTCAAAACCAAGGCCGCCCCGCCCACCATGTATATGCTGTCGGCGAGCGAAAATCCCCAGCCCACGAATGCTGCGAGCGCTATGACCGCCGCCGAGCTCGCGGTGCTCAAGCCGCGGGTGCGCGCCGGCCTCGATACCGATCGCATTGCCGCTCTTTATCCGGATCGGCACATGGACTATTTCGCCGACGCGCGCTGGAGCGGCCCGCTCGATGAAGTGCTGCAGGACCTGGCCGTGCAGGAGTTTCGCTCGACTCCAGGCCTTCGCAACGTCAGCGCGGATGCTTCGGTCTTCGCCAGTTCCCACTGGTTGGAAATCGAGGTGGTGGATTTTCAAGCGGAATATTCCGCATCCGGCGCAGCACCCACCGTTCACGTGCGCCTGCAGGCACGCATCGGCAACTCGGGCGATCGCCATATTTTGGCGCGCTTGGAGCCGGACATCCGAGAACTCGCCAGCGACAATCGCATGAGCGCCATTGTCGATGCCTACAATCGAGCAGCCGGCAAAGCCTTTGCGGAAATTGCGGCAAGAACCATGCAGGCGCTAGGCGCCAAATAGCGGGCTCCGGGGGTCAGCCTTCCTCGATGCCGGTTTTCGCCTCTTCGATTTCGATGGCTGTGCCGATTTCCATCCATTGGCTCTCAAGATAAGCGGCATCCCGTTGCAGATTTGCGCGCCGCAACACAAGCTTTTTCTCCTGTGGGTGGGCGGCGAACTCTGCCTCGAGCAGGGCCCGCTCGGCAGTCACCGCCGCGATGCGCGCTTCGACCTGCTCGAGCTGCCTGCGCAACCGCTCCAGTGGACTCAAGCGCGCCTTCTTAGCTTTGCTCGCGGTGCTGGGTGGTTCCTTGGCGGCGGGAGCGTCTGCCTTGCCGCGCGACCGCAGCCATTGTTGGTAATCATCCAGGTCGCCGCGAAACTCCTGTAATTTTCCATCCGCTACCAGCCACAGCGTGTCGGCCACGGATTTGATCAGATGCCGATCGTGCGACACGACCACCAAGCCGCCTTCGAAGCTTTGCAATGCGACGGTGAGTGCTTGGCGCATCTCGATATCCAAGTGATTCGTGGGCTCATCGAGCAGCAGCAAATTGGGCCGCCGCGCCACCAGCAGCGCAAGCGTCAGCCGTGCTTTCTCGCCGCCGGAGAAGCGGGCGACCGGCTCAAACGCTCGGTCGCCTTGAAACCCGAAGCTCCCAAGGTGATCGCGAACCTTTTGTTCATCGCCGCCCGCATAGTCAGGGCCGCCGCGATTGCGTAAATGCCAGAACGCGTCGCAGTCGGGCTCCAGCTGCTCCAGCTGCTGTTGCGCGAAGTAGCCGATGGCAAGATCCGGCGCGGGCGTGCGTTTTCCATCAAGGGGCGCGATCGCTCCGGCCAAGAGCTTGGTCAGCGTGGATTTGCCCGCGCCGTTGTACCCAAGCAGCGCGATACGCTCCTGCGGGCCTATGGATAGGTTGATTCCGCTCACAATCGGTTTGGTCTCGCGGCCCTCGCCATAGCCGCACGCGGCACCCTCCAGGGTAATGAGCGGGCGGGGTGTCTTCAGCGGACGTGCAAACACGAATTCGAACGGGCTGTCGACGTGCGCGGGGACGATGCGCTCCATACGCTCGAGCATCTTCAAGCGGCTCTGCGCCTGGCGCGATTTGGTGGCGGATGCCCGGAAACGGTTCACGAACGCGGTGATTTCGGCGACGCGTTTTTCCTGGCGCGCATGCAGCACCGCGAGCAACGCCAGCTCCTCGGCTCGCTTCTGCTCGAACTGCGAATAATTGCCCGCGTATGCACGGATGCTGCGATTCTCGATGTGCAACACCCGATCGATGATGGCATCGAGGAATTCGCGGTCATGCGAAATCATCAACAAGGTGCCGGGATAGGCGCGCAGCCATTCCTCCAACCAGACGATGGCGTCGAGATCCAGGTGATTAGTCGGTTCATCCAGCAGCAACAGGTCGGCGCGCGAGCAGAGCGCGCGCGCCATGGCCAGCCGCACGCGCCACCCGCCGGAGAATGCCGCGACGGCGCGTTCGTGATCGACGGCCTTGAATCCAAGGCCGTGCATGATGGCGGCGGCGCGCGCCCTGGCGCGATAGCCGTCTATGGCTTCCAGCGAGGAGTAAAGCTCGGCCAAAGCAATGGCGGCATCACGGCTCTCCGCACCCTCGATGGCCGCCTGCACGCGGCGCAGCTCCGCATCGCCGTCCAACACGAACTCGATGGCGGGACGAGCGCTCGCGGAGATCTCCTGTTCGACGTGCGCCACTTTGATGGCCGCAGGCAGATCGATGCTGCCGCGATCGGAGGTAAGCTCGCCTAAGATCGCCGCAAACAGGCTCGACTTGCCGGTGCCGTTGGCGCCCGTGATGCCGACCTTGTTGCCGCGGAAGACGGTGAAATCGACCTGCTCGAAAAGCGGCTGCGGTCCGCGCCGCAGCGTGAGGTCTCGCGCCGAGAGCATCGACCCTTACGAAGAAAGCCGCATCGGCCTGAGCACCGTCGGCGCGCACAAGTTGCCGTGATGCGGCGCGCCGCCTTCCTGCGCGGCCAGAATTGCGAGCAGCTTATTCGCTTCCATGGCGTCGCTGAACAAGCGGCCCTGGGCGTAGTAACAGCCGTGCGTGCGCAAGAACTCGAGTTGCTCCGCTTCCTCTACACCCTCTGCGATGACCTCGAGCTCGAGGCTTCGGCCCATGTCGATGATGGTGCGCACGATGGCCGCATCATTGCTGTCGACCGCGACATCGCGCACGAATGACTGGTCGATTTTCAAGGTGCCGATGGGAAACTGCTGTAAAGCCGAAAGCGACGAATAACCGGTGCCGAAGTCATCGATGGCCAGGCTCAAGCCCATGGCATAGAGCTCGTTCAACAATCCGATGGTGCGCTTCGGGTCGGTCATCAAGGTCGTCTCGGTGACTTCCAGCTCGAAGCAGGTCGGTGATACGCCGTGCTTGCGGAATATGCTGCGGCACCGAGAGATGAAGCTCGATTGCTTGAGTTGACGCAAGGACAGATTGATCGCGATGCGGCCCGGATGCGGCACGACCTTTTGCCATTCGCGGTAATCGGAGCAGACCCGATTCAGCACCCACTCGCCGATATCCAAAATCAAACTGGTTTCCTCGGCCAGAGGAATAAAATGCGACGGTGAAATATCGCCGTGCCCGGGAAGCCGCCACCGCAGCAAGGCTTCCGCCCCCACCACGCGTCCGGTGCGCAGGTCCACCTTGGATTGGTACAGGATCACGAGCTCATCGCGCTCGAGCGCGCGGCGCAGCTTGCTTTTAAGCATCAACCTTTCGACGGCCGCTGCATTCATGCTGGGCACGTAGAATGCGCAAGAATTGCCGCCATTTTGTTTTGAGTGATACATCGCCGCATCGGCATTGCGGATCAGGTCAATCACATTTTCGGCGTCATAGGGACAGATCGCGATCCCGGCGCTGGCGGTCAAGTAAACCTCTTGCTGGTTCACATAGAAGGTTCGGCTGATTTCATCGAGCAGCGTTCGGGCAAGCGTCCCCAAAGCGGAGCGGTTATCGGCGTCCAGCGGCAGGTCGTCAATGAACATGGCGAACTCGTCGCCCGCCAAGCGCCCGATCACCGCGTCCTTGCTTAAGTTGCGCGTGAGGCGTTCGCTCAAGATTTCCAGCGTGCGATCGCCGGCGGCATGGCCGAAGGTGTCGTTGACCTCCTTGAAGCGGTCCAAATCCAAGTACAGCAACGCGAGCGAGCGCTGGTTACGCCGGGCACGCGCAATCGCCTGCTGCAGCAAATGCTGGAACTGCATGCGGTTCGGCATTTTCGTGAGCGTGTCGTAGCGCGCCAGGTAGCGAATGCGGCGCTCGGCGCGCTTGCGTTCCGTGATGTTGCGCGCGACGTAAATATTGCCTTGAAACTGCGGGTCTTCCGAATCGATCGCGGAGCTCGCCATGGAAACCGGGATGGTCTGGCCGCTTGCGGTACGCAGCACCGTCTCGCGCGCTTCCGGCGCCGGGTGCGTCGCGTCAAAGGCGCTGCGATGCGCTTCATCGATGAAACCCAGCAGCGGCTTGCCGACCAATTCGTCCGAGGTATGGCCCAGCAACAGCTGCGCGGCTTCATTGCAGCTTTTAACCAAACCTTCCGGGGAAGTGACGAACACCGCATCGCTCAAGCTGTTGAGCACCGTGTTCAAATAATTCTTTGTGATCGTGGTTTCGTTGAGGTTCTGACGCATGCGCTCGAGCGCGAATTGCAGGTCCCCAAGCTCATCGCGGCGCACGACCGCCAGCGGCCGGGTGTAGTCACCGTCGCCGATCCGGTCGGCGCTCTTCACCAGCGCCGCAATCGGGCGGGACAATTGGCGGGCGATGAACCAAGCGGTGATCAACCCCAAGATGACGAGCGGCAGCGTGAATCCGGCGAGCACGCCGCCGATGCGTTTGATCTGCACTCCCTGCTTGCTCAGCAATTGCGTGTGAATGCTGGCGAGAGTCTCTTGCATCTGCGCCCGGCTCATCCATATCTCGAGACTGCCGAGCCGCTGCACGTCGGTGCGCAGCACGAAGGGACCGGCAGTGGTCGGGCGCGCCTCGGGGTTGTTGCCGGAGTAGAGTAGAGTTTCGCGCGCACCCCAGATCTCGACGCGCTCGATGTCGCGCTCATCGAGCAGTCGTGCGGCGATCGCGGCCACGGCGGCATTGTTGCCTTGCTTGAGTGCAGGAGCGAGCGAGGAGCCGGTGATGTTGCTCAACGTTTGGGCGCGCGCTTCGAGGTCGCTCTCGAGCTTCTGCTCGACCGTGGCGTAGGTGAGCTGATTGGCATCCGAGGTGTTGACGCGATGCTCGTAGTAGGCAAGGCTGCCTAAAATCAGCGCAAGCACCGCACTAACGCCCAGGGCTAGCAGCAAGTAGTTGGTTTTAAGGCTTCGCGCCATCGAGTCTCTGATCCCCTGTCTTAGCCGATTATCATACCCGTTCAGGTCATCTCCCATAAGGGGCGAGCCCCAGTAGGGGCAAGGGTACAATCGGGTATGGTCGGTTCTCATGCGCGTTGACATTTATTCGGACACAGTCTGTCCCTGGTGCTTCCTGGGGAAACGGCGCTTCGACCTCGCCATAGCCGCGCGCCCTCAGTACGAACCGGTGATTGTGTGGCGGCCGTTCGAGCTCAACCCGGAAATACCTCTCGAGGGGGTGGACCGGGAGACCTTCATGGCCGCGCGAATGCCAGATTCGGCGCGTCTGGAGCAGGGGAATGCCGAACTTGAGCGCCAGGGCGAAGGCAGCGGCATCCGCTTCCGGTTCGATTTGATCGGCCGTGTACCCAACACTCGCCGTTCACACCTGCTGATCGCACATGCCGCGCGGCGCGGTCTGCAAGCGGCGGTCATGGATCGCATCATGCGGGCCTATTTCGAAGAGGGCTGCGATATCGGCGAAATCGATGAACTGGTGCGGCTCGGCGCCGAAGTCGGTCTCCATGCCGCTGAGGCTCGCAATGCCCTGATCTTGAGGGTGGGCCAGGATGGCGTAATTGCCGCCGAGCACCACGCATCGGTTTTGGGCATTACGGGCGTGCCGGCTTATGTTTTCGATGGTCAGTACACCATTTCAGGCGCGCAGGAAGTCGCCACGTTCACCGGAGTTCTAGACCAGGTCGCCGAATTTGCGCACCAACGAGGTGTCGCTTCTTGAACGACGATGAGCTCACGGGGCGTGCAAGCACCCATATCTCATCGGTTGCCAGCCTCGAATGCCTGTTGCACGCTCAAGCCATCACGCCCTTCCTCAATTTACGCCGTGCCGCTGCGGCGGACGGCATGGACCTTCAGCCGCTGAGCGGGTTTCGCGACTTTGAACGGCAGCTGGGCATTTGGAACGGGAAGTTCAGCGGCGAGCGGACCCTCCTCGACGCGGCGGGCATCCCGATGGACGCCGCGCCCTTAAATCCCGCGGAGCGGGTCGACGCCATTTTGCTGTGGTCGGCGCTGCCCGGAGCCAGCCGTCACCACTGGGGTACCGACCTGGATGTGGCCGATCGCAACGCCGTCCCGCGGCAGTACCAAATCAAGCTCACGCGCGAGGAATTCGCTTCCGGCGGCCCCTTCGCGCCCCTGGATCGGTGGCTGGAAATTCACGCCCCGCGCTTTGGATTCTTTCGCCCGTTCAGGGGCGAGCGTTCCGGCGTCCAACCCGAGCCCTGGCACGTGAGTTTTGCCCCCATTGCCGAGAAAGCCCGGCGGCTGTTGAGCCCGGGCGTGCTGCGAGCCGCCATCGAAGGGGCACCGCTTCAGGGGAAGGAAGCCGTGCTGGTGCGGCTCGAGGAGCTGCACGCTCGGTATGTGGCGCGCATCGATCTGCCGTAAGTCCTTAACGGAGGGTTCTTAGGCCCAGAGCGCCTTCAGCCGATCGAGCATCAGGCCGCGCACATACCCGACTTGATTGTCGGCCGAGGTAAACAGGGGCGGATTACGCCGCAGCATGGGCCAGCGTTCGGTGCGCAAGACGCGGTGCAGGTACCCCACATTGCGTTCAATGGCCTCAAGGTAGGGATTTTTGCCGCCGAACAAGCATTCGAGATAGCGGTAGGCGTGCTCGAACTCTCCCTCGAGACGCGCCACGAAGGTTTCGCGCACGAACTTCGGCGTCTGGCGCAATAGATCGAGCCCCGAGCTGTAGCGGACGCACAGGGACCCATCCACATCCGTTGTGGCGGCAATGCCGCCAAGCACGAATTCTGGATAAAGGCGATCGCGGCATTTCTCCAGGTAGCAGCGGTCCGCCATCTGGGCGATCAAATCCGCGGTGCCCAACAGGTGACCCAGCTTGCGATCCTTGGGGTCGGCGAGCTGAATCATGTTGAGCTTGATCTCGTATCCGGTGAAATGCACGATCCGGGTCGCCACCGGCACCCAATTCTCAAGGCCAATCGTGGGCAGATAGCGTGCCAGGAAACGCGCGCTGCGCGTCACGTGATACAGCGTGAACTCGGCGCCGTTGCTGTGCTCCCGGTCATTGAATTCGCGGATATAGCCGGAGTCATGAAATAGGGAGGTGACCAACGCCATGACCACTCGATCGACGCCGAAGCGCATCCGGCTCTCGACATGGCGCTCATAGCCGACCAAGAGCCGGGCCATGGCCAGGGTCATGTCGAGCGAGTGCTGGCGGTCGTGATACAGAGTATCGACACCGTGGTAGCCGGGCATGCGGCCGGTAAACAGCTTGTCGAAGTCATCGAAGGCGATCGCCACCTTGTCGAACAACTCGGCGGGCCAGACACTTGTAAAAAGTTCACGGACGGCGGCCGCGACCGCGGCGGTCGAGCTCACTTGAACGGAGTTCGCAACGTCGTAGTCGTTACGTCGAAGATCGTACATCGCGGGGAGTTTAGGCTCATCGTGAGACGTGCGCCATGGACCTATTTCTCCTTGTGGACGTAGCTCACAGTA
Organism: Steroidobacteraceae bacterium; assembly: GCA_036401515.1. Lineage (GTDB taxonomy): Bacteria > Pseudomonadota > Gammaproteobacteria > Steroidobacterales > Steroidobacteraceae > Bog-1198. Next base: position 64,878 of record DASWUU010000258.1, read on the forward strand.
TTAAGTCAATCCAAGCGGAAAAGGTAGTAATAGCCTGCACGTCAGTAAACCTTGAGGCCGCCGAATTTGCGCCTAATCCGTCGTGCCAGCGTGGCGTAGCCGAGCCAAAATCCACCGCCCAATCCGACGGCAGCGGCGATGCCGGCGATCGCCGGCCACGCACGCGCAGAAGGCTGGATGAGCGCCCGGGGTGTCGGAGCCGAGGGCCGCGTGGACCGCGATGCGTCCAACTCACTCTGCGTGAATGCCAGTTGCTGTTTTAGCCGCTCGACCTCGCTGCGCGCCGCCGCTTCGGCCAAGGCGGGCGTGGTGGCCCGTGTTCGATCGAGCTCTTCTTCGAGTTGTTTGACCCGCACCACGGCAGGTTCTTTGGTGATGAGAAAGACCGACCTCACCCAACCGGTGGTGCCATCATTCAGGCGTACTTGCGTGAACTCTCCGTTTTGCGCCAGCGTCTCGACGCGGGCGCCCGAGTGTAGGGTGGCCAACCGTTGGCCTTGGCTGTTCTCCTCGGCATATACACCGAGCACCAACTCATCGCTGACATATGCTGTGGCCCCCGAAGCGCCCCTTGCTGCCAGCACTGCCAGCAGCAGGGCGGCCGACCGCTTCACGCGGCGATTCCCGTTTGCTTGAGCAGCGGCCGAACGTCGGGCTGACGACCGCGAAATCGTACGAAGGCGTCCATGGCATCGACGCTGCCGCCGCGTGCCAGAATGGATTCGCGAAACCGCGCAGCGGTATTCGCATCGAACACCCCGGCTTCCTCGAACGCCTCGAAGGCATCGGCGGCGAGTACCTCAGCCCATTTGTAGCTGTAGTAACCCGCGGCGTAGCCGCCGGCAAATATGTGCGCGAAACTTGCCGGCATGCGATTAAAGGGCGCGGGCGGGACCACTGCCACTCGCTGTCGTACCGCGGCTAGAATTTCCGCGACGTTCGCGCCGGCCTTGGGATCAAAGTTTGCGTGCAATTCAAAGTCGAAGGTGGCGAGTTCGATCTGCCGCAGCGTGTCGAGCGCGGCATTGAACGTGCGGGTGCCGAGCAGGCGCTGCAACATGTCGACGGGCAGCGTCTCACCGGTCTCGATGTGGGCCGAAATCAACGGCAATACCTCGGCTCGCCACACGAAATTCTCCATGAATTGGCTCGGTAACTCGACCGCATCCCACGCGACGCCGTTGATCCCGGCAATGCTGGGGTAGGCAACGCGCGTCAACATGTGATGCAGGCCGTGTCCGAATTCATGAAACAGCGTAATGACCTCATCGTGCGTCAGCTGCGAGGGGTGCGCGCCCACGGGAGCGGTGAAATTGCACACCAGCTGGGCGATGGGCAAGGCCGTGCCCGAGGGCAACGCCTTGGCGATGACGCATTCGTCCATCCAGGCGCCGCTTCGCTTCTCGCCGCGCGAATAGGGATCGAGAAAAAAGCCCGCGACGACATTCTCATCCTTGTCGAGCAGGTCATAGAAGCGCACGCTCGGGTGCCAGACGCTGACATCGCTGCGCGCGCGGACCGTCACGCCATACAAGCGCTGCGTCAGTGCAAACAATCCGTCCAAAACTTTAGGCAGCGGAAAATACGGGCGCAGCGCCTCCTGCGATACCTTGTAGCGGCTCTCTTGCAGCCGCTCACTGTAGTAGGCCATGTCCCAGGCACTAAGTTTGCGGCCCGCAAACTCCTCCAGATCCAAGAATTCCTCGCGGGCCGCCGGCCTGCAGCGCCGGGCCAGATCATCGAGAAAGGCCAGCACTTGCTTGCTGCTCTTTGCCATGCGAGTCGCGAGCGCAAAGTCGGCGAAATTCTGAAACCCCAGCAGTTTGCCGAGCTCGTCGCGTAGCGGCAGGATCTGCTCAATGATGGCGTAGTTATCGAATCGTCCTGCGCTCGGACCGAGCTCTGAGGCGCGCGTGATCCACGCTTCGTAAATATCACGGCGCAGTTGTTCGTTCTCGGCGCTCGCCATGATGGTCATGTATGTGGGCTGATCGAGTTTGAACAGCCAGCCAGTTTGGTGGGCCTCCTGCGCGTCGGCCGCAGCGCGGTCGACGGTATTGTTGGGAAGACCCGAAAGCTCGGCGCTATTGGTCACCTTGCGGGTGTAAGCGCGGCCGGCGTCGAGCACATTCTCCGAGAACTTCGTGGCCAAGTGTGCCAATCGCTGCGCCACTTCGCGATAGCGGACTTTCTTCTCAGGCGTCAAATCCACCCCCGCCAATCGGAAATCACGCAGCGCATTTTCCAGCAGCTTGCGTTGCGCCGGATCGAGCGTCGATCCTTCATTTTTGAGCACGTGGGCGTACCCGGCCTGCAAGGCGGCGTTTTGGCCCAGTTCCGAGGAATACTCGGTGAGCAGCGGCAGGCATTCGTTGTACGCCTCGCGCATCTGCGGCGAATTGGCCACGGCATTCAAGTGCGATATCGGGCTGAAGACGCGGCTTAAGCGGTAGCTCAGTTCCTCCACCGGAGCCACCAGTGAGGCGAAAGTTGGATTCTCCTGCGTGGTGAGGTGCGTGAGGCGCGCTCGATTCTCCGACAGTACCTGTTCCAGCGCCGGACGGGCATGGCCGGCCTCGATCCGCCCGAAATCAGGCAGTGCATCTAAGGATAGAAGTGGATTGTTCACGCGGTAATTCTATCAGACCCGCTTATCGTTTCGGCTCAGGCGCGAGGCCGCCTGCGAACACGTATCATGGCGGTAACTCGGCCCGCTTTCGGCCCACTTTCACGCTCATAAGGATGAATTTGACAGTGTCGGAACAAGCATTTGATCTCATCAGCGTCGGCGGCGGCAGCGGCGGTCTTGCCTGCGCGCAGCGCGCGGCGGAATACGGCGCCAAAACCGCCGTCATCGAGCCGCTGCGCTTGGGCGGCACCTGCGTCAATGTGGGGTGCGTCCCGAAGAAAATCATGTGGAACGCAGCGAGCATCGCCCTGAGCGTGCACGATGCCGACGACTATGGCTTCGATGTGAAAGTGGGGGACAGCGACTGGGCGCACTTGAAGCGCAAGCGCGACGCCTATGTGCTTCGATTGAATGGAATTTACGAACGCAATCTTGCCGCCAAGGGCGTGGCGTATGTGCGGGGGGCGGCGCGCTTTGTCGACGCTCGCACGCTTGAGGTGAATGGACAGCGCTTCAGCGCGCGGCACATCGTGATCGCCACGGGTGGCAAGCCCACGTGGCCGGATTTGCCCGGCGCCGGGTTGGGCATCAGTTCGGACGGTTTTTTTGAGCTTGCCTCGCGGCCTAGACGCGTGGCGGTGGTCGGAAGCGGCTACATTGCGTGCGAGCTGGCAGCCTCGTTCCGAGAACTCGGCAGCGAAGTGGAGCAGTTTGTCCGCCGGGACCGCCTGTTGACCAACTTCGATGTGATGCTCGGCAAGTCCCTAATGCGGGAAGCCCGGGCGCTCGGCATGCTCGTTCACGAGCATGTGGTGCCGGCCGCGGTGCTCGAGATTGCAGGGAAGAAAACCTTGATCGCGCAAGACGGACGCGAATTTGCCGGCTTCGATTGCCTGCTGTGGGCAATTGGGAGGGATGCGAATATCGCGGGGCTCGATGTGCAAAAAGCGGGCGTCGCACTCGACCAAAGCAGCTATATCGTCACCGACGGATTTCAAAACACCAACGTGGCCGGCGTATATGCGATCGGCGATGTGACGGGGCGGGCCGCTTTGACGCCCGTCGCCATTGCCGCGGGGCGGCGCTTGAGCGACCGGCTGTTCGGCGGCTTCCCTGAGCGGCATCTTGATTACAACACGATTCCGACAGTGATTTTTACTCACCCGCCCATCGGCACGGTGGGAATGAGCGAGCTGGAAGCTCGCGCGCAGTACGGCGATGCCGTAAAGGTGTATGTGGCGGATTTCACGCCCATGTATCACGCCCTGACGACCCGCAAAACGCACACCGACATGAAGTTGGTCTGCGTCGGCCCCGAGCAGAGGATCGTGGGCTGTCACATCCTGGGGGCAGGCGCGGATGAGATGCTGCAGGGCTTCGCCGTGGCGATTCGCATGGGCGCCACCAAGGCTGATTTTGACGACACGGTGGCCATACATCCGACCAGCGCGGAAGAATTCGTCACGATGCGCTGACTCTCAGGCGTGTTGCGCCAGCGCCTCCAAGGCAGGCGCGGTATCGGGACGGATCCCCCGCCACAGCAAGAAAGACTCTGCGGCTTGTTCGACCAGCATGCCCCATCCCTTGGTGGTGCGCGCCGCGTGCAGAGACTTTCCCCAGAGGGTAAACGGGGTATGCCCGCGGCCATAGGCCATGTCGTAGCAGAGGCTTTCCTCGCCCACGAGGCCCACGGGCATCTCCGGCATCTGCCCTTGCAGGCTGGCCGACGTGCCGTTAATGATCAGATCGTAGGGCGGGCCGCGCACTTCGGAGAATCCGCAGCCTGAAATCTCGCCCAGGTCGGTAAATTCAGCGGCCAATTTGCGTGCCCGTTCCGGCGTGCGATTGGCAATGACGATCTCCTTGAGCTCCCGTTCCATGAGGCCGCCGAGCACGCCGCGCACCGCGCCGCCGGCCCCGAGCATGAGCACGCGCTTGCCGTTCAAATCGATACCTAGATTTTTCTCCAGATCCGCGAGCAAGCCCAGGCCATCGGTGTTATCGCCCAACAAGGAGGTCTGCTCGAAAAAAGCGATGGTGTTGACGGCTCTCGCGCGTTCCGCGCGCGGCGTCAGTTCGTTCACCAGCTCGGCCGCGGCCTGCTTGTGAGGCAGGGTGACGTTGAGGCCCTTGAGGCCGCCGGCGAAAAGGCGCAGAGACTCGCGGCGAAAATTTTCCGGGCTGATATCAAACAGGCGGTAAACGAGATTCTGACCGGTGGCTTTCGCAAACATGCCGTGAATGAACGGTGACCAGCTGTGCGCGATGGGATGACCCGCAACCCCGTACTGATCAGGCGCCTCCAACGGTTTCACTTAAGCAAGCCACTCCGCCGCGCGTTTTGCGAAATAAGTCAAGATACCATCGGCGCCGGCCCGCTTGATGCACGTCAGCACCTCCAGGGCGACCGCACGCTCATTGAGCCAGCCGTTGCCTGCGGCCGCCATAATCATGGAATATTCGCCGCTGACCTGGTAGACCAATGTGGGCATTCCAAAGCGGTCCTTCACCCGCCGTACGATATCCAAGTACGGCAGGCCCGGTTTGACCATAACCATGTCCGCACCTTCGCTGATATCGAGCGCGACTTCACGCAGCGCCTCGTCGGAGTTGCCGATGTCCATTTGATAGGTGTGCTTGCCGCCGCTTCCAAGTTGCGCCGCCGATCCCACCGCATCTCGGAATGGGCTGTAAAAGCTCGAGGCGTATTTGGACGCGTACGCCAAAATTCGCGTATGGACCAGGCCAGCGGCCTCGAAGGCATTGCGGATCGCCCCGATTCGGCCGTCCATCATGTCCGAGGGAGCGACGATGTCGGCGCCGGCTTCGGCATGCGAACGAGCCTGGCGAACGAGTGTTTCCACTGTCACATCGTTCATCACATAACCCCGATCATCGATCAGTCCGTCCTGTCCGTGGGTGGTAAAAGGATCCAGCGCCACATCGGTAATCACCCCGAGGTCCGGGAACTCCTTTTTGAGTGCCCTGACCGCGACCTGCGCAATGGCATCCGGATTCCAGGACTCGCGTGCATCCAGGGTCTTCTTGCCCTCGGGAGTCACGGGAAAAAGGGCGATCGCGGGGAGCTTGAGACGCACCAGCACCTCGCATTCGCGCAGCAATTCATCCACGGAAAGCCTTTCGATGCCGGGCATGGAGGCCACGGGTTGGCGCACGCGAGCCCCTTCGACCACGAAAAGAGGATAAATCAGCGAATCCACGCTCAAGTGCGTTTCGCGCATCAAACGGCGTGAAAACTCATCGCGGCGCATGCGGCGCATGCGGGTTTTTGGAAATGAATTGCCGGCTAATCCGGTCATATGAATGTGACTCCTACCCTGCATTTCGCCGCGAACCCACGAGAGACGGGCCCAGTCGGCAGATCCGACGGTCGGCGCAGCCCGCATAACGCTGTAATATCGGGACGATACCTTGAGCCGGGTGCTGATTTATACATGAACGATGAGGTCGGCGGAAATCAGAAACGCGCCCGGTTCCAGGCGCTATGCCAGGCGCTGCGTCCGGACCTGCTGCGATTTGCTTTTTGGTTGTCCCGCGACCGGGCCACGGCCGAGGACGTGGTCCAAGAAAGCATGCTGCGCGCCTGGAAGGCTCAAGACTCGATCCTGGATGAGAAAGCGACCAAGCCCTGGCTTTTGACCATTATCCGCCGTGAGTATGCGCGCACCTTCGAACGTAAGCGCTTCGTGACGGTGGACGTGGATGAGCTGGTGGCTAAAGAGGAACCCATGTTGGCCGCCGGCGAGGATCAAGATTTGAGCGATGTGCGTGCCGCCTTGATGAAACTGCCCGATGAATATCGCGAGCCGCTGGTTTTGCAGGTGTTGATGGGATATTCGACCGCCGAGATCGCCAGCGAACTCAATTTGTCGGGACCTGCTGTGCTGACCCGCCTGTTTCGTGCCCGAAAGCAGCTGCGCGCGGCCTGCGGTGAAGATACGGGCTTGGACCCGCAGGAATGATGGACCACAAGCGCTATCGTTCCGCGATTCTGGCCAATCCGCATGATGCGGATCCCGAGCTGCAAGCGCATCGCACGGCGTGCCCCGAGTGCCGCGCTTTTACAGAGAAGCTGCTGCGCTTCGAGTCGCGCCTCGAACGTGCGCTGCGGGTGGATGTCGCATCCACGGCCGATGTGCTGCCGTTTGCCCGAAAGGCAGCTCCGGTCTCGCCGCCGCGGCGTTGGCTGGCCATAGCGGCCAGTGTGCTCTTGGGCGTAAGCCTTGCGGCCGGGATCTGGGTGACGCTGCCGCAGAAGAGCCTTGCCGCCGATGTGGTCGCCCATATGGCCGGGGAGCCGGACGCGTGGCATACGGTCGCCGCGATGCCGAACCCGGAACTGGACGCCGTGCTGCACAGGGCAGACATGCGCCTGAAGCCGGGCGCCGGCATTGTCAGTTATGCTCAAAGTTGTGAGTTCCGAGGGCACGTGGTGCCGCACCTGGTGGTGCAGAGGCCCTCAGGACCGGTCACCGTGATGGTGCTGGAACACGAGAACGTCCGCAGCGCGACGGACTTTGACGAGCAAGGCTATCGCGGCACCATTGTGCCCATCCCAGGGCATGGCAGCATCGCGGTGCTGGTTCGGGGCTCCGCGGTTAGCCGCAGTGAGGTCGAGCAGATCGCCGCCCAAGTCCGCGACTCAATCCTCTGGGCCCGCTAGGACCCTTTGAATATCCTAGATTCCGACTTCTGCCAGCAAGTCGATCAACCGCCGCGCAGTCGCGGCCAGCTTGGGATGTTCCGCCTCGAATTGCACCGCAACTCTTTCTAAGCGGTCCGGAAGCGTTTTATCGACGGAAGCGTCGGCATCATCGGCCGGCTCATCCACGATGCGTTTGACGTCCGGAAGAACTTCACCCAGCGCTTGCCGTTTCGCCGGGTCTTCGTGATGGGCATCCGCCAACTCGGCGTGCAGTTTGGCGAGCCGCTCGCGCACAGAATTTTTGTCCATGGGGTTGTCCTTCGAAAGTGTGTTCCTATTGTGCCATTCGCTCGGGCGTGAGGCGCGCGACTTCCACATAACCCGCGCCCGGCGCCGCAATCGCTGCATGAATTGCGACGTAAGCCTCGCGCAGAAACCCATCCGCGCCGTAGGGTGGATTCACAATCAACAATCCACTGCCCGCCAGCCCCAATCCGGCATCGTCCGGGTGAATCGCCAAATCCGCCAGCAGCATTTTCGGAATCCGCAGCGCCTCGAACCGAGCATGCACCAGGCTGCGCTGAGAGGCGCTGCGGATGGGGTACCACAACAAATAAATCCCGTTCGGCCAACGCCGATAGGCGTCCACGAAAGCCTGCAACATCATTTTCAGCTCATCCAGACTTTCGTACGGTGGGTCAATGATGACGAGGCCCCGGCGTTCCTCCGGCGGCAGGAAGGCCTTGAGCGCGGCGTAACCATCGCCGATTTCGGTTCGAACCCGCCCCTGCGACTCTATCTCGCGCTCTGCGGCCCGGGCCTCGGCGGGCATCAGCTCGACGAACAAGGCGCGGTCCTGGGCGCGCAACTCCTGCGCAATCAACGACGGCGATCCCGGATAGCGCGGCAATCGTTTGCCACGCCGTGCACGTATGGCGGTGAAATAGTCGGCTAACGATTTGTTGCCGATCGCACTGACGATGAGGCGCTGAACGCCGCGTTCCCCTTCGCCGGATTTTTGCGCCTCAGGGGCTTGCAAGTCATAGAAGCCGCGGCCGGAGTGGGTATCGAGCGCGAAGAATCCCGCATCCTTGCGCTTCAGTGCGCGCAGGCAGTAGAGCAGTCCGACGTGTTTCGCCACGTCGGCGAAATTCCCCGCGTGATAGATATGTCTGTAATTCATGGCGTATTGTGCCAGGCTTGGCGCACCTATTTGCGGGACAAAACGATGAAGAGCGGCGTATTCGAGATCGACGGCGTCGAATATCCGGATGCCAATGCCTCTGATCCCAACACCCTCGGGTGGATGCGGGGTTCACCGCCGGCTCCCGAAAAACAGGTCCGTTTTGAAGACGATCGCTTTCTCGAGTTTCCGCAGATTCGCTGGACGCTGTCTCACATGCGCGAGATCGCCCCGACGGCGAACGTTTGGCGCGGCAGAGGTGCGCCCAGTGATCTCGGCGAAGCGCCGCGCGCGCTTGAGTCCGCGATCGATGCCCTTTCCTTCGGGGACTTGACTGGGCGCCGGCTCAACTGGGCGCAATCACTCGAGCAAACCTACACCGATGGCGTCGTCGTATTGCATCGCGGGCGGTTAATGTACGAACGCTATTTCGGCGCGCTGCATGCACAGCGCCCGCATGCCTGCTTCTCGATCACCAAATCGTACGCAGCCACGCTTGCCGCCGCGCTGATTTACGAACGGACGCTGGATGAATCCCTGACGGTCTCCCATTACTTACCGGAGATGGCCGGCACTGCGTATGAAGACGCCACGCTGCGTCAGGTACTGGACATGCAAATCGGCGTGGAGTACTCGGAGATCTATGCGGATCCGAAGGCCAGCATATGGGACTACGGCCGGGCCGGCGGACTGCGGCCGCGCGGATCCGATTACACCGGACCCGGCAACTTTTACGAGTACTTACGCACTATGCGCAAGGAAGGCACGCACGGCGAGGCATTCACTTACAAAACGATCAATACCGAGGTGCTGTGCTGGGTGATGAAGCGCGTCACCGGCATCGCACTGCAAGATATGCTGAGCGAGCGCATATGGTCCCAACTCGGTTGTGAAGAGGATGCCTATCTCACCGTAGATCCCATCGGAGTGGCCATGGGAGGCGCGGGTTTGAGCGCGAGTCTTCGCGATCTATGCCGCTTCGGGGAGCTTCTGCGATGCGAGGGGAGCTGGCACGGTAAGCAGGTCATGCCCCCGCAAGTGATCGCGGACATTCGCCGGGGATCGGATCCCCTTAAATTTGCAACCGCAGGGTACACGTTGTTGTCCGGCTATTCCTACCGCAACATGTGGTGGGTCTCGCACAATGCGCTCGATGTTTTCGAAGCGCGCGGCATCCACGGCCAGCGCTTGTATATTGCGCCGAAGGCAGAGATGGTGATTGCACGATTCGCCTCCCACCCGGTCGCGTCGAGCGCGGCCAACGATACGATCACCTTGCCGGCATTCGAGGCGATGGCCCGACTGCTCATGGGAACTTAGGCAAGCGCCGCATTTCCCCTTTGGCGATTTGACATGTTGCGGGATCAACTGACGGAATCGCGCCGCAGTTCACAGTCGGCGCGCTCCGCGAAGCATGTCATCGGCTACCATTCCACGTGATACTCGAAAGGGAGGGCGGGATGAGCACTGTCGCCGAAAGCCTGGTCGAGGCACACGAATATTATGCCGAAGAACTGGTCGATGCCGAGCAATTGATTCGGCGAGCCACGCTGGAACGTCGCAACTACGAGCGTAAATCCGTCGCCATTCACGCCCGCGTCACGGTCCCGGGGATGTCGGTGCTTCCCGGGCACACCGTCGATATATCGCGCTCCGGTGCGAGCATCACGCTGCCGTTCGAGCTTGCGCAGGGGCAAGCATGCCTCATCGATTTGGAATTGGAGGTCTGCGGTGAGCACCGGGCCTTCCACATCCCGGCTGAGGTGCGCTACTGCGTGACCATGGCCGCAGCGCGTTTCCGCGCCGGCGTGCGGTTTGGCGAGATCGACGCCGCGACCTCTGCGTTCATCGCAAGCATACTAAGAGTGCCCGTCTGATCCGAGGGCCGCGCGCTTAGTCAGACGCGCGCACCCTCGGCCTCTCCCCATTCCGGAAAGGCGCTCAGCGCATCCACATAATTGTGAATCACATCGGTGTGGGCGTCTTCTTGCCAGCCGCCCGGTTGTGGATTTTGCAAGACATCGCGCGGGCGGCCCTGCTCGTCGATCGAATACAACGTGTAGTTCAGGGCTTGGCGCGCTTCGCTTGCGAGCGCCGATGAACGCGTCGCCTTCGCATACAAGGCAAGCACGGCGCCGTAAGTCGAATTCGCGCCCCCCCACGCTTGTTTATCCTCATCTTGCTCATGGCAGACGGCGACGCCAAACTCCCGGTGCGTGAAATTCGCACGCACGAAATTAATCAGCAGCCCGCAATCGGCGCGCCAATCCGCATCGAGCGAGTCCTGCTTTTCTAACAGATAACGCGCCAAGTTCAAGGGTGCCCAGGAGGTGCGGTTGGTCGGCGTGTCGTGGTCTTCGAAAAATTGTGCGAACAGCGAGCCGCCGCCGGCCGCGCTCGGTATCTGGTGCTGCTTGATCCATTGCCACAGCAATTCTCGCGGCTGGGCAAACTCGGCGTAGCCATGCGTGGTCAACAGATCGAAAAGCCGCAAGATATACGTCATGTTGCCCGACACCGGGCCGCGCTCCTCGCCGGTGCGATAATCCACGCGAAACGGCCACGGTGAATGCGCGGCGTCGCCCTCGCGCTGGTTGGCCGCAAGCACGCGGGCATTGTGCAGGGCTTGCCCCAGGTATTTGGAGTCCCCGGTCGCTTCGAACAACAGGATCAATGCGAAACCAGCGATGCCGCCCTTGTCCGGTTCAATTTCATAGGGCTTGTCGGATTGCGAGCCGCAATCCGCAGGTTGCGGGAACTGTGCGCGCCTGCCGGTGGAACGCATGAATTTGGGATACTTGCCGGAATCCGGCGTCAGCACCTCTTTCAACAAATAATCGCCCATGGAGCGCGCCGTGGCGAGCCACGCGATCTCCGCCTCGCCGCGCAACCCATAGAATTTCAGATACGACAGAATGCCCGTGCCATTTTGCGTCGCGGGGATGATGTCCGTGCGTTCGGTATTCGGTGTCCAGCTGGCATCCAGAAACGTTTCGCAGGCGAAGCGCGGGTATCCATGGTCGCAAGGACACTTCTGGTAGAAATTCATCTCGCGGTCTAGCGCCGCAGTCCACGAGGTCCAAGGCAACAACTGGCCGCTGTCATCGAAGCGGACCTGGTGTCCCGCGATGCTGGTCGCGCTGTTCATTACTTCAGGGTGCGGTAAAAAAATGTTGTATCGCACAGGCCGCCGCCGGGCAGCAGCGCAAAGTCAGGGATGATGCCGCAGCGCTTCCAGCCGCTTCTTACGTACAGCCGTTCAGCATCATCGCTCGCCGTGTCGAGCACCAAGAGCGTTCTACCTGCCTCTAGCGCGGCGCGTTCGACCCCGCCGAGCAGCGAGGCGCCCAGGCCGCGGCGGCGCGCTTGCCGATGCACCAGCATTTTTGCCACGTCTGCGCGGTGCGGTTGATTGTCGTATGGAGCAAAGACGATCTGAACCGTGCCGAGAATGGTGCCCGCTGCGTCCCGTGCGATCAGCAATTTCCGCTCCCCGCGCGCCACGCTCGCAGCGACACCCCGCCAGAACGCGTTCGCTTTTACGCGAGTCAGCGGCTGCATGAAACCGACGGAAGCGCCGCCTTCGACACAATCGATGAGCACGTCGCTCAGGGCTTGGATCTCGACCTCGCTGACGACGTCAAGAGGACGAATGTGGATGGAATCTTGCACCGCGAGGTATTACGCCGCACAAGCCCAAATATTGTCAATGCACGGGCCTGGGAATTTGCCTGATGGATAAATTTTACAATCCTCGTGCGCGCCTCGGAGTCGATGCGCGCTAGAATGTAGGCGGGGTAATCCGTGACCTTTCAAGAACTCTTCGGCATCGAGCTGCCCATCATTCAGGCGCCCATGGCAGGCTGGCAAGGCAGCGAGCTGACCATCGCGGTGTGCAATGCCGGCGGCTTAGGTTCGTTGCCCTGTGCCATGCTGAGCCCCGATGCCATGCGCGCAGAGTTGATGCGGATTCGCGCGCAGACGACTAAGCCTTTCAACGTAAACTTCTTTTGCCACACGCCCCCCGCCGCAGACGCCGCCGCAGAAACGGCGTGGCGCAAGTTGCTCGCCCCTTATTTCCGGGAATTTGACATCGATTCGGGGGATTCGGCCCCCGGCCCTTCACGGGCATCCTTCAGCGCTGCAGCTGCGGATGTTTTGGAACCCTTCAAACCCGCCGTGGTGAGTTTCCATTTCGGCTTGCCGCCGGGCGATCTTTTGCAGCGCGTGAAATCATGGGGCTCGAAAGTGTGGTCCTCGGCGACTACCGTTGCAGAGGCCCTGTGGCTGGAGCAGCACGGCGCCGATGCCATCATCGCGCAAGGGCTCGAAGCCGGCGGCCATCGCGGCCTATTCTTATCGGAGGATCTGACGACTCAGGTGGGGACTTTTGCTCTGCTGCCGCAGATCGCACGTGCTGTGCGGGTACCGGTGATCGCCGCCGGCGGCATCGCGGATGCAAAGGGCGTCGCAGCGGCTTTGTCGCTGGACGCCGCGGCCGTGCTCTTGGGGACGGTGTACTTGCTGTGCCCCGAGGCCGCAACGAGTCAGGTTCATCGCGCAGCGCTGAAGAGCGTTCGCGCGACGAACACGGCATTGACCAATTTATTTTCCGGCCGGCCCGCGCGAGGCATCGTCAATCGACTCATGGCGGAGCTCGGGCCCATCAATGCGGCGGCGCCGGCATTCCCCCTCGCCAGCCACGCGCTCGTAAGCTTGCGAAAAAAAGCCGAGAGCCTCGGCGTCGGCGATTTCTCGCCCCTGTGGTGCGGCCAAAATGCCAGCGGCTGCCGCGAAATTTCCGCAGGCGCGCTGACCCGAACGCTATCAGGCTAAGGCACTATCCGACGGTCCAAGGTGACTCATGGCGCTCGGCGCTACCGTATATACATTTAAAATTGAACTCGCGGATTCGGACCGCGGTGTTTACGCACCGTTGGATCTTCGCGTGGCGCGCCATCCATCGGAGACGGAAGAACATTTATTGACGCGCGTGCTCGCCTACTGCCTCGAATACACGGAAGGCATCAATCTTTCAAACGGCCTTTCGGACCCTGATCAGCCGGCAATTTCAGTGCGAGATCTCACCGGCGCGCTGCGAGTGTGGATCGACGTGGGCGCGCCGGATGCTGCGCGGCTGCATCGGGCCGCCAAGCTCGTACCCCGTGTCGCCGTGTACACGCACAAGGACGCGGAGCAGCTGGCCCTGAGGCTTCGCGCCGCGAAAATCCACCGCGCGGAGGCGCTGGAACTGTACGCGGTGGACCGCGAATGGCTCGCGGCCTTCACGGCATTGCTCGCGCGGCGAATGGAATTTTCGCTCACGGTGGCCGACGGTCAGGTGTATTTGTCGCTCGGCGCCGAGACGCTCACGTGCACCGTTGATAGGCTGCATATCGGCGACGTCGAATCGTAAGAACGCCTCAGCGCTGCAATTCCGTCAGATAGTCTCGGGGACGCAGAAAATCCTCGTACAGCCTGGCTTCGGGCGATCCTGCAGCGGGATGCCAATCGTATTCCCAGCGAACCAGTGGCGGCAGCGACATCAGGATGGACTCGGTACGGCCGTGAGACTGCAATCCGAACAAGGTGCCCCGGTCGCAGACCAGATTGAATTCCACGTATCGGCCGCGGCGGTATAGCTGAAAGTGCCGCTCACGATCGCCGTACGGGAGGTCCTTGCGCCGCTCGAGAATGGGCATGTAGGCCGGTAGAAAGTGATCGCCAACGCTGCGCAGGAAGGCAAAGCAACGCTCGAATCCGCCATCATTCAGATCATCGAAGAACAATCCGCCCACGCCGCGCGTTTCGTTCCGATGCGGCAAGAAAAAATACCGGTCGCACCAGCTTTTGTATCGTTCGTAGCGCTCTGCTGCAAACGGCCGGCAGGCCTCGCGTGCCGTTCGATGCCAGTGAAGCACGTCCTCGTCGTAGGGGTAATAGGGCGTGAGGTCGAAACCGCCCCCGAACCACCAGACCTCAGGTCCGCCCATGGGCCTTGCCACGAAGAACCGCACGTTGCAATGGGTGGTCGGCGCATGCGGATTGCGCGGATGAAACACCAAGGACAGGCCCATGGCCTCGAAGGGCGCACCGGCGATTTCGGGGCGTGATACCGAGGCGGAGGGGGGCATCTTGTCGCCGAACACGTGCGAGACCGATACGCCGGCACGTTCGAACACGGCACCATCGCTCAAGATGCGGCTTTCGCCGCCGCCACCCTCGGGACGCCGCCATTCATCGCGGCGAAAACTCACTGACTCGGTTTTTTCCACCGCCGCTGTGATGCGATCCTGAAGCTCGTTCAGGTAGACCTTGACTGCGGACGCATCGACCGGCTTAAGGGTTGGCATCGGCCCCTACGCCTTTTTTTTGGCAGGCTTCTTCTTGACCTTGGAGTGAGCGGCGCGCGCGTCCACCGGGGCCGCCGGCGCACGCTTGTGGACCGCGGTCTTTTTCCCCTTAGCGGCAAGCCTTGCGGGAGTGATGGCGGCGCCCGGCTCGCCGGCCTTCTTGTCCGCCTTGATGCCCTTGGCGCCGGCGGCTGTCTTGGCGCTCCCCGCGGGCTTGCTGTCCTTGGCTGCCTGGGCGCCCTTCGCGGCGCCCTTGGGCGCGAATTTCGAGAACTTGCCGCCTTTGCGGCCCCATTTGCCGCGTTCCGGCGCGGCCGCCAACAGCGTTTGGCACTCTTCCAACGTCAGGCTCTTCGGCTCTTTATCCTTCGGTATTTTCGCATTGCGAGCCTTGTCGGTGATGTACGGACCATAGCGGCCATTCAGCACTTGGATGCCGGCATCGGGGAAATCCAGGATTAACCGGTTCGCGTCCGCGATTTCCTTTTCACGAATGACCTCGAGCGCGCGTTCCGGCGTGATCTCGTAGGGATCGTCGGTCTTGAGCGAGACATATTTGGCGCCGTACTTCACGTAAGGACCGAATCGGCCGACGTTGGTGGTGATTTCTTCGCCGGCAGCCGTGGTACCGAGCTTGCGCGGTAACTTGAAGAGCTCCATCGCTTGGGCGTGGGTGATCTGATCCATCTTTTGTCCCGGCCGCAGGCCCGCGAAACGCGGCTTGTCCTCATCGTCCTTGGTGCCTATTTGCACGAAGGGCCCGAAGCGCCCCATGCGCACGCTCATCGGCTTGCCGCTGGCCGGATCCACCCCTAAGTCGCGCGCTTGCGCGACTTCCTCGCGGCTCACCGAAGTTTCCGTGTGATTCACAAGATTGATAAAGGGCTTCCAGAATTTCTCCAAAAGCGGCACCCACTCCTGCTCGCCGCTGGCAACCGCATCGAGCGAGTCCTCCATCTTGGCGGTGAAGTCGTAGTCCACGTAGGTGGTGAAGTACTGGGTCAAGAAGCGGCTGACGATCTTGCCGATGTCGGTGGCGGTGAAGCGCCGGCTTTCGATGTCCACGTACTGACGGTCGCGCAGCGTGGAGATGATCGAGGCGTACGTCGAGGGGCGGCCGATGCCATATTCTTCCAGTGCCTTGACGAGGGAAGCTTCGGAAAAACGCGGCGGCGGCTCGGTGAAGTGCTGACTCGGCACCACGCCGACCAGCTTGACCTTATCGCCCTCTTTCATCGGCGGCAACACATGATCCGAGTCGTCCTGGACCGCATCATCCAAGCCTTCCTGATAAACCGAGATGTATCCCGGCTTGACCAGGGTCGAGCCGTTGGCGCGCAGCACGGTGCGCTTCGCAGCCCCGGGCTGTGCATCCCCGCCGGCGAGCATCTCAACCGTGACCGTATCGAAGATTGCAGGGGCCATTTGGCATGCGACGGTGCGCTTCCAAATCAGCGAATACAGCCTGAACTGATCCGACTCGAGCTTATTCTCGATGTCCGCCGGCAATACGCTCGCGGCCGTCGGACGAATCGCTTCGTGGGCTTCTTGCGCGTTCTTGGACTTGGTCTTGAAGATGCGGGGCTCTTCGGCAAGACCGGCTTGGCCGTAAAGCTGCACGATGACATCGCGGATCTGGCCGATCGCCTCTTGCGCGAGATTGAGCGAATCGGTGCGCATGTAGGTGATCAGGCCCACTTGGCCTTCGCCGATATCCACCCCTTCATAGAGCTGCTGCGCGACGCGCATGGTTTTTTGCGCGCTGAAACTGAGTTTGCGCGCCGCCTCTTGCTGGAGCGTCGAGGTCGTGAACGGTGGGGCGGGATTGCGCTTGCGCTGCTTGCGGTCCACGGTGAGGACCGTGAGCTCTCCTTTGGCGGCCTCGTTGAGCGCACGCTCCACCTCGCGCGCTTGCGCTTCGGTGGTGAAGCTGAACTGCTCGACTTTCTCGCCCTGAAACTCCACCAGCTTGCCGGGAAACTTTTGTTCCGAGTGTTCCAGCTCGGCGTCGATGCTCCAGTACTCGCGCGCGACGAAGGCGGCGATTTCATCCTCGCGCTCGCAAATCATGCGCAGCGCCGGGCTTTGCACCCGGCCGGCCGACAATCCA
This sequence comes from Steroidobacteraceae bacterium, assembly GCA_036401515.1. GTDB lineage: Bacteria > Pseudomonadota > Gammaproteobacteria > Steroidobacterales > Steroidobacteraceae > Bog-1198. The sequence continues at coordinate 81,819 of DASWUU010000258.1, forward strand.
GGGCGCACTTTCTTCCACAACAGGGGCGATAAATTGAATCCCACGAGAAAGTCCAACGCGCGCCGCGCCTGCTGCGCGTTCACCAAATCGACCGATAGCTCGCGCGGGCTCGCCATGGCTTCGCGCACCGAGTTCTTGGTGATCTCGTAGAAAACCACGCGGCTGACATCCTTGCCCTTGAGTTCGCCCTGGCCTTTGAGCAGCTCGTACAGGTGCCAGGAAATGGCCTCGCCCTCGCGGTCGGGGTCGGTCGCCAGGAACAGGGTCTTGGCTTTTTTGAGGGCGCGCGATATGGCGTCGACGTGCTTCTGGTTGCGCTCGACTACCTGGTACTTCATGGCGAAGTGGTGATCCGGATCCACGGCGCCTTCCTTCGGCACGAGGTCGCGCACGTGGCCGTACGAGGCGAGCACCTCGAAATCCTTGCCGAGGTACTTCTTGATGGTCTTCGCCTTGGCAGGCGATTCCACGATAACGAGATTGCTGCTCAAAGTCGTCTAGTGCAAAGCGTCAGTGCGCTCTTCGAAGACCAGGTCTTCCATTTGAGCGTAGGCGGACTCTTGGCCGGGCTGGCTGAAGAGCACCATCAGCACGACCCATTTCACTTGTTCGATATCGATTTCGTCGGCTTCAAGCGCCATCAGGCGGTCTATTACCAGCTCTCGTTCTGTGCCCGAGAGTATCCGAACATTTTCCAAGTACATCAGATAACCTCGTACATCCGTGTCGAGCCGCACCAGCTCCTGGCTGCTAAACACGCGCACGGCGCGCGCGGTGGCTTCGGCCACTTTACCGAGCTGTTCACCGGACAGCCCATCGAGCCACTCCAGAGCCCGTTCGATGTCGGGTTCGGCGAATCCGGCCTTGTCCAATTCGAGCTTCAGCGTATTTCGATCCGGCCGAGGCTCATCATCGGCACTCATATAATTCTCGAAGAGATAGATGAGTAGGTCGAGAACGTTATCTTTCACCTCCGGCTCCTAGCGACTCGGGAGTAACGGCCGCCGGGGGCGGCCTGAACGTGGCCTTCGAGCTCGAGGATCAGCATCATCGAGGACACGGCTTCTGGTTTGAATCCGGTACGAACGACCAATACATCGAGGTCCGCGGGATCAAAGCCGAGCGCATCTAACAAGATTTTGTGTGCCTTGTCCATGCCCGCCTCAATGCCTGGGGGTCTTCGAGGGCCTTCCGAGGCGAGGCGCGCGCGCTGGAAGAAGTCGGAAAAGTTCAACTCGCTCAATATGTCAGCTACGGTTTCGGTTAATTTTGCGCCTTGGCGGATCAGCTCGTGGCAGCCGCGGCTCAAGGGATTGTGGATGGAGCCGGGAACGGCGAACAACTCCCGATTATGGTCACCGGCAAGCCGGGCCGTGATCAAGGAGCCGCTGCGGCGCGCGGCTTCAACCACCAACGTGCCCAAACTCATCGCGGCAATGATGCGATTTCGCTGCGGAAAGTTTTGGCGCCGCGGCGGCGTGCCCAACGGGAATTCGCTGATCAAGGCGCCTCGGAAACTGATCTCCTCGCTTAAACCGCGGTTATGTCCGGGATAGATGATGTCGAGGCCGGACCCGAGCACCGCAATGGTGTTTCCTTGCGCCGCCAGTGCCCCGCGGTGAGCAGCGCTGTCGATGCCCTCGGCAAGTCCGCTGGTGATGCCGAGCCCCACGCTCGCCAAGGATTCGGCGAATTCGAACGCAATATCGCGGCCGGCAGGCGTAGGGTTGCGGCTGCCGACGATGGCGAGCGTCGGGTCGCTGAGGATCTGCGCATTGCCGGCGACATACAGGACGATGGGCCTCGGATCGAGCACGCACAGTGAGGCTGGATAGCGTGGGTCGGTGAAGGGCACGAGGTGATGGTTGGCGCGTTTCGCCCAGGCACGCTCCCTTGCGCTTGGGCTCTTGCCGGACCGAGACAGAAACTCGCTGGCTGCGGGCGAAATTCCGGCGCCGCGGCGCGCCGCGTCCGAGGCATCGAGGAGGCCATGAACGCCGCCCAATGTTTCGAGGGCCACCGCGAGACTTACGACATCAAGCTCGGGCGCCCGCGACAGCGCCATCCAGGCGAACAGCTCCTCGGCTCGTTGCATCGAGCCCAAGTATCGCGCAGCGGCTGGACGCTCATGAAGCGCCCAATCGGCGCGAAACGTGCAGATTTAAGGGTTCTGGACCTTGTCCCCGACGCGAATCATATTGGTGGCTTCCATGATGAGCCCGTAGCTGATGTTGTCGAAGGTTTTGAACACCATGAACGTGCCGGTGCGCTCGGAGGGCAGACGAACTTTCTTAGCCCCCAACGTGTCGAGGTTGAAAAATCCCTTCTTGTCCGTGTCGCGCACTACCGGGCCCGTATCGAACACGCCCAGGACGTTGCCGGGTGCCAGGCCGTCCCGCGCACCGCGATTGACCACCACCACCTCGTACTGGCCGATAACGGTCACGCCGTCGGAAACTGCGATGATTCGTCCGTTGGTCATGGACCGAGGCGCGCTCGGAATGAAATCGAGCGGCACATCGACGCCGCCCGCGATCAGTTTGTCGCCCGCGCGCGATTCACGCGTGGACTCGGTCATGACCAGGGTGGTGGGGTCGCCTTGTCGGGTGACGTGCCCAGAGCCTGTGAAAATGCCGTCATAGCCTAAGACGCGATGATCATCGGGGTCGATGAGCGCATCGCCGACGCGGATCACGTTGTAATGAGTGCCGAGCTCCGCCGGGTTCGCAAAGCCGCGCGCATACAGCGTATCGCCCTCCGACATGACCACATGCAGATCGCGCGTGGCGAGCAAGTAGGGCGCGTGCTTGATTTGGTCCCTGTCTAAAACCGAGGGTTTGGACATGAACGCGGCGACCGTGGCATACGGAATGGTGGTAATGGCCGATTCCAGCGGCTGGCTGCGAACGCGCGGCTCAACCCGGGCAGCATCGCCACGTTGCAGCATGACAACTCGCGGCTGGCCGTCGATGAACACCAATCGCAGCGTATCGCCAGGATAAATTAAATGCGGATTCTTGATCTGGGGATTGACCTGCCAGATTTCGGGCCAATACCAGGGATCGCGCAGGAAGACTTTGGCGACTCCCCAGAGAGTGTCGCCCTTTTTCACGACATAGCTGTCGGGTGCGTTCTCGGCAAGGGTCGGACCTTTGCCTTCGCGTGGCATTTCGGTGGCTTCCGGGCTGCGGGATGAGCCGCCTTCAACGGCTGCTTCCATCGCTGTCTTTTCGTCGCCCACCACGGTGCCTTCTTCAGTGGGCTCGTTGGATACCACGGCTGCCGGCGGCTCCTGTCGGATTGCCTGGCTATGGCATCCGGCGAGCACCGCAACCGAGAGTAATAGGCCTAGAAAATGATGACCTTGCATTCGTTCGCTCCCTTGAGTCAGCCTATGGTTGCAGACTGACTGGTATACTTCCGTCCTGCCGCTCAAGACTGGGACGCATCGCCCGTTTTTGCCGTTTGCCTCGTGACAGCGACTAATCTGCGTAGGGCATTAAGTTAAGCAGCGGCGGAACTTTAGCAACATTCCTGAGCCAAAAACACGATATTGCTCTCATAACTCCCATGACAAAGCTCGTAATTCTCGAGTATCCGGACCCTAGACTCAGAAAGAAGGCGGCCCCGGTCACGGTCGTCGATGACGCGCTGCGTCAATTTATCGATAACCTGGTTGAAACCATGTACGCGGCCAACGGCGTGGGCCTTGCCGCCACTCAAGTGGACGTGCACAAGCGCGTGATCGTGATGGATGTGAGCGAGAGCCGAGATCAGCCGCTGGTTTTCATCAACCCCGAGCTTCTGAGTAAGGAGGGCGAGGGTCCCGGCGAGGAGGGCTGCCTATCGCTGCCGGGCATTTACGACAAGCTGTCGCGCGCCACGAAAATCCGCGTGAGGGCTTTGGGGCGCGATGGGCAGCCGTTTGAGATGGATGCGGAGGGCTTGCTGGGCGTCTGCATTCAACACGAGATGGACCATCTCGAAGGCAAGCTGTTTGTCGATTACCTCTCGGAGCTGAAGCGCACCCTGATCCGGCGGCGCTTAGAAAAAGAGCGTAAACAACGATCCACAGGCAGCGATTCACGCGCGCACGCGCCGGCTCTTTGAGCATTGAGCGCATCTTCGTCCTTGAGGCTGGGCTTCGCCGGCACGCCTGACTTCGCGGTTCCCGCATTGGAGCGGCTGGCTGCGCTGCATGGAATTTGCGCCGTGTTCACCCAGCCTGATCGACCCGCGGGCCGTGGCCGGGCGCTGCAGTGGGGTCCCGTCAAGCGCCGCGCCCTCGAGCTGGGAATACCTTTGCATCAGCCCTCGAGCTTCAAGTCCCCCGAGGCGCGGGCGTCACTGCGCGCCGCCCATGTCGATGCGTTGGTGGTGGTGGCGTACGGCCTGATCCTGCCGCCCGAGGCGCTGGAAATCCCGAGGTGGGGTTGCATCAATATTCATGCCTCACTCTTGCCGCGCTGGCGAGGTGCGGCGCCCATTCAGCGGGCGGTGCTCGCGGGAGATCCGACCACCGGGGTGACAATCATGCGTATGGAGGCCGGCCTCGATACCGGTCCGATGCTGAACTCGCGCACCACGGCCATCAAACCCACCGACACGGCCAAAACGCTGCATGACCGGCTCGCCGTGATGGGCGCCGACCTCATCGCCGAATCATTGGAGGGGCTGGCCGCAGGAGCCATCCGCGAAATCGCACAACCCGCCGAGGGGGTGACTTACGCTCGAAAGATCGACAAGCGCGAGGCGCTGATCCAATGGGAGCGCAGCGCCGAGGAAATTTCACGCCAAGTGCGGGCCTTCAATCCTTGGCCCATGGCCGAGACTCGCTTCAATGGAGAGCAGCTGCGAATTTGGGAGGCCGAGCCCCTTGAAGCGCCCAGCATTCACAGCGTTGCAGCGCGCGGCGCTGCGATGCCCGCAGGGACCGTGTTCAGCGCAACCGGCGAGGGCATCGATGTGGTTTGCGGTGCCGGGCTCTTGCGGATTCATCGCTTGCAACTCGCCGGCCGCAAACCGTTGCCGGCTGCCGATTTTGTGCGGGGACATCGGCTCGACGGCGCACGACTGACCGCTTCGTTGGCAACCTCATGAGCAGGCCGGCCGCCAGTGCCCGTTCCTTGTCGGCGCACGCCGTGGCGCGGGTGCTGCGCGAAGGGGTGACGCTCGATGCGGCCTTGAAGGATGCACTGGTCGGCGCCGATTCCAAGCTCACGCCCTCGGTGAGATCGTTGAGCTACGGCGCGGTGCGCGGCTATTTTCGCCACGAGGCTATTTTGGGAAAGCTATCGTCGAGCGGTCCTAAGTCGTTCGATTTTTTGGTGCGGGCGATTTTGTCGGTCGCGCTCTATGAACTGGAAGATGAACGCAGCCCGCACTATGCCGTCGTCGATGCAGCGGTACAAACCGCCAAGGCCACTGACGCCGCTCGCGCCTCCGGACTCATCAATGCGCTCCTGCGCCGTTATCTGCGCGAGCGCGCGGCGGTGGATGCCGAGATTGCCAGCAGGCCGGCGACGCGCCATGCGGCCCCGATCTGGCTGGCAGACCGCTTTCGCGCCGATTGGCCGGTGCGCTGGACTCAATTGCTGGCGGCAAGCGATGCGCAAGCGCCGATGTGGTTGCGCGTCAACAGCCGCCTTTCAAGCACGGCTGAGTACTTAGCCCTGCTTCAAGCGGCGGGAATCGAGGGCCGCGAAGCGACGGGCGTGCCTTATGCCATCGCGTTGGACTCGCCCCGCGATGTGCACGAGCTACCCGGATTCGCGCAAGGGGTGGTGTCGGTGCAGGACTTGGGCGCCCAGTGCGTCGCCTTCCCGCTGGCGTTGGCCGCCAATCAGCGCGTGCTCGACGCTTGCGCAGCGCCGGGAGGGAAAACCGCATTGATAGCCGAGCGCGAGCCCAACTTGGCGAAGCTGGTGGCGATGGACATCGACCCGCATCGTCTCGGCAAGGTGCGCGAGAATCTGCGTCGTGAACAGTTAGACGCGGAGATCGTGACCGCAGACGCCGGTGCACCTGCCGCGTGGTGGGATGGTCAGCCGTTCGATCGGATACTGCTCGACGCGCCGTGCTCAGGGCTTGGCGTCATACGCCGTCATCCCGACATCAGACTGCGTAAGTCCCCGTCGGACATCGACAAATTGCCCGCGCTGCAGGGCAGGCTTCTGCGTGCCACTTGGGACTTGCTGGCCGTCGGCGGCCGCCTGGTCTATGTCACCTGCACCGTGACGCGCAGCGAAAACCGTCATGTCATTGCCGCATTCCTGGCCGACCGCACGGACGCCCGCATAGTGCCCGTGGAGGATTGGCAAGGCTGGCCGGGTTTAGGGGAAGCCGATGAGTTCGGCCGGCAGATACTTCCCGGTGAGGCGGGTGCCGACGGCTTCTATTATGCTGCCTTGACCAAGACATGAATGCCGTAAGCACACTTAAGCGGGGCGTTGATCGGCGCAGGGGGCGCGTTGCGCCCCTGGCACGCGTGGCGTGGGTTGCATGCGCTGTGCTCGTGTTCTCGGGTTTGATGCCCGTGCAACCGGCTAGGGCTGACGGTTTGCAGGGGCGCTTCGAGGTCCGCTCGGCGGACCTCGAGATTCAGGACGGCGTGTATCATTTGAATGCGCGCGTGGACCTGCCGACCAGCGATGCCGTGCGACGCGGGTTGGCCGAAGGAGTGCCGCTGGCGCTCGAGCTCGATCTCCTGATCAAGCGGGTACGGCAGCTGCTGCCCAACTCGACCGTGGCGGAGCTGACGCAGCGCTATCACTTGCAATATAACGCCGTCAGCGCACGCTACATCTTGCGCAACGACAACAGCGGCCAGCAAGAATCGTTGCGCACGATCGATGAGGCGCTCGAGCATCTATCGGAAGTGCACAGTCTCCCGGCGTTGGATCAGGCGCTCATCCAGCGGGACCGGCGCTATGAAGCAAGCGTGCGCGCGAAGCTTGATTTCGGCACGGTTCCCTTTACGTTGCGCCTGCTGATGTTCTGGGTCAGCGACTGGCATCGCGAGTCCGATTGGTACACGTGGACGTTCCAACCATGATCCGCAAATACGGTTCAACGGTCTTGGGCGGCATCGGCGTGGCGCTGTGGCTGACGGCGCTGTTCATGCTGGCCTCGGCCGTCCAGAATTCCGAAAAGTTCGCCATCTGGCTGCCGTGGATATTGCTGGTCAATATCGTCGGCTTGCTCACCTTGTTCGTGCTGCTCGCGGGCAAGCTGACGCGCTTGGTGCGCGATTTTCGCCGTCACGTGCCCGGCTCGCGCCTCAAAGGGCGCACCGTGGCGATATTCAGCGCCTTGGCCGTGGCGCCGATTCTGGTGGTCTATTATTTTTCGCTGCAATTTTTGAACCGCGGCATCGACAGCTGGTTCGAGAGCGAGGTGAGCCAAGGACTGAGCGACACGCGTGAGCTGTCGCACGCAGCCCTCGATGTGCGGGTTCGCGAATTTTTGCAGCACACCCAGTTCGTGGCGCGCTCGCTATCGGGACTGTCGAATTTCCAGCTGGCCGCTTCGCTGGATCGCCAGCGTCAAGACAGCACCGCGATCGAGTTCACCGTCGTGGGGCCGCAAGCGCGAATCATCGCCACCAGCTCGGATCGTCCCATGGACGCGCTGCCGGTGCCGGCTACCGACGAGATGATGCTGCAATTGCGGCGCGGCCGTCCGTACGTGAGCTTGGACACCGATTCGAGCGGCGGCTATTTGATTCGAGCGGCTGCACCCATCGAGGACAGCAGTACGGGTTCGCGGGTGCTGGTTGCGGTTTATCCGGTGCCGCAGCAGCTGAGCCAGCTGGCCGACACGGTGCAGCGCTCCTACACCTCTTATGCGTCGCTGGTGCAAAAGCGGCAACCGCTGAAATTCATGTACGTACTGATATTGAGTTTCGTCGTGCTGATGTCCTTGATCGCGGCCGTGTACGGCGCTTTCTTCGCCGCCCAGCGTCTGGTGCAACCGGTGCAGGACCTGATTGCCGGCACCCGCGCAGTGGCCAAGGGCAACTACGACACGCGCCTGCCGCTGCCCGGGCGCGACGAGCTGGGCTTTCTCGTGACGTCCTTTAATGACATGACCAGACGCCTCGGTAGGGCTCGCGAGGAGACGCGCCGCAGCCAGCAAGCCGTGGAGGCGGAGCGCGCCGGCTTGGCCGTCATTTTGGCGCGCTTGTCCACGGGGGTGGTCTCGCTGGAACCCGACCTTAAGGTGCGCACCGCCAATCAGGCGGCCAGCGCCATCCTGGGCGTGGATCTGGAGGCGGCCATCGGCAAGCAGTTCGATGAATCTATCAGCGACAGCGCTCTGTTCACGCAATTCTTGAGCGCCATCAAGCAGCGGCTGCAGCCGGAAGAGCTCGATTGGCGCGAGCAGATCGAACTCTTGTCGGACTCCGGCAAGCGGGTGCTCATGTGCGCGTGCACCGCGCTGCCCAACGATGCCGGAGGCGCCGCGGGAGTGGTGCTGGTGTTCGACGACATCACGACCCTGTTGCAGGCGCAGCGCGACGCGGCTTGGGGCGAGGTGGCGCGCCGCTTGGCGCACGAGATCAAGAATCCCTTGACCCCCATCCAGCTGTCAGCCGAACGGATGCGGCGCAAGTTTCTCGGCAGCATGAACGCCCAGGACGCGCAAATCCTGGAGCGCGCCACCCACACCATCGTGGCGCAGGTCGATGCGATGAAGCAAATGGTGAACGCCTTCAGCGAGTACGCGCGTGCACCTGACATGCAGTTCACGCGCTTCGATTTGAATCAGCTGATCACCGAGGTCGTGGATCTGTACCGAGTGCAGGACAGCAGTGCGGAGATGAAATTGCAGTTGAATCCCCGCTTGCCGCTCATTTCCGCCGATCGCATGCGCATTCGGCAAATACTCAACAATCTGGTGACCAATTCCCTGGAAGCGCTCGAGGGCAAGGTCGGGGCGTGCATCGAGGTCGAAACTCAGCTCGCGGAGGAAGGTCAAAGGCATGGAGCGTCGGTTGCCATCGTGGTCACGGACAATGGCCCGGGCTTTCAGCGCGACTTGCTCGGTACGGTCTTCGATCCTTATGTCACCAGCAAGCCGAAAGGCACCGGCCTCGGGCTGGCAATTGTCAAAAAAATCGTGGAAGAGCACGGCGGGCGCATTGAAGCGGATAATCAGCGCTCGGGCGGCGCCCGAGTGAGAATTATCCTGCCGCTCGGCGACAGCGCGCGCTCTGCAGGCGCGCGCGAACCGCGCAAAGGCGAACACAGGAGAGAACGCGTATGACCGCTTCGAGAATTTTGGTGGTGGACGACGAGGCGGATATCCGCGGGCTGCTCAAGGAGATTCTCTCCGAAGAGGGTTACGACGTGGAAATCGCCGCGGATGCCAGCCAGGCGCGCTCCTCGCGGGCAACGCAAGTTCCCGACCTGGTCCTATTGGATATTTGGATGCCCGACACCGACGGCATCACGCTGCTGCGCGAGTGGTCCGCGACCGACGGTTACGACTGCCCGGTGGTCATGATGTCGGGACACGGCACCGTGGAGACGGCGGTGGAGGCCACGCGTCTCGGTGCGTTTGATTTCGTCGAGAAACCGCTGTCCTTGACCAAGCTGCTGCGCACCGTCGAACGGGCGCTCGATGCGGGACGGCGCAAGCGATTGTCGGCGCGCACGCAAGCATCGGCCCTGGCCGTGCCCATCGGCAAGTCCAAGATTACCCAGACGCTGCGCGAACAGGTGCAGCAAGCCGCCTCGAGCTCATCCCCAGTATTGCTCGTCGGCGAGCTGGGGTCGGGGCGCGAGGCCTATGCGCGCTACTTGCACTCCCTGAGTGCTCGGGCGGCCAAGCCGTTCTTCACGGTGGTGGCGGCCAGTCTCGCCCAAGACCCCGCCGCGGCCCTGTTTGGCAGCGAGCGCGACGGTAAGGTGGACCCCGGCGCCTTTGACCAGGCTACCGGCGGCTCGCTCTACGTCAGCGGGCTGGAGGACTTGAACGCCAACGCGCAGCGGGCGCTGGTGGGTGCCATCGAGCAGAACGGCTACACGCGTGTCGGCGGACGCCAGCGCCTGCAGCCCAATGTGCGATGGATCAGCTCCGCGCAAGATGGATTCGAGTCGCGCTCCACGACCGAGCCGTTCCGGCGCGACCTGTTGGCGCATCTGAACGTGATTACGCTGCGGGTGCCGCCACTGCGCGATTATGCCGAGGACGTGCCCGATCTGCTGCGCTACTACGTGGACCGGCTGGTCGATGAGCAGCATTTGCCGTTGCGGCGTTTCAGCGTGGCGGCCCAGAACCGGCTGCGCAACTATCCCTGGCCGGGCAATGTCGGCGAGCTCAAGAACCTGGTGCAACGCGTGCTCATCCTGGGTTCCGGGGAAGAGATCCGGCTCGAGGAAATCGAGCGCGAGCTTGCATTGAAAATGGCGGTGGATGAGCCCTTGGTGAAGCAAGACCTGCTCGCCCTCCCGCTGCGCGAGGCGCGCGAACAGTTCGAGCGAGCCTACCTTCAGCAGCAGCTGCTCCTGTGTAATGGCAAGGTCGGGCAACTGGCCAAGCGGGTGGGCATGGAGCGCACGCATCTTTACCGTAAGCTGCGGGCATTGGGCGTAGATTTTCGCCAATTAGGCGAGGATTAGGCAGAACCTTGCGGGAAAATGCGGGTATATTCGTCGATTGGACGCCACGCATATAGGCCGCGGCTCTAGCAAGGCCGCGCATCTAGGGAGAAGAAAAATGGAAGCGATAGCTACGGCTTCGGCGGTGCGCGCCGAGAGCCGTAAATTTTACGTGTGGATGGCAGGCGTGTTTTTGTTAGTGGCCTTCGGCGGCTTCACTCCGACCTATTGGGCCAAGATCGCCACCGGCACCTTCCACGCGGAACCCATTATTCACATCCACGGGATTTTGCTTTTTTCGTGGACCTGTTTCTATTTCCTGCAGACATGGCTGGTCGCGGCCGGACGCACGCTTGATCATCGTGCTTGGGGACTGGCGGGAATATCACTTTTCACCGCCATGATGTTTTCGATTCTTCTCGGGCAGGAGGCTGTCCTTCACCGCAACGAGTTGCTTGGTTTCGGAGATGGCGCGCGCCGTTTCGCCGCCGTGACCTTAACCGCATGGCCTCTCATGGCCGTATTTTTTACGCTCGCAATCGTCAACATTCGCAAGCCCGAAGTGCACAAGCGGTTGATGACGCTTCTCATGATCGGCATGATGACGCCGGCGCTGGCTCGCGTGTTCCTCACGTTGTTCGCTCCCCCCGGTGCGATTGGACCGCCGCCGCCCTTTGTCGCCTTGCCTCCCTCGTTGGTGGCGGATCTTTTGCTCATCGCCGCCATGCTTCGCGATTGGCGCATCCTCGGGAGGCCCCACCCTGTCTACCTTTACGGCGGGATCGCGCTTGTTGCCCAGCAACTGCTCACCGTGCCGGTGGCCGGAACCGCAGCTTGGATGCACATTGCCAAGGCGTTTCAGAATCTGGCGGGATAGGCGCTCCGGGCTGAGTGCAGAAAGGCGATTCGATCGGTGGACGTCGCCAAGGTGTTGCAGATTCGTCCCGAAACCGTGTCTCGCTGGAATCAAGGCAAGGCTTTCCCGAGGCCTGAGGCGGAGCGGATTTTGTTGGACTTGGAATACGTGGTTGAACGCCTCGCCGACTCGTATGAACCGGCGCCCAACGCGACGGAGCGATCGCCGGTGATGGTGCACGAACTGAGCGCCACGATGGACAAGATGTTCAAGCTCGCGCGCGCGCATCTAATTGATTTGGGTGTACTGGAACCGGTACGAAGACATCAATTACGAACGCACGCAAGTTATTGGTGCCAGCGGGGCTCACTTGTATTGCGCAAACGTCACCGACAACTCCATTTCGGCGTATTCAATTAGCCCAACTACGGCGTGCTCACGCAGCTTACCGGTTCGCTTTATACGATATCGGGAAGCAACCCATCTCCAGACCAGATTGTCTGAGCAGGGAACTTCCTTTGTGTCGCGAATTACAATACTAGCTCGGTCGCGTCGGTAACGATGGGTCAGAGAACGTATCGGAATTCTCGCTTGCCGGCACGGGTGTGTTAACTGCGATCGTGGGATCTCCGGTATCGGCAGGGACCAACCCTGATTTCATAGCTATCGAGTGAGCATCGTTAGTCAGATTGACTCGACGCGGCCCAGACATTAAGACCACCGTCACGCGCGTAACCATCAATCGCCTCGATTTCGCCTGCACTGAACTCTAAATTGTTCATGGCGCCGAGGCATTCCTCGATCTGCGCCCAGCTGCTCGCACCGATCAGGGCACTGGTGATCACAGGCTTGGCCAGTACCCAGGCAATCGCCATCTGCGCGAGACTCTGTCCGCGCGACTTAGCAATCCCGTTAAGCGCGTGCACGCTGGCTAGATTGGCCTCCGTGAGCATGCTCCTCCTGAACGAACCATCTTGAGCCGCGCGCGAAGACTCTGGAACGCCTTTGAGATACTTGGAGGTGAGGAGCCCTTGAGCGAGCGGCGAAAAGGCGATGCAACCCAATCCCTCTTGCTCAAGCACTTCCAGCAAACCGTCTTCCACCCATCGATTGAGAATCGAGTAGGAAGGCTGATGAATCACGACCGGCACCTTAAGATCGCGCAAGATGGCCGACGCCTCACGCGTCTTCTGGGGTCCGTAGGATGAGATACCGACGTAGAGTGCTTTGCCGCTGCGCACTGCAGTGGCAAGCGCGGCCATTGTCTCCTGGAGCGGCGTGTGCGGATCAAAGCGATGCGAGTAAAAAATATCCACATACTCCAACCCTAAGCGAACGAGACTTTGATCTAAGCTGCTGAGAAGATATTTGCGGGATCCCCACTCACCATAAGGACCCGGCCACATGAAGTAGCCGGCTTTGGTGCTGATGATCAGCTCGTCGCGGTAGGCCGCCAAATCGGTGGCCACAATGCGGCCAAAGTTTTCCTCGGCAGACCCTGGGGGTGGACCGTAGTTATTGGCAAGATCGAAATGCGTGATGCCGTGATCGAAAGACTTCAAGATCATGTCGCGTGCATTCTCGAACGAGTTTGCGACGCCAAAATTTTGCCACAGCCCGAGTGAAATACGCGGCAACTGCAGGCCGCTGTGGCCGCAATGAGCGTAGGAAAGTCGATTGTATCGATCGGCGGCGGCTGTGTACATGCAAGGCGCTCCTCTCAGTGTTGGCTTGGAAGTTCAGTCGAACATCTTACGTGCGGCGCAATCCGTTGTAGCCGATTTCAGCGACGACTCCGACATCCCTGGATGGGAAAGCTCGCTCTCGCAAGGCATGGTCGCTGCACGCGGCTAGAATCGAGAACGGCGTCTAGTCGCCCACCCGGATCACCAGCACGTCGACATCGGCCTTGCGCAAAATCTGGCGCATGCGATTGAGTTCATCGAGCTTGGAAATCGGACCAATGCGGATGCGATGCCAGGTATCGCTGCGCGCGCCGTTGTCCACGGTGACCTTTTGCACATTCGATTCGATGCCTTGCAGCGCCAGCTTGGCACGCACGCGGTCGGCGTCCGAGAAGTTCTTATAAGAGCCGGCCTGCAGCACATAGGTGCCGCGACGCGTTTCCGGAATGGATTTGGTATCGGGCCGGACGTCCTTGTCCTTCTCGGGCACGACCACCTCGAATTTCGGGAGTGCGTCGTAAAAGGCGTAGGACTTCGATTCATCGACGCCGTAGTCGCCGACCTCGGGCGGTTCGTTGCCGCGAAATTTTTTCTTGATGACTTTATCGGCGTTCGCCACGGGCGCATCCAGCCGATGATCTTTTAAATAGACGATCAAGGCCACCGCGAGGCCGAGGCCCAAGCCGCATACCAGGCCTATCCAGCCGGCAAATCTTCCTGGCTTGTTGCGTTTGGTTTTGTAGTCGCGCGCCATGCCGTCACATGGTGTCGGGCGCTGAGACGCCCAACAGCTTCAGGCCGTTGCGAATCACGATCTGAGTCGCGAGCGCAAGAACGAGCCGCGCATCGCGGGCGCCGGCATCCTCGACGATGAATTGATGCGCGCTGTAATAGGTATGGAAGTCGTTGGCGAGATCGCGCAGGTAGTGCACCAGGGAATGCGGCGCGCGCTGCGCTGCGCCGACCATGATCACTTCAGGGTACGCGCAGATGCGCTTGATGAGCTGCTGCTCTTGCGGCTCCTTGAGGTAGCCCAATGAGGCGATACCATGCGACGCGTCATGCGTCAGACCTCGATCCTGGAGCTGCCGCATGACGCTGGAGACACGCGCGTGCGCGTACTGGATGTAGTACACCGGGTTCTCGTTGGAGCGGGACTTGGCCAGTTCCATGTCGAAGTCCAAGTGCTGATCGTTGCTGCGCATCACGTAGAAAAGGCGCGCCGCGTCGTTGCCGACCTCCTTGCGCAAGTCCCGCAACGTCACATAGTCGCCGGACCGCTTCGACATCTTGGCCTTCTCACCGCCGCGGAACAGGGATACGATTTGCATCAGCAGCACTTCGAATCGTTCGGGTGGACCTCCCAGTGCGATCAACGCGGCGCGCAGCCGGTTGATGTAGCCGTGATGGTCGGCGCCCCAGATGTAAAGCAAATGCTCAAAGCCGCGTTCGAGCTTATTGAGCACATAGGCGATATCGGAGGCGAAATAGGTCTTCACCCCGTTGTCGCGCACGATGACGCGGTCCTTTTCATCGCCGAAATCGGTGCTCTTGAACCACAGCGCGCCATCTTTAAGATACGCATGACCTGAAGTTTTGAGCACCGCGATCGATCTATCGATTGCACCGCTGTCGCTTAAAGAGCGCTCCGAAAACCAACAATCGAAAGTCACGCCAAACTCGGCCAGATCCTCGCGGATGTCTGTGACGATGCCGTCGAGCGCAGTTTTCAGGACGCGCTGGAAGGCGGCTTCGCCGATGAGCGCGCGGGCCCGGCTCATGAGGGCATCGATATAAACGTCCTTGTCCCCGCCTTGCGGTTCATCCGGCGGTAGATCGGCGAAAATTACCGCCGCGGGGCGTTTCAAGTTAGGCCCTTCGGCGGCGAATATTTGTTCGCCCACCGCGATCAAATATTCCCCGACATAGGCGTTGGACGGGAAGCTGACGCGCTCACCGCAGCGCTCGAGGTAGCGCAGCCAGGCGCTCAAGGCCAGAATGTCCATTTGGCGTCCGGCATCGTTGATGTAGTACTCCCGCTGCACCACAAATCCAGCGGCCTCCAACAGGTTGCTCACCGAGGCGCCGAATGCCGCATGCCGGCCGTGCGCCACATGCAGGGGCCCGGTGGGATTGGCGGATACGAATTCCACCTGAATGCGACGGCCGGCGCCGGCGTCCGAACGGCCATAGGACTCGCCTTGCTGCAGAACCTTGCCGATTTCTTGGTGGTAGGCATCCTCGCGCAGAAAAAAATTGATGAAGCCGGCCCCGGCGATTTCCACCTTCGCGATGGCCGCGTCCTTTGGCAGAGCGGCGATGAGAGCCTCGGCCAGTTTGCGGGGATTTTGCCGCGTGGCCTTGGCCAAGCGCATCGCGAGATTGCTGGCGAAATCGCCGTGCTGCGCATCGCGTGTGCTCTCCACCTCGATGCCGATGGCGCGCGAGGCCGCGGGTATCAGCTCTTCAGGCAGCGCGTCGAGCGCGCGCTTCAGCAATGCTTCGATCAAAGGTTTCATGGGGGTCCGTCCGACAAAGGCTGCGCAGTTTACCGCAAAGCGCTCAATCGACTTCCAACGGATCCACGTCGATTGACCAACGCAATCCCTTGGGACCCGGCAAGGCCTCCACCTGCGGCAACCACCGATTCAAGAACCGCTGCAGGATGGGCCGAGCCGCGGTTTCGATCAGCAAATGCGCCCGGAAGTGATCGGCCCGCCGCGCGATCAAGGCGGTCGCGGGGCCTAGAATTTTGATATCCGATTCCTGAAGGGCATCGCCCAACGCGGCTGCCGCGCGCAGAAAGGCATCCAATGCCGCGCTGTCCTTGGCCTCGGCGCGCAGCAGCGCCAGGCGCGAATAGGGCGGCCAGCCTGCTTCACGTCGCTCTTCGAGCGCGCTGGCCGCAAAGCTTTCGTAGCCGTCGGTGATCAGCCGGTTGAGCAGCGGATGCTCGGGAAACTCGGTTTGGATCATGACTTCTCCGGCGCGTGCCTCGCGACCGGCGCGACCGGCGACTTGGGTGATGGTCTGTGCGAGGCGCTCGGTAGCGCGGAAATCGCTGGCAAACAGTCCCTGGTCCGCATCCAGGATCACCACCAGCGTGACTTCGGGAAAGTGGTGGCCCTTAGTGAGCATTTGCGTTCCCACCAGGATTCGCGCTTCGCCGCTATGCACGCGGTCCAGCACGGTCTTGATGGAACCGCGGGCCGATGCGGTATCGCGGTCCAACCTAGCCAACGGCGCTTCCGGGAACAAGCGCGCTAAGGTTTCCTCGACCCGCTCGGTACCTTGACCCACGGGCAACAGTGCCTGACTGCAGCTCGCACATATCGTCGGCACGGGCGCCTGTGCGCCGCAGTGATGGCAGCGAAGCCTATGTGCCCGGCGATGCAGGGTCATGCGCGCATCGCAGTGCGCGCAGGGCGCCACCCAGCCGCAGGCATTGCAGAACAAGCTCGGCGCATAGCCGCGCCGGTTCAAAAAAACGATCACTTGGCCGCCGGCCTTCAGGTGCTGATCCATGGCTTGCATGGCGGGTGTCGATAAGCCCTGATCAGCGGCATGCCGGCGAAGATCTACAAGCGACATTCGAGGCGGCTGCGCGGCGCCAGGCCGCTGCGGCAAGAGGTGCCTGACGTAGCGGCCGCTCAGCGCATTTTCCAATGTTTCCAGAGAAGGCGTGGCGGAGCCCAAGATGACGGGTACGCCGGCACCCCGCGCGCGCATGACACTGAGGTCGCGCGCCGAATAGCGAAATCCCTCATGCTGCTTGTATGACGCGTCGTGCTCCTCGTCGACCACGATGAGCGCGAGCTTGGGCAGCGAGGTGAACACCGCCGAGCGCGTGCCGATGATGATTCGCGCTTGGCCGCTGTGCCCTGCGCGCCACGCGTCGCGGCGCTCAGCGTCAGTGAGCCCCGAGTGTACGACGGCTACACCTGCGCTGAATCGCTGCCGAAAGCGATCGACGAGCTGGGGCGTCAGGGCAATTTCCGGAACCAGCACCAACGCTTGGCCGCCCGACTCAATGGCTGAGGCAATAAGGCGCAAGTACACCTCGGTCTTGCCGCTGCCGGTGACGCCATACAAGAGGTGCACGCCGAAGCTCGACAGCGTGGAAAGAATCGTTTCAACCGCCTGAGCCTGAGCGCCGGTGAGAGCCAGCTCTCCCGGAAGGACTTGTAGCGGCACGACCTCGGCGGTGTTTTCGGTAACGCTACCCAAGACCCAGGCGCGCATCGCCAAGTTCTTGAGCTGCGCCGGTTTGAAGGGTTCAGCCAAATCGTCCGTGGCGACGTTGGGGCGATCGGCCAGCCAGGCGAGCAGTGCGCGCTGTTGCGGCGCTCGCCGCGAGCTGGGACGGGCAAGCTCCTCACGCCCGAGTTCCGTCAGGCTCCAGCGCTCGGCGCTGCCGAGCGCCGAACAACCTGCGCGTAAGTTGACGGGCAAGGCGGCGGCGTAAACCTCGCCGATGGGGTGGTGATAGTACTCCGATGCCCAGCGCAGCAATTCGAAAGTAACCGGGTCATACACCGGCCGCTCGTCCAAAAACTCCAAGGCTGCCTTGAGCTTAAGTGAAGGCACCGCCGTTTCAGACGCGATGCCAACCAAGATGCCGATCAGCCGTTGACGGCCGAAGGGGACTGCAACCCGAACCCCGAGAGGCGGGCACTCCGGCGGCTGAATCGGCGGCGGCAAGTAGTCGAACACCCGACGTAGCGGCGTGTCGACGGCAACCTGCAAAACCACCGAGGCTTTTGTCCACAATATCTGTGGATAACTCTGTGCAGAAGCAGGGGTCATTTACCCTAAGTGCCCGTTCTGTTTCGGGTCCCTGTCAAATTGGTGAAAAAATGCTCTAAATCGAAATGATTCTTTTAGATTCAAAGGATTACAGCCCCCACTGGATACGGCGCCGAGGTATTGATCGAAAATATTGCAATGGGAGTCACATTCGATGTGCGTAAGTTGCTGATCTTGCGCCCATCGCGGCGTCAACCTTACCGCAGCCACCGCGTTTATACCCGGAATGGAGATGCTACGCATGGCCCGCTTTGATACGCTCAATTCAGCTTGGATGGTCTGGGATAATCCCGCTCCAGCACCTGAGGGAGCGGTTCTGGAGTACACGAGAGAACTCGAAAAATTTCTTGCGGACATTGAGCGGCGCGCGTTCCGCATAGCGCAAGTGGCATTGCGCGACGCTGACGATGCCTTGGATGTCGTGCAAGACGCCATGCTCAAGCTCACGCGAAGCTATGCCTCACGCCCCAGCGCCGAATGGCGGCCGCTGTTCTATCGAATTCTGGAAAACGGCATTCGCGACTTGCAGCGCCGTCGAACGGTGCGCAAGCGCGTCATGACCTGGCTGCCGGGGCCGAAAGAGGATCCTGACAACGAAGCGCAGGACCCTTTGGACAATGTGCCTGATCAGGGGCCGGCAATACCGGAGAGGCTGATGCAGGCCCAAGCCATGCAACAGCTTGAGAAATCACTACGGGCCCTGCCGGCGCGGCAGCGCGAGGCTTTTATGTTACGCAATTTTGAAGGCATGGACGTAGCCGAGACGGCGAGCGCCATGGCTTGCTCGGAAGGCAGCGTGAAGACGCATTATTCTCGCGCGGTGCATGCACTGCGCGAACAGCTTGGCGAGGTTTGGTAATGAGCGAGCTAGACGAAAAAGCATTCGAAATGCGCAGCCAGGCCCTGTTTCAGGAAAGCGTCGAGGGGCTCGACATGCGCATCCGCTCGCGCCTGACCCAAGCACGCAGCGCCGCGCTCGAGGCAGCTTCGAATCGCCGGCCTGCGGGCTTCGGTTGGAAGGTGTGGACCCCGGCGGCCGGCCTGACCGCTGCAGCCATTTTGGGGGCGGCAATCTGGCTCGGAGCGCCCTTGCACCATCAAAGCGCGACCTCTGCCGATGCGCAGTCAAGCTTCGAGGATCTTGACCTCTTAGCCTCTTCGGACGAAGGTTCGGCTGATGCGATGGAAATGCTACAAGACGATATCGACTTTTATGATTTCGCGGATAAGGCGGCGAATTCGGGTCCCACTGCGTAGTTCCTTTCTCGCGGGTTGGGGGATGCGGTGCCTGCTCTGCGCCTTGTGCGCGACCGTTGGGAGTGCGGCGGCAGCGACGCCGCCCGGGACGCCGGCCGCCGGATCGCCGGCCGCCGCATCGCCGCAGCAACCGCCGCCAGTGGCGCCGGGCGCGGGTGCTCAGGGTGGCGGTTCGCCGGCAGCCAGGACACCGCCGGCCGGTACGCCGGCCGTCGGACCGCCGGATGAGAGTTTCCTGGAGTTTTTAGGCTCGGATGACGTGGGTGATACAGCTTGGTGGGAATTCTTGAAGAAGGCGCCCCCGCCCGGAAGTGATGCTTCCGCGAGGCCGCCGCAGGACGCAAAGAAATGATCAGGGCATTGTGGATCTGTGCGAGTTTTTTCGTCGTCCTTACCGGCTTCGCGCAGGAACCCGTGCCCGCTTCGCCCGCACCGGCGGCGCCCAGGGCCTGGAATTCGCTCTCGCCGGAGCAGCAGCAGTTGCTGCACGGTTACCAGGGTAAATGGGATAGCCTCCCCGCCGACCGCCAGCAAGCCCTGGCGAAAGGCAGCCAGCGCTGGATGACGATGACGCCGCAGCAGCGCGCCGGGGCGCAGCAGCGCTTCCAGCAGTGGCGCGCCATGCCTCCTGAACAGCGTCAGATGGTGCGGCAGCGCTGGCAGCAGTACAAGTCGTTGCCTCCCGAACGGCAACAGCAGGTGCGCGAATCCTTCAACCGGTTCCGGCAAATGCCGCCGGAGAGACGCACGCAATTGCGTCAGCAATGGCGTCAAATGACCCCTGAGCAGCGGCATCGCGCCGTGCAGCAGATGCGGGCCGCGCCGCCGATGCGGGCCGCGCCGCCGATGCGGGCGGCTCCGCCGCACCGCGCTCCGCGGTAGCTTGCGGTTGCTTAAGGGCTGTAGCTGCGCTCGGCGTGAGCGCGCACATCCTCTGGATAAAAGAGCACATCGCGAAAGCGGCCCTGAGTGAACATCAGGCTTTGGTCGGTGAAATGGAGCGATGCCGGATCGCCGTTCTCGCCGCCGCTCATGATGGCCTTGGCGCGAATCCTGGGGCCGAAATCCACGGCGGCGACGAAGCTGTTGCCTTCCGAGCCATAGATTTTTTTCGTAGAGCGCGGCTTGGACCAATCAAATGAGGCTAGAGCGCCCCATCGCGAAGGCGCGAAACCCACTGGGAGACTGGGTTTTGCATCGTCGAAGGGTTGCACAATGTCGTCCGTCAGCCGTTGGAAACGATTCACCTCGCCCCACGGCATCTGCCAGCGGCCGAAGTCGGCGCGCAACTTGTCCAGTGCGGCGCGCAGCGCGTCAATTCGCTCGGCATCCGTCAGATTTCCCGCGAGATAGTCGTACACCGGTTCCTCGGCCTCGCGCGCCTCGGCGCCTTTGCGTTCAACCAACTCCTGCGCCCAGAAAATCGCCACCGTCGTCGGCACCGAGTCCGCGGAGGTGCGGTGATTCCAATTCCGCAGCATCGTGATCGCTCCTTGCAGATCGGCACGTTGCGCAGCGGCGCCGGGCGCGGCGGCGCCCGCCAGCGCGTCGTAACCGGCGAGCAGCGGCGGAAGCAGCACGTCGAATGCGGTGAGATGCCCGTCATAGCCGGCCGCAATCAAGCTGTCGAGAGTCACATCGTGGATGTCGTGCAGGACTTCGGCCGCGTGAATGCCGCGCGGGTTCTCGCCTCTGATCCACATGTAGACCGGATAGTTTTCGCGTTTCGGACTCTGCGCACCGGCTGCGGAGAAGGGCCAGTTGTTGCTGTTGAAAATCCAGCCGTTGCTCGGATTGAGCAAGGTGATCGTGTCTTCGAGCGCGTGAGGCCCCTGCCACTCCGTGGCCGGATTGCTGCCATCGACCGGATGCGTGAAATCGAAGTGGGTATCGCGTTTCGGGATGAAGTTGCCGTGAAAATACGCGATGGTGCCGTCGGCGTCGGCATACACCGTGTTGTTGGACGTGTCGGTGCGCATATCTTGGGTCTTGCGGAAGGATGCATAATCGGTTGTCTTGGTGCGCAAGTACGATTGCGAGAGCGCCGGAACGGGATCTTGCAAGAGCTTAAGCGCGATCCACTTGCCCTTGTCGGCGCGAATAATCGGTCCGTGATGGCTGTGATACACCGTGAAGCTCCGCGTTCCCATGCCGTCGGCTTGCTTGAAGGGGATGCTGATTTGGCTGACGCGAAGCTTTTTAAGCTGTGTGCCGTACTTGTAGTAAAGACCATCCGGCTTTTTGACGATGTCTTCCGCATATTCATCAATGGCATCGCCGCCGTAGGAGGTGTGCATCCAGCCGTTGTGCGAGTTGAATCCCTGATAGACGAAGAACTGCCCCCAAGTCACCGCACCGTAAACGTTCAACCCTTGCTCGCTCACCATCTGCAGTTCCGAGCGAAAATAGTAAGAGGTGTGCGGATTGATCCAGAGCAGGGCGTGGCCCGATGCGCTTAAGAAAGGAGCGATGGCAAATCCGTTGGATCCACCCGGATTTTCTTCCGGCATCGACGACACGGGGCGCCCAAGCGAGGCGCTCACGGTCGGGGGCGGGGCCTGCCGGTAGAATTTCTCGAGCTGTGCCAAATCCACGGTTTCAATATCACCCCCAATGCTGCCTTCGGTGAAGGACAAGGCCATCCAGGGCTCGAAGCGATGAATGACCTTTGGCGTGACGTTCGAATGATTCGACAGGTAGTAATTAAGGCCATCCGACCAGGCAATCATCAGGGTCTTGAGCCACGGCGGCGCGGTGCGATAGCGCTGCCGCAGCCGATCGACGTCGACGAACAATCTTTCGCGCAGATCGCTGTAAACGGCCTTTTCGCCTTCGGCCTGGGCAAGCCATCCAAGACCATTGAGATAATTGCATTCGATGCGATTAAAGTCATCCTCAGCCTGTGCGTAAATCATCCCAAAAACGGCATCCGCGTCGGATTTTCCGTAGATGTGCGCAATCCCCCAAGTGTCGCGCACGATGTGCACGTGCTGCACGTGTTCGCGCCAGCGCGCGGCGTCGGGCTGATCCGCCATGCCGATGGCGGGGACGCACATCAGCGCCAGTAATAATAATTTCATCTGTGTCGGTCCTCCGGCGGGTAGCATCGCGCAATGCGAATCTCTTTGCCTATCGTTTTGACGCTGGCGATGGTTGTCGTCGCACCGGCGCGGGCCGCGACGACCTTCAGCGTACCTGATTCGGTGCTTACCGATCCGTTGGTGCTCATCGCTTATGGCGACATGCGATTTACCGATCCTGGGGAAACTACCGCGACCTCGCCCACCGCGAGGCAGGCTTTGGTGGCGCGAGTCGCCGAGGAGAACCCCGCGGCCGTATTCATCAGCGGCGATCTACCGTGGCACGGTGTGGCCGCTGACTATGAGGTGTACCGCAGCGAAACTCGTATATGGCGCGAGAAGCATTTGCGCATTTATCCGGCGCTCGGTAATCACGAGTATTCTGTGTGCTTGAGTTCGAGTTGCCTCGATCTGTGGTGGAACGCATTTCCGAAGCTGCGCGGGCATCAGTGGTATTCGGTCGCAATCGGCAGCAAGGTCGTCGCCATTGCCTTGGATAGCGACGCCTCACTGTATCCCGGGAGCGAGCAGCGCGCATGGCTGGAAAAACAAGTCGCTGCGCTGAGGCGCAGCGTGCGTGTGGTGCTGATCGTGATGCACCACCCGCCGGTGGCGGATGTGCAAACGGTGAAGCTGGTCGACCACAATCCACGTCCCAACGAAGAGGCGCTGGTGCCTTTTCTTCAAGAGGCTGCGGCGCATTCAACCGCGCGCTTTGTCGTCAGCGCGGGGCATATCCATAACTACGAGCGGATCGCACAAGACGGCGTGATGTATTTCGTGTCCGGCGGCGGCGGTGCCAAACCCTATGAGGTGGATCGCACGCCGCCGGATCTTTATCAAGAGACTGATTTTCCAAACTTTCATTACGTGCGCTTCGAGCTTCAAGCGGACGCTTTGAAAGGCGAGATGATCCGCTTGGAAGACTTCGACGCCGCCAAACCTACGCAGTGGCGCAGCAGAGACCGTTTCGAAATCAGCCTGCGGCCTTAACGGCCTGAATCAACTGGTTCACGGCGGATTGGGCATCGCCATACAGCATGCGTGTTTGATCGAGCCCGAATAGTGCGTTGTCGATGCCTGAGAAACCTTGGCCTTGACCGCGCTTTATCACAATGACGTTCTTCGCCTTGTCCGCGTTCAAGATGGGCATGCCGTAAATCGGACTATTTTTATTGGTGCGCGCATCCGGATTGACCACGTCGTTGGCGCCGATGATGAGCGCCACATCGGCGGTTTCGAATTCGGCGTTGATTTCATCCAGATCCGAAATCAGATCGTAAGGCACTCCGGCCTCGGCGAGCAGCACATTCATATGCCCCGGCATGCGCCCTGCGACCGGATGAATGGCGAAGCGAACCGTGACGCTGCGATCGATGAGCAATTGCGCCAGTTCCCACACTTTGTGCTGCGCTTGGGCCACCGCCATGCCGTATCCGGGCACGATGATGACCTTTTGCCCATACGCCATCATGATGCCGGCGTCGGATGCCTCGATGGGCTTTTGAGTGCCGACCGCGCCGCTGCCAGCGGACGAAGTCTCGCCGAAATTGGAGAAGAGCACGTTACCGAGGGATCGGTTCATGGCCTTCGCCATCAGTTGGGTAAGCAGCGTGCCGGCCGAACCGACTACCGTGCCGGCGATGATCATGGCCGCATTGTCGAGCACGAAGCCCTCGAAGCCGACTGCAAGTCCGGTCAGTGCGTTGTACAACGAGATGACCACGGGCATGTCGGCGCCGCCGATGGGCAGCGTCATGGCTACGCCCAACACCAGTGCGAACACGAAGAACAGCGAAATCACGGGCAACCCCGATGCGGCTCCGAGGCCCGACACCATCATGAAGCCGAGGCCGAGCGTAATCAGCAAAATGGCCAGATTGACGAATTTTTGGCCGCCGAAGCGCACCGATTTGGTTATCAGACCCTGCAATTTTGCGAAAGCGATCAGGCTCCCGCTGAATGACACGGTGCCGATGAAGCCGCCGATGGCCGCCATGGTCAGATGCACGAGGTTGTGCTCGTTGCCGCTGTACAGTTCCACTGCCGCGATCGCCGCTGCCGCGCCACCGCCCATACCGTTGTACAGGGCGATCATTTGCGGCATGTCGGTCATCGCGACGCGTTTGCCGCTGATCCATGCAACGATGGTGCCGATCGCGATGGCGGCTATCACCAGCATGAAGTTGAGCGAAGAGGCGCCCATGAATGCCAAGGTCACGACGGTTGCCAGCAGCATGCCGACACCCGCCCAGCGAACGCCGCTCACCGCGGTTACGGGCGAGCTCATGCGCTTCAACCCCAATATGAACAGGGCAGCCGCAATCAGATAGGAGAGCTGGAGGAGTGTCTGGACCATCGAAGCGGGCAGCATTCCTTTATCCTTTCCTCTTGCCGGCGAGCACGAACATTTTCAGCATGCGTTCGGTGACCACGTAGCCGCCGACGGCATTTCCGGCGGCCAATACCACGCCGATGAAGCCGATGACGCGGACCAGGGTCGTGTCGGCCGTCGCCAGCGCCACCATGGCGCCGACCAGGACGATGCCGTGCACGAAATTCGAACCGGACATGAGCGGTGTGTGCAAAATGACCGGCACACGGGAGATGACTTCGTATCCGGTGAATGCGGCCAACATGAATATATAGAGCGCAATGATGCCGTCGATCATGTTTTCGATCCTTCTACTGCGGTTCGCGCCGCTTCGTTCTTGATTTGGCCATCGTGCGTGAGCACCGCGCCGGCGAATACCTCGTCGTTCCAATCGATGGCGAGATCGCCCTTCGGGAGCGCCGGTTTCAAAAAGTTGAATAGATTGCGCGAGTACATCTCGCTCGCGTGATAAGGCAAAGAGGCCGGCAGATTCACGGGACCCAAGATTTTGACCGCGCCGTGCAGCACGGTCTCGTCGGACTTGGTCAGTTCGCAATTCCCGCCCTGCTCCGCGGCGAGATCGACGATGACTGCCCCATCTTTCATCCGCTCGACCGCGGCTTTGGAGATGATCCGCGGCGCCGCGCGTCCAGGAACCGAAGCGGTGCTGATCACTGCATCGCTGGCGGCGATCCTGGCATCGAGGACTTCTTGCTGCTTGGCTTTCTCCTCGGGAGTCAGCTCGCGGGCGTATCCGCCGGCACCTTCCGCGGAGACGCCGGTCTCGATGAATTTCGCGCCCAGTGACTTAACCTGGTCCTTGGTGGCGCTGCGAACGTCATACGCTTCCACTACGGCACCGAGGCGCTTCGCCGTGGCGATGGCCTGCAATCCGGCGACGCCCGCACCGATCACCAGCACCGAGGCGGGTCGGATGGTGCCCGCCGCCGTGGTGAGCATGGGCAGGAATCTTTCCAGTGTATCGGCGGCGATCAAGGCGGCTTTGTAGCCGGCGACCGAAGCCTGCGAGGACAAAGCGTCCATGGACTGCGCTCGCGAAATACGGGGCACCAATTCCATGGCAAAGCTGGTGATGCCGCGCTCTTTGAGGGCCCGGACCAGATCGGGCCGCGCATACGCTTGCATGTAGCCGACGGCGACCGCGCCTTTCTTAAGTGCTGCGACTTCGGTCAAAGAAGGCGGCTGCACTTTCAATATAACGTCCGCGGAGGCGAGAATGGTGGCGGCATCGCTGAACTCGACGTCCTTATACAGGGCATCCGGGAAGTGAGCGGCGGCGCCGGCGCCGCGCTCCATCAGCACACGACACCCAAGGGCTTTGAGTTTTGCGGCGATTTCCGGAACGAGGGCAACGCGGGTTTCTTTGGCAGCCGTTTCCGTAAGGACGCCGACGACGACGGACATGCAAAACTCTCCCAAGCCTTAAGTTACGTGCTGAACATTGAATTATGGCATAAGAGTCGACTATCTTTAGTAGGTTATGACCGTGAGCAGGACCGACAAGTATCAGTTGCTCGATTGGCGGGACGACCTGGCCATGGTTTCGCATGTCTATCCGTTATCGCAACAGATCCTGCGTACCGACGTCTCAGGCATGCCTTTGGAATGGGTCGACTACCGCGAGGCTGCCCGGCTGTACCACACGGAGCAAGTGGCCTATACGTGCGGCACGCTCCTGTACCGGCTTTACGGCGGAACTTGTGCAAGGACAGGTCTTCGCACCATCGTCGATGTGAATTCCATCATCGCAACGCTCGGCGTGACGGGCAATCCCGGCAATCTGCGCGGGGCGGCCTATACACCGCCGCTCAACAATCAAACGCTGTTCCGCCGCGACGCCTACCTATGCCTGTACTGCGGTGCGCGCTTTACCTACAGCTTGCTGTCGCGCGACCACGTGACGCCCTTCAGCCGCGGGGGCCATGACACCTGGAGCAACGTGATCTCGGCATGCCGCCGGTGCAACAACGCGAAAGCGTCGCGCACGCCGGAGCAGGCGGGCATGCAGCTCTTGGCGGTGCCTTTCACGCCGACTTATGCCGAGTATATTTTCTTGAAAGGCCGGCGCGTGCTTGCGGACCAAATGGAATATCTGGTCGCGCATTTCCCGCGTTCCAGTCCGCTGCACGAGCGCATGCAACGCTGGCCGA
Organism: Steroidobacteraceae bacterium; assembly: GCA_036401515.1. Classification (GTDB taxonomy): domain Bacteria; phylum Pseudomonadota; class Gammaproteobacteria; order Steroidobacterales; family Steroidobacteraceae; genus Bog-1198. The sequence goes on from DASWUU010000258.1 coordinate 108,652, forward strand.
TGTGAGCGCGATCGCAGGGGTTCCCGTTGCGCGGTCGGGCGTGGTGTATTACATCGATGCCAGCTATTTCATTTTTCGCGCCTACCATTCCATGCCGCCCGACATGGTGGACGGGGACGGCAATGCCACGCATGCGCTGTACGGTTTCGCGCGCTTCCTGTCGGATCTGCTGGAGAGGGTGCGTCCCGAACGTATCGGCGTCGCTTTCGATTTGAGCGGGCGCAGCGTGACCTCGTTCCGCAACGGCATCTATCCGGCTTACAAAGCAAACCGCGAGTCGCCCCCGGCCGATTTGGAGCGCCAATTCGCGCTGTGCCGCGAGTTCTGCCGGCACATGGGTCTGGCGGAGTTCGCCAGCGCCGAGTATGAAGCCGACGACATCATCGGCACCTTGGCCGCGCGCTCGCGTGCCGCCGGTCTTCGCAACGTGCTCGTGACGCGGGACAAGGATCTGTCGCAGTTGATTCGCGACGGCGATGTATTCTGGGATTACAGCGGCAATACCCGCTATCAATATCATGACATCGGTCCGCGCTTTGGCGTGATTCCAGAGCTGATCGCAGATTTTCTCGCCCTCACGGGCGACAGCGTCGACAACATTCCGGGCGTTCCGGGGGTAGGCAGGAAAACGGCCGCCGAACTGTTTGCCGTATTCGGGTCTCTCGACGAGCTGTATGCCAATCTTCATCGGATTGCGGGGCTCAAGCTGCGCGGCGGAGCCGCCGTAGCTGCTAAACTGCTCGCTCACAAGGACGCCGCCTACCTCGCACGTCGCTTGACCGGAATAGTGTGCGATATGCCTATCGAGGCGACACTGGATGACTTGAAGCCGCGGCCGCAGGATCGTAGCGGGCTGAACTTCTTTTTCGACACCCATGGATTCGGAAACATTTTGAGACAGCAGGTGCGTCGCATCGCAACCGCTGCATAGACGAGGAAAAGCCATGGCGCAGAAAGATATCCAGTCAGTCCTGCAAGAGGACCGCGTATTTCCGCCGCCCGCGGCATTCGCCAAGCAGGCCTCGCTCAAGGCCGCCGAATTGAAGCGCCTGCATGCCAAGGCGGCCGATGATTACATTGGGTTCTGGGCGGACTTGGCTGCGGCAGAGATCAACTGGCACCGGCCGTTCACGGTTCCCCTGGACGACTCGCGCGCCCCGAATTACCGCTGGTTCACCGATGGGCAATTGAACGTCTCGTACAACTGCCTGGATGTGAATTTGGAGACCCGCGCCGACAAGGTAGCCATTATCTTCGAGGGCGAGCCGGGCGACATTCGCAAGCTGACTTACGCGCAGCTGCATCAAGCCGTATGCCAGTTCGGCAATGCGCTGAAAGATCACGGTATCGGACGCGGCGATCGGGTCATTATTTACATGCCTTTGATTCCGGAAGCCGTCGTGGCCATGCAGGCGTGCGCGCGCATCGGCGCGGTGCATTCGGTGGTGTTCGGCGGTTTCTCGGCCAATGCCGTCAAAGACCGAATCGAGGATGCGGGCGCCAAGCTCGTGATTACCGCCGATGCGGGGTGGCGAGGGGGTCATGCCCTCGAGCTCAAGGCAGCGGTCGACAAGGCGCTGGCGGAAGGCTGCGAATCGGTAGAAAAAGTCATCGTCTACCGGCGCACCGGCACTGCCTGCGAGATGCGCTCGGGGCGCGATGTGTGGTGGCACGATGCGGTATCGGGACAGGACGAAACCTGCGAGCCGGAGTGGCTGGATGCGGAGCACCCCTTGTTCCTGCTGTACACCTCAGGCTCGACAGGTAAGCCTAAGGGCATCCAACATTCCAGCGCCGGTTACCTGCTGAACGCCAAGTTGACCACCAAGTGGTGCTTCGACCTCAAGGATAGTGATATTTACTGGTGCACTGCCGATGTCGGGTGGGTTACCGGCCATACGTACGTGGTCTATGGTCCGCTGGCGGCGGGAGCCACCATTTTTATGTACGAGGGTGCGCCGACGTTCCCGGACGGTGGCCGCTTTTGGAAGATGTGCCAAAACCACAGGGTCAGCATCTTTTACACCGCGCCTACGGCGATTCGCGCACTGATGAAGCTAGGCGATGCGCTGCCCGCCCAATACGATTTGAGCAAGCTGCGCGTGCTCGGCACGGTGGGCGAACCCATCAATCCCGAAGCGTGGATGTGGTATCACCGCATTATCGGCCGTAAACACTGTCCCATCGTTGATACCTGGTGGCAGACGGAAACCGGCGCCGCCATGATGGCGCCCGTTCCGGGAGTGACGCCAACCAAGCCCGGGTCCTGCACCCAGCCGCTTCCCGGAGTTTTCGCGGATATTGTCGATGAAGACGGGCGTCCCGTGAAAACGCCGGGCGCCGGGGGGTATCTGGTCATCAAGCGGCCATGGCCCTCGATGCTGCGCACGATTTGGGGCGACAACGAACGCTACATCTCGACTTACTGGCAGAAATTCAAGAACCATTACTATGTCGCCGGGGATTCTGCGCGCCGCGATGCGGACGGTTACTACTGGATCATGGGACGCATCGACGATGTCATAAACATCGCCGGCCACCGGCTCGGCACCATGGAAATCGAGTCAGCGTTGGTCGCGCATCCGAAGGTCGCGGAAGCGGCCGTTGTCAGCAAGCCCCACGACATCAAGGGCGAATCGGCTTTTGCCTATGTCGTGCTGAACGTGCAGCGACCGCAAGGCGCGGCCGCAAAGTCGCTTATTGACGAGCTACGTGCGTGGGTGGGTGAGCAGCTGAGTCCGATCGCCAAACCAGACGAAATTCGCTTGACCGACAATTTGCCCAAGACCCGTTCCGGCAAAATCATGCGCCGCTTGTTGCGAGCCGTTGCGCGGGGCGAACAAATAGCCGAGGACATGTCGACGCTGGAGAATCCGGCGATACTCGAGCAGTTGCGAGGCAATGATGCGCCTGCCGCGCCGACCAAGAAGGTGCGGAAAAAGGTGGCGCCGGCGCCCATAGCAAAGAAGCCGGGCGGCAGCGTAAAAAAATCCGCGAAGAAGGCGCCGAAAGGTGCTGCCAAGGCGGCGATGAAAAAGCGGGGCTCCAAGCTTCGGGCCAAAGGCCGCGCGACACGGCGAGTGGCGCGCAAAAAGTAACCCCGCGAAGGGACCTATCATGAATCTGAACCAGGTGACCTTGCCCGCGACCGACGTTGAACGGTCGGCTGAATTTTATCGGCGGTTAGGATTCACTCAGATCGTCAGCTCGCTGCCGCGCTATGCGAGATTCGAGTGCCCCGACGGAGCCACATTTTCGCTGCAAGCGTTTAAGTCGCTGACGCCGTCGCAATGTGTAGTTTACTTTGAATGCGATGACGTGGACGCCGCCTATCAGCGGCTGCTGGCACTCGGAATAGCATTCGATCAACCGCCGCAAGATCAGATTTGGCTTTGGCGAGAAGCTTACCTGCATGATCCGGATGGCAATATCATTTGCCTTTATCATGCCGGCAACACACGCCGCTTCCCGCCTTGGCGATTGTCCGACGATTCACCGAGGATGTGATTCGGGCCGCAAAACCGCTGTGCCGGCCCATTTCCGCCCCCAAACGACGAAAGGCGCGAACTGGATCCTCAGCTCGGCTAGAATGGAGGCGCTGGATTCGGCGATTTGCAGCGTTAGACGCCTCGCGTGCCACATCTCGCGTGCCGCACGCTTACGACCGGCACTCCATATAGACGGACTTTGTTAAGGCAATCGTGGCCGCCGCGGCCGCATTATTCTTCTTTGGGACACCATGCTTTCTACATCCAACGTCGCCGTTCAATTCGGCGCCAAGCCGCTCTTCGAGCAGGTGACGGTCAAATTCTCCGACGGCAATCGTTACGGCCTCATTGGCGCGAACGGCTCGGGCAAATCCACGCTCATGAAGGTGCTGGGCCGGGACCTCGACCCGAGCGCGGGCGACGTGATGCTGCAGGTGGGCATGCGCCTTGGCAAGCTGAATCAAAACCAATTCGGCTACGAAGATGAGCGCGTGCTCGATGTGGTCATGCGCGGCCATACGGAGTTGTGGGCAGCGATGCAGGAACGCGATCGCATCTATGCCGACCCGAAGGCGACCGACGAGGATTACATGAAGGCGGCAGAGCTCGAAGGGGTTTTCGCCGAATATGGCGGTTATGATGCCGAGGCTCGGGCCGGCAGCATTCTCACCGACGCCGGCATCCCCGAAGCAAGGCACAACGGCCCCATGCGGGAAGTGCCGCCGGGATTGAAACTGCGCGTGCTCCTGGCGCAGGCGCTGTTTTCCAAACCGGATGTGCTGCTGCTGGATGAGCCGACCAATAACCTCGACATCAATTCCATCCGTTGGCTGGAAGGGGCCCTCAACAACTACGACGCCACCATGGTCATCATCAGCCATGATCGGCATTTCCTAAACCAGGTGTGCACGCACATCGCCGACTTGGATTTTCAACAGCTCAAGGTTTATCCGGGTAACTACGACGATTTTATGCTGGCCTCGGTACAGGCGCGCGCCCGGGTCGAAGCCGCGAATGCAAAGGCCAAGGATCGCATCTCGGACCTGCAGGAATTCGTGCGGCGCTTTTCGGCCAATGCATCCAAGGCGCGCCAAGCCACCTCCCGCAAGAAGCAGCTGGAAAAAATCAAGATCGAAGAGATCAAGCCCTCATCGCGGCAGAACCCCTACATTCGATTCGAGCAGGGCAAAAAGCTGTACCGCTCGGCGGTGTCGGTCGAGCACTTGAGCTACAGCTACCCCAACTCCGATGAGAAGGTGCTCGAGGATGTCTCGTTCAATGTCGAGGGCGGCGAGCGCATTGCCATCATCGGGCCGAACGGTGTCGGCAAAACCACCCTGATGCGCTGTCTTGCGGGAGAACTGCGCCCGACCAGCGGGCGCATCGTATGGGTCGAAAACGCGCAGCCGGGCTACATGCCGCAGGATCCGCAGGCAGAGTTTGAGGATAAAATCGACTTGTTCGGGTGGATGTCGCAGTACACGGGCAAGGCCGATGATGATCAGATCGTGCGCGCGACCTTGGGTAGGCTGCTGTTTTCGGGGGAGGAGACCAAGAAGTCGGTGAAGGTGCTGTCGGGCGGCGAGAAAGGCCGCATGATTTACGGCAAGCTCATCCTCACCAAACCCAACGTGCTTCTCATGGATGAGCCCACCAACCATATGGACATGGAAACCATCGAGTCGCTGCAAATCGGACTCGAGCACTATGCCGGCACGCTGATTTTCGTCTCGCACGACCGCGAGTTCGTGGGCGGTCTCGCGACCCGCATCATCGAACTGCGCCCGGGGTCCCAAATCGTCGATTTCAGGGGCAACTACGATGAGTACTTAAAGGCGCAAGGGCTGGAAACATAGCGCTCGAGAGCTTCTGCTGGCAGTATCCGTACGATGCACCTGGTCGCTGACCACCTCCAAAAAAAATTCGGCGCGATCGTGGCCGTGGCGGAGGCATCCTTCACCGCGGTTTCAGGCGAAGTGCTGGGGCTGCTGGGCCCCAATGGCGCCGGCAAGTCGACCACGATCAGCATGCTGGCGGGACTCACCAGACCCGATTCAGGGTCCGTGAAAATCGACGGGGTGGCACTGGGCACGGGCGCCGATCCCACAAAGCGGCGCTTAGGTCTCGTCACCCAGGAGATAGCCCTTATCGAGGAGCTTCCTGCCCGCATGAATTTGGAATTCTTCGGCGGGCTGTATGGCCTTCGCGGCCGCGCACTGGCATCCAGAATTGCCGCGGTGCTTGAGCTGACCAGCCTCGCGGACCGTGCGAAGGACCCACCCAGCGAATTCAGCGGTGGGATGCGCCGACGACTGAACATTGCGTGCGCGCTGCTGCATGAGCCGCAGATCTTGTTGCTCGATGAACCGACGGTGGGCGTGGATCCACAGAGCCGCAACGCGATCTTTGAAACCATTGAGGTATTGGCGGGCGAGGGCCGGGCCTTGGTTTATACGACGCATTACATGGAGGAAGTGGAACGACTGTGCGATCGCATCGTGATCATGGATCATGGAAAAGTGCTCGCGGACGATTCTCTTGCGGGCCTGCTGACGAGCACGCCGGTGACGAGCAAGCTGACATTGAAATATGATCTGCCGCCGGACGCCGCGGCACTCGCGGAAATAGCCCACTTGCCGGGCGTCACCAAGATCGATCTTGCCGGAACTGAGTTGTCGGTGTCGGCCGCGGATTTGGGCACGGCGGCGCCGCGGGTCCTCGAACGCCTCGCCGCGCGGGGTTTTAGTTGCCAGGAACTCACCAGCCGTCGCGCCAATCTCGAGGATGTATTCCTGTCCTTGACCGGCCGCACATTGCGCGACACATGAGCCCCGCCGTCACCGCATTTTGGTCGTTGGTCCGAAAGGACATCGCGATTTTCCTTCGCGATCGCCGGGCATTGGTGGTCAGCGTGCTGACGCCCATCGTCGTGGCCGCTTTCTTCGGATATCTGTTCGGCGGTACCGGC
>DASWUU010000259.1:0-4046 GCA_036401515.1 Steroidobacteraceae bacterium
CGGCCACCGTAAAAACGTATTGGTCTGACAGGGAAGGCTGCCTTATGCGGGCTGGGACACTTGATGCAGCCTTGCACCCTGGGAGCTCGCAATGAACTTGAAGCATTTCCCCCGTTATTCACTAACTTTCGGCCCCACGCCAATCCAACCTTTGAAGCGCTTGAGCGCACATCTCGGCGGGAAAGTTGAGCTGTATGCCAAGCGCGAAGACTGCAACAGCGGTTTGGCGTTTGGCGGCAACAAGACTCGTAAGCTCGAATATCTGATTCCCGAGGCGCTAGCACAAGGCTGCGACACGCTGGTGTCCATTGGTGGCATCCAATCAAACCAGACACGACAGGTCGCGGCGGTTGCTGCGCATCTGGGGATGAAGTGCGTTCTGGTTCAAGAGAATTGGGTTAACTACTCAGACGCGGTCTATGACCGCGTCGGCAACATTGAAATGTCGCGCATATTGGGCGCGGACGTGCGCCTTGACGCGGCGGGTTTTGACATCGGCATCCGACCGAGCTGGGAGCAGGCCATGGAGGACGTTCGCAGCGCCGGTGGCAGGCCGTTTCCGATTCCGGCGGGTTGCTCAGAGCACCCGTTGGGCGGCTTGGGCTTCGTTGGTTTTGCGGAGGAAGTTCGAGCGCAGGAGGTCGAATTGGGGTTCAAATTCGACTACGTCGTGGTGTGCTCGGTCACGGGCAGTACGCAGGCTGGCATGGTGGTCGGTTTCGCTGCGGACGGCCGCGCTGACCAAGTTATCGGTATCGATGCTTCCGCCAAGCCAGTGCCGACCAAAGCGCAAATCGTGCGTATCGCTCAGAACACGGCCGCGCTGGTCGAGCTCGGCCGCGAGATAAGCGACAGGGACGTGGTACTCGACACACGCTTCGGTGGGCCAGCGTACGGCCTTCCAAATGAGGGCACGATGGAGGCAATTCGCCTTTGCGCCAGGCAAGAAGGCATGTTGACCGACCCCGTGTACGAAGGTAAGTCGATGCACGGGATGATCGAGATGACCCGCCGGGGCGAGTTTCGGCCTGGTTCCAAAGTGCTCTACGCTCATCTCGGCGGCGTGCCCGCGCTCAACGCCTACAGTTTCCTTTTCCGAAACGGCTGAGGTAGCTGTCACAATGGTCTCGATCGCCCGCAAAGATAACCCCTCGGAGATTTTCGTGACAGCAATGCGCATTGATCTAACCTTGATGCGCTCGTTGGTGGCGTGTGCATGGCTGGTATTGGTGGGGTGTCCGACAATGGCTCACGCCTCAGCTGACTACACAGCGCTCGTCCGGCTTGCCCATGATTGGCGGCAGTTCGAGCAGCCGACCATCCACAAGTGCATTCCCGAGTACCGCGAGTCGTCGATGGCCGCAAAAGCCCAGGGGTTGGCGTCCTTTCGCGAGCGTTTGGCCGCCATTGACACGCAAGGCTGGCCGGTGTCGCAAAGAGTCGATTATCGTTTGATCGAGGCCGAAATGAACGGGCTGGACTTTGATTTGCGGGTCCGGCGTCCTTGGGCCCGCGATCCCTCATTCTATGCCACCGTGTTCGGCGAGCGCAGTGATGTCCCGCAGCATGAAGGCGTAACCGCAGCGCCGGCGATTGATCTGTTTGCGTATGCTTTTCCGTTATCCCGCGCCGATCAACGCGGCCTCACCTGTTTGCTAGAGGCCATACCGGTATTGCTCGACCAGGCCATGATCAATCTACGCGGCAGTAACGCGCGCGATTTATGGGTGTACAGCGTGCGCACGCTGCGCGAGCAAAGCGAAGTCTTGCGCAGTCTGCAGCGCGGCACGCTCAATATGCGTACCTTGGAAGGAAGCAAACATGCAAGCCTCGCGGGCACAAGCAAGGCGCTGCGGATGGCAATAAAGCGTGCCGACGACGCGACGGATGCTTTTAGCCGATGGCTGGAAAGAGAGGCTCCAGGAAAGACCGGCCCGTCTGGGGTGGGAAAGGAGAATTACAACTGGTATTTAAGGAACGTCCACCTGGAGCCCTATGACTGGGACCAACAGGTCAGCTTGCTGCGGCGGGAATTGGATCGAGCAAGGGCAGGGTTGCAGCTCGAGGAGTATCACAACCGCGCACAACCGCCGCTCGAGCCGGTTAACTCCCCGGAGGCTTTTCGCGCATTAGTCGAAGCGCGAATGAAGAAACTCACCGACTTTCTAATCGAGACCGGAATCGTACCGGACAAGAACTATTATCGAGAGGCCATGGCGCAGCAGATACTTGAATTTGTGCCGCCGGAAAAGCGCAATTTTTTTCTGCAAGGGGCATCGCGCGAACCACTGGGGCTGTTTTCCCACGACTATCATTGGATCGAATTAGCGCGGATGACAGAAGAGCCGAATTCGAGCCCAATCCGCCGCTTACCGGCATTGTCCAATATGTTCGACAGCCGCTCTGAGGGTTTGGCTACGGCCATGGAAGAAACGCTCATGCAGGCCGGCCTCTACGACGACAATCCGCGTGGACGCGAAGTCGTTTGGATCATGCTGGCCAATCGCGCAGCGCGCGGATTGGCATCGCTTTACGTGCAGGCGAATGAATTGACGCTGCAGCAAGCGGGCACTTTCCACGCGCAGTGGACTCCACGCGGGTGGTCCGACCCCTCCAGCGATCTGATCGCTTTCGAGCAACTGCTGTATCTGCGGCAGCCGGGGTATGGCACGAGCTACATTACCGGCAAGCTGCAATTCGAGCGGCTCATGAGCGACTATGCCCACCAACAGGAGGCGTCGGGCAAGCGATTCAGCCTTTCTGAGTTCTTCGCCGAAATGAATCGATCCGGAACGATCCCTTTTTCCTTAATCGAGACCGAGATGGTCGCTAGGCCGTTGCAGATGGGTGCGTCGCCCTAGCAGCGCGCTCACGCTCATTGCACTTCCACTTGCTCGACAAGCATGACCTCACAAGCGCCTGCACCGGTATCGCTACGCGACAACGACGTGCGTATCCACCTTCCATCGTCACGTACGGCGTCTACCAGCACCCCTGTGAGGTGCACGACCTGACCCTTCCGCAGTCGCGCCAGTTGTGCGCGTATGCTGGAGTCGGCGGGGATCACATGGGTATTGGCGCTATGCTCGATGACCTCTTGACGGAGAATCGGCAACTTTGCCCTCGGTCGCCACGAATAGAATCGCGCGCCCTGCGTGATCTCAAAGGCTCCGAGGATCCGGTTGTCGGACATCGCTCCCCACCCGAGAGCGAGGTCCTCAGGGACAAGATCCGAGATGGCATCGAAGTGATAGTCCTCTCGACTGAGGATGCGCGCGGTGATGTCGTAGTGCGCTCGCGGCGTTAACGTCCATCGCCCGTGCACCACAGGTGCCGACCCTTCCAGATCCCTTTGCAGCGGCTCAGTTTGTGCAATGGGCCCATCAGCAGGATGCACCGGCCGCAATAGCCACTCATGCCAGCCTTGCCATAGTGCCGCAACAGTCAACGCGATCCAGAATGCACCTCGCCAGCCCATGGTGTTCATGCTGACCCGCCGGCACGGGCAACGGAGTGAACGCCATCACACTGTGGCAGGTGTACTCGCTGCGAGGGCAGCGGTGAATCGTTTAGAATGGCAAGGCGCCGGGGCAGCGCGGCGGTTGATGCTTTCTCACAAATGAGGCGTTTTCATTCTTACGTGGAGCAGCCGTTGACAGAGCAGTCGCTGACGACGATCGCGGAGCGATCGAATTTCAGGGAGACCGGACACCTTCATGAAGTGGAACGGATGTGCGAGGCATTTGCGCATACATGGCCCGATGCAGTGCGCTCATTTGAGTACGGTCGCTCGGCGGAAGGGCGCATGATGCGCGCTCTCCTGGTTTCTCGATCGGGTGCGCTGACGCCCGCAACCCTCAAGGCCAATGCCGTTCCATTACTGATGATTCAAGGCGGTATCCATCCCGGGGAAAGCGACGGCAAAGACGCGGGGTTCATTGCACTGCGGGAGCTACTGAAGGTTTCGGGCTCGGCGCAAGTGCTTGAGCACATTGCCGTGCTCTTCGTTCCCGCCTTCAACACGGACGGCCACGAGCGTCTCGGGC
>DASWUU010000260.1:0-80159 GCA_036401515.1 Steroidobacteraceae bacterium
CCCGGAGTGGTGGACTCTCACGTGTTCCAAGTTCCCGATGCGCCGGCGCTGACGGTGGACTTGGACCGGGCGCTGGCGACTCAAACCGGCGTCAGTCAGCAAGAGGCGGCCAACAACGTGCTCGTCGCCACGAACTCGAGTGCGCAGACAGCGCCGAACTTCTGGGTGGACCCGCGCAACAGCGTGAGCTATCCCTTGGTCGTCCAGGTGCCCAGCTATCGCATCGACACTGCACAAGACTTCGAAACGATGCCGGTGACTTCAGGAAACGAAAACGGGCAGGGTCAGCTGTTGCTGAATTTGGCCGCGTTTGGCCGCAGCGCCATCCCGCTGGTCACCTCTCAGTTGAACATTCGACCGGTATTCGATGTGCATGCCGACGTACAAGGTCGCGATCTTTATTCTGCGGCTCACGACATAGACGCGGTGCTGGCGGCGCATCGACCGGATGCCTCCAAGGCTTTGAAAGTGACGCTGAGTGGGCAAGTCGAAACCATGCGTGAAAGTTATGCGGGCTTATTCACCGGCATCGCGCTGGCCATTATTTTGGTGTACCTGTTTCTGGTGATGAATTTCCAAAGCTGGATCGACCCTTTGATCGTGCTGATGGCGGTTCCATTTGCGTTGGGCGGTGTGTTGTGGATGCTATTCCTGTCGCAAACACCCATGAGCGTGCCTGCGCTGATGGGCACGCTCATGTGCATTGGATTGACTACCGCCAATAGCATTTTGGTCGTGAGCTTCGCCAATCAGCGTATGGCCGTGGGAGATGACCCGATGCACGCCGCCGCCTCCGCTGGCTACACCCGCTTGCGCCCGGTACTGATGACCGCAGGCGCTATGATTCTCGGCATGGTGCCCATGGCACTTGGCATCGGCGAGGGTGGCGAACAAAACGCTCCATTGGGGAGGGCCGTCATCGGCGGCTTGTTGTTCGCGACGTTCGCGACACTGATATTCGTCCCGACAATGTACCGGCTGTTGCGCCGTCGGCCAGTCGCGGTTCCCGATTCAGATCCTATAGGTAGAGCCAATGCAGCCGCATGACGAGGAGCAATACTTGCAGCCCACCAATTCAAGTGCAGGTGTGCCGCGCGAGGCATATCCCGACGACACGTCGCGCACCGAGGACGGCGCGGTATCCACGGAGTTTCGCGCGGGTACCGGCCGGACCTTGAAGATCGGTGCGGGAATCGCTGCTGCCATCCTGGTGTTCTGTTTCGTCGCCGTCATGCTGATTCGCGTCATTGAGGCGCACTCGCTGAAAAAGGGCGCCGATACGGCGTACTCCGCGGCACCGCCGGTTGATGTGGTCACCGCCCGTCCTGCCTCCATCGGACAAGACCTCACCCTTCCCGGCCAGACGGCGGCTTGGTTCGAAACCACTATCTATGCACGCGTCAGCGGCTACGTGGCGAAATGGATGGTGGACATCGGCGATCACGTGAAAAAGGGACAAGTGCTGGCAACCATCGAGACCCCGGAGTTGGATGCCGAGCTCAGTGCCGCAAAGGCGCAATTAAAGACATCCGAGGCACAGGTTGTCGCGCGTCAAGCCGAGGCGGATTTTAGCAGGACCACCAACGAACGTTGGCGTGACTCGCCCAAGGGAGTCGTGTCGGAACAGGAACGCGAATCGAAGAAAGCGGACTATGAAAGCTCGGTCGGGCGCCTCTACGCAGCCAATGCGCAAGTCGCGATGGATAAGTCGAAGGTTGAGCAATACAGCGCGCTCGCGCAGTTCAAGCAAGTCGTGGCGCCTTTCGACGGCACCATCACCGAACGCAGAATTGACATTGGTAATTTGGTGACCGCGGGTAGCGGATCGAACACGACTTCGCTGTACCGCATGGCTCAGACCGATCCGCTGCGCGTGTTCGTGGACGTCCCGCAAAGTTCCGCAGTGGAGCTGATGAAGTCGGGAGTACCAGCGGAGATCCGCTCTACGGGATCTTCAGCAGGCGTGTTCAGCGGAACGATCACTCGCTCGTCCCAGTCGATCAACGCGCAGGCTCGTACGATGCGAGTGGAAGTTGACATTCCCAACGCGAATCATGCGTTGCTGCCCGGTGCTTACGTCAATGTCTCGTTCCGGCTTGAGCCCAAGGGCCTGGTGGAAGTACCGGCTGCTGCCCTGGTCTTCCGGCCGAGTGGCACCCAAGTAGCTCGTGTCGATGCGGGCGGCAAAGTCGCTTTTCAGGATGTCACCATCGTGCGCGACAACGGCAGCTTGGTAGAGCTCGGCTCCGGGGTGAAGCCAGGCGATCGCTTGGTCTTGAACATCAGCAGCCAGATCGCATCCGGTCAGCGTGTAACGCCAACCGAGGGCGACCTGGCCGCGGGCAAAAATGCCGGCGCAACGGTGAAACGGTAATTCGGTGAAAGCAATCGCATCAAGCTTTTTATGCTTGGCCGCCTTAACGGGGTGTGCCGTCGGTCCCAACTATCATCGACCGGCGCCCGACACGCCGCCAAAGTTCGCCGCGGAAACAACCGCGGCTGCTTCGACCTCGACTGTGCCTGCTCCCGACCTGGCAAGCTGGTGGCACTCCCTTGAGGATGCCGAACTGAATTCTCTGGTCGAGCGCGCGATCAAATCCAATCCGGACTTGGAGATCGCCTTGACGAGGCTGCAGCAGGCGCGCACCTACGAGGCCGTTGTCGTGGGTCATGCGCTGCCCGAAGTAAATGCCTCCGCTGCGGCCGCACGCGGCACCGGGTCGGACCTGACGCGCGAACGCGCGGATACAGCTCTGCGGTCGGCAGACAATTCAGCCGGGCTGCAGCACATCAATACGATTGCGGGCTTCGATGCGGTATGGGAACTCGACCTCTTCGGCAAATTCCGCCGCGAGATCGAGGCGGCGCGCTATGACATGCAGGCTGCAGCCGCGGCGCGCAATGCGGTCATCACTTCCGTTGTCGCCGATGTGGTGCGCGCCTATGTCGACCTGCGTGGCTTTCAGACACAGGCTGGCATACTAAAAAATGCCAGCGACGTCTTGCGGGAATCGTTGCGCATCGTAAACATCCGCTATCAGCGCGGCATCACCAATGAGCTGGACGTGGCGCTGGCGCAGCGAGAACTCGATACCTTTCAAGCTCAAATCGCCCCGCTAAACGCTCAAGTGAACGCACTTGAGTACACTCTGGCCGTTCTGGTAGGAGAGTACCCCGAGAATATGATTCAGGAACTCTCCGCGCCGAACCTAATTCCATCGATGCCCGCGCCGGTCGCGTCCGGTGCACCGCTGGATTTACTGAAGCGAAGGCCGGATGTGCAACAGGCTGAGCGAGAGCTTGCCGCAGCGACCGCGCGTATCGGTGTGGCGACGGCGGACCTGTTTCCGCAGATAACACTGGTGGGCTCGATCGGATCGCAAGGACAAGGCCTGGGCACGGCCCCCGGCGTCGGGAAGCACATTTGGTCGTTCGGACCTGGAGCCGTTTGGCCGCTTTTGGATTTTGGTGCGCTCGATGCCAAAGTCGATATCGCGCAGTTGGCAGCACACGCCAGCCTCGTCAATTATCGCAAGACAATATTGACCGCCGTGCAAGAAGTCGACACGGCGCTCGATGCTTACAACGCACAGCAGGACCGATTGAAAAACTTAGGCGACGCGATGATGGCAGCCCAACGCGCCGTCGATTTGGCGCAAGCAAGATACGATCGCGGCTTGACCGATTTCTTGAATGTCGTGGATGCCGAGCGCCAGTTCTATACCTTACAAGATGAGTACGCCGCGGCTCAAGTCACCCAAGGAGAGGAGTTCGTGAGCCTCTATAGGAGCCTAGGAGGAGGGTGGCAGAACTTTCAATCAATTCCCGATATCCGGCGTCCACAGCCCGCCATCATTGCGGCTTTCCGGCGCACTCTCAGCAGCTCGGCGCCATGAACATTCGGCCGGTCGTCCCCGCTTAGGCATCGGAGTCTTAACGCCACTCAATGTAGCGTAAAAACCACAAACCAGTTGATGTTTCTCCCCCATGTTGATATATGTAGCGACATGTCCGAGGGCGGTAATAATACGGACAAAAGAAAACGTCATATCGCTGTAACAAAACGTCGATTAAATCCAACAATCGAAAACGCGGGAGTAAATGCAATGCTTAAGTTAAATCTGCGCAAGTCCATCCTGGCTGCTATGGGAACCTGCGCAACCATTTGCGCCGCTCCCTCGCTGGTTCTTGCTGACGACGCGCAGGACATTCAGCAGCTCAAAGAACAAGTGCGGCAGATGCAGCAAAAGATCGATCGGATGAGCACCGGCCAAGGTAACGCGCAATCGCAAACCGGCACCGTCTCATCGCCGGCTCCCGTGAACCAAGGTACGCAGGCCCCTGACGAGGCGAAACGAAAGGAAACACCGGCGCTCACCTACGCCGGCATTACCCTCTACGGCACGTTGGACATCGGGGTTGAATATGTCTCCCACGGCGCCCCCTTGAGCCAACTCTGGGGACCGGGTTTGCCGTCCTTCATTCAAAGCTTCAGCAATCGTTCGATTACGTCCGTCAACGGCAGCGGCCTGAGCCAAAACAAGATCGGCCTATCCGGCGTCGAGCCCTTGTTTGGCTTAGGCGACTGGACGGGGATTTTCAGAGTCGAGACCGGATTCAATCCCTGGGATGGCAGGCTGGTCGATGGGCCGGGATCACTGGCGCTCAACAATGGCAAGGCCGTAGCCGTGAGGAGTTCTGCGGGTGATTCCAGCCGTGCGGGTCAGGCCTTTAACGGGGTGGCTTTCGGCGGCTTCAGTTCCAAGACTTTCGGCACGTTAACATTCGGACGTCAGAACGGATTGATGCTCGACATGCTCAACAAGTACGATCCGCAGCTGCAGTCCCAAGCATTTTCGCCCATCTCGTTGTCCGGCACCTCCGGTGGCTTGGGCGATACGCAAAGCAACCGCTTGGACAATTCCGTCAAGTACGTTCTGCAGGCAGGGCCTGGGCGTGTAGCCATAATGCACGGGTTCGGCACCGACGGCTATGTGCCGCAAAGCTCGAATGAGGTGACCCTCGGTGCAGACTATGCCGGCTTCTCCTTCGATGCCTTGTACGGTGTGGTGCATGGCGAAGTCGCTGCCTCTTCTTTGAGCGCGGCACAAGTCACCACGATCCAGACCCTCGGGTACAACCCTTCCAACACCTTGGCGGCGACGGTTTCCGATAACACCGGCTATTCGCTGCAGGCGAGCTATAACGCCAAAGACTATTTTCCGATCAAGTTTTATGCCGGTTGGGAGCGCATCAAGTACAACAACCCGTCGCATCCGGATCCGGTGGGCACCATCGATCTCGGCGGCTATGTGTTGGGCGTAGTCAACAACAGCGCGTACTGGTCCGCCGGGGCCAATGGATTGAGACAAAGGATCCTGCAGATCTCGTGGGTCGGTGCGCGTTGGTCAGTTACGCCGGACTTCGATCTGACCGCCGCGGGTTATGGCTACAATCAGAAGAGCAACGCGGGCAACGGCTGCAGGAACGCCAGCTCAGGCACGTGCGCCGGTGAGTTGGCCGACCTCTCGTTGGTGGCTGACTATCACTTCACGAAGCGGTTCGACAGCTATTTGGGCGTCAACTGGTCGCGGGTGCAAAACGGTCTATCGGCCGGGTATCTCTTCACCTCCGAATACAGCCCGATGCTGGGCGTACGTTTCAACTTCTAAACCCTTTGAGTGCGGTTCATGGCAGCCCTGCCATGAACCGCTCACCGGTCGCACCCTACCGCTCGCGCCTTACCGGTCGCCTAGCCGGCGGCCCTTCTCGACATCGGTGTCCTCACACGCGTAGGATCCCCCTCCAGGGAGACGCACGGGGACCTGCATGAACGCTACGAACGCTACAGAAAAAAAACGCGGCGGATGGAGCTGGTGGTACCTGCTCTTCGTTCTCCAGTTTGCAGTCGCACTCTGGCCTCCTCTTTACAATAGAGCCGAACCCTACCTGTTTGGGATTCCGTTCTTTTATTGGTTCCAACTGGCGTGGGTCATCGTCAGCGCGGTGTTCACGGCCATCGTTTACTTCGCCGTGGAAGAATAAAAAAAATAGGGGACGCTCGTGGCGGAAGTGAACTGGGTCGCATTGACGATATTCGGTTTGTTATTCGGCTTCATTACCTGGTTGGGCTTTGCCGCGGCCCACTGGCGCAAGGGCGATCTCGACCTGCTGCATGAATGGGGCTTGGGCGGCCGGCGCTTCGGCACCGTCATCACCTGGTTCCTCGTCGGCGGCGATGTTTACACCGCGTACACCTTCATCGCGATTCCGGCGCTGGCATTCGGCGCGGGCGCGGTGGCATTCTTCGCCGTGCCTTACACCATCATCATCTATCCGTTGATGTTTTTGATCTTTCGCAGACTGTGGAATGTCTGCAGCAAGCACGGCTACATCACTGCGGGTGCTTTCGTCAAAGGCCGCTTCGGCAATCGCTGGCTGGCTCTGGCAGTGACGATAACCGGCATCGTCGCCACCATGCCTTACATCGCGCTGCAGCTGGTGGGACTGCAAGTGGTCATCGGCGCACTCGGCATCTCCGGGTCTGGACTTATGGCCGATCTGCCGCTGTTCATCGCTTTCGTGATCTTGGCGGCCTTTACGTATTCGAGCGGACTGCGGGCCCCGGCCTCCATCGCCATCGTCAAAGACATTTTGATTTACATCACGGCCATTGCGGCGGTCATTATCATCCCGTACGAGCTGGGTGGATTCGGCAAGATATTTTCCGCGGTTCCGGCGCAGAAGCTGCTGTTGGCGGCGCCCGGTCCCCACACCACCGGCTCATACAGCGGCTACGCCACGCTCGCGCTGGGGTCGGCGCTGGCGTTGTTCCTGTATCCGCATTCCCTCACCGGTATCTTGAGCGCCAGCAGCGGAAGGGTTATTCGCCGCAACGCCGCGATGCTCCCCGGATACACGTTCATGCTCGGTCTATTGGCGCTGTTCGGTTTCTTCGTCATCGCGAGCGGCGTGGACAAGCTGCCGGAATATGCCGCAGGCTTCAAGCAATTCGGCAATAACTTTGCGGTGCCCGCGCTGCTGCTGCACAGCTTTCCGGCCTGGTTTGCCGGCGTTGCGTTCGCCGCCATCGGCATCGGTGCGCTGGTGCCGGCGGCGATTATGTCGATCGCGGCCGCCAATTTGTATACGCGCAACATTCATCGCGAGTTCATCAACAAGACCCCCACGGACAAGCAAGAGTCGCATGTCGCGAAATTGACCTCGCTGATCGTCAAAGTGGGTGCGCTGGTGTTCATTTTATTCGTGCCGACGCAATACGCCGTTCAATTGCAGCTGCTCGGCGGGATCTGGATCATCCAGACGCTGCCGCCCGTGATGCTGGGCGCCTATACGCGGTGGTTCAATTCCTGGGCGCTCCTGGTCGGTTGGGCTGTGGGCACGTTTGCAGGCACCTGGATGGCCATTGCTGTAAAACTGACCAATACCTATCCCTTGCACATCGGCAGTTACACGATTCCCGGATATAGCGCCGTGTACAGTGTGATTCTGAATTTGGCCGTGGCGGCTATCCTGACGCCCGTGTTCAACGCCATGGGGACCAGCAAGACCCGCGTCGATGAGACCGTGGCGGCCGACTATCACGTGTGAAAGACGCGCCGCAGTCACGCTAAGCCCCTGTTTCCATTACGCTGTCACAAAACCGTCACACTTCGTCTCGATAATCGCGCGTCAACCCACGCCCGGGGCTTTGAGGCCCAACGCACGTAATCCACTTGGAGCGGACAAATGAGAACATATAAGCGTCTATTCATCTTAGCGCTAGCAGCCTGTTTGAGCGTCGCAGCCGCAGCCGCCGACATCTCGGGCGCCGGTGCAACATTTCCCTATCCCATTTACGCCAAATGGGCGGATGCCTACAAGAAAGCGACCGGCATCGGTCTCAATTACCAGTCCATCGGGTCGGGTGGCGGCATTAAACAGATCAAAGCGAAGACCGTGACGTTCGGCGCCTCCGACATGCCGTTGAAGCCCGATGACTTGAAAGCTTCGGGTCTGATTCAGTTCCCCATGATCATTGGAGGCGTCGTCCCGGTAGTCAACATCAAAGGCGTTGCGCCCGGGCAGTTGCATTTGGACGGAGCGACCGTCGCCAGCATTTACATCGGCGACATTACGCAGTGGAACGATGCGGCCATCAAAAAACTCAATCCCAAACTGACCCTGCCGAATACCGCGATTGCGCCGGTGTATCGCTCGGACGGGTCCGGGACAAACTTTTTGTTCTCGGATTACCTGTCCAAGGCAAGCTCAAAATTTCAGTCGAGCATCGGCGCGAACACCTCGGTGCAATGGCCCGTGGGCATCGGCGCTAAGGGTAACGAGGGTGTGGCGAACATGACCACACAGACCGATGGCGCCATTGGATACGTGGAATATGCCTACGCCAAGCAAAATAAAATGTCCTACGCCTCGCTGACCAACAAGGCAGGAACCGTGGTTGAGCCGAGCGCCGAATCGTTCCAGGCTGCCGCGGCCAACGCGGATTGGGCGCACGCCGATAGCTTTTACGTTATTTTGACCGACCAAGCAGGCGCCAAGAGCTGGCCGATCACCGGTGCGAGCTTCATCCTCGTTTACAAACAACCGGATGATCCGGCAGCGGTCGCCGAAGCGTTGAAGTTCTTTGCGTGGGCCTTCAAGAATGGCGCCAGTATGGCGGCCGAGCTTGACTATGTACCGTTGCCTGCGTCGTTGATTGCCGAGGTGAAAAAGACCTGGGCTACGCAAATCACCGCGGGCGGCAAACCCGTGTGGCACGAATGAACGTCTCGCGGATAAGCTAGCCACGATTTAGGTAATAAGATACGGTCGAGCCCGGCATAGCCCTATGCCGGGCTCGACGTATTTATGGCAGGGGCGGGAGCGGAACTCACACGTGGCGATCATAGATCCGCGGCACGCCGCAAAGCAGCTGATTTACGAGAGAATCTTCCGCGCGGCCACGTTTTCAGCGGCAATATTGGTTTTGTTGATCCTGGGCGGCGTGGCGATCTCGCTGCTGCGCGGCGCCTGGCCGGCCTTGTCCCACTTCGGATTCTCATTCGTCACCCGCGAGGTGTGGAACCCGGTCACCGACCAGTTCGGCGCGCTGGCGCCGATTTACGGCACCGTCATGACGTCGCTCATTGCCATGCTGATCGCCGTGCCCACCGGATTCGGTATAGCGCTATTTCTGACGGAAATGTGTCCGCCGCTGCTCAAAAGACCGATCGGTGTTGCCGTGGAATTACTGGCGGCGGTGCCCAGCATTATATTCGGCATTTGGGGATTATTCGTGCTGGCCCCGGTGTTGCAACGGCATGTGCAGCCGTGGCTCATCCGCAATTTAGGCAACTTCCCGGGGATCGGCCATTTATTCAAGGGCCCGCCATATGGGATAGGTATTCTCACGGCAGGCATCGTGCTTGCCATCATGGTATTGCCCTTTATCGCCGCCACCCTGCGCGATGTGTTCGACACGGTGCCGCCGATGCTCAAGGAGTCCGGTTACGGACTAGGGGCAACCACGTGGGAAGTCATCTGGAATGTGGTCGTACCCCATTCGCGGGTGGGCATGGTTGGTGGCATTATGCTGGGTCTGGGACGTGCGCTTGGCGAAACCATGGCGGTAACCTTTGTGATCGGTAACGCGCACCGCATCAGTTCTTCGCTGCTCGCGCCGGGAACCACGATTTCCTCCTCGATCGCCAACGAGTTCACCGAAGCGGTAGGAGACTTGTATACCTCCTCGCTTATCGCGCTCGGGCTACTGCTGTTTCTTATCACTTTTACCGTGATTGCCGCCGCTCAGGCCATGCTGCGCAGGCTGGAACGGCGTTCGGGGGTGGTCGCATGAATCGGCGCATGCGACGTAAAATCAAGAACGGCGCATTTCTGTCACTTTCCTTGGTCGCCACCTTGACCGGTCTTGCCTGCTTGGCCGCCATTTTATATACGCTGATCTCGAACGGCGTCTCGGGCCTATCGGGCCGCATATTCACGCAGATGACCCCGCCTCCCGGCGGCCAAGGCGGCCTGCTGAACGCGATTTACGGCAGCGGTGTGATGACGCTGCTCGGGATACTGATCGGCTCGCCTATCGGCGTGCTCGCGGGAACTTACTTGGCGGAATACGGCCGAACCTCGCGTCTCAGCATGGCGGTTCGTTTCATCAATGATGTGCTCTTGAGCGCGCCCTCGATCATCATCGGCCTGTTCATCTACGAGATTGTCGTGGTCAGAATGGGGCATTTCTCGGCGATCGCCGGCGCACTGGCGCTGGCGGTGCTCGCCATTCCCGTCACGTTGCGCACCACCGAAGACATGCTGAATCTCGTACCCATCGGCATGAAGGATTCATCCGCGGCGCTCGGGGCCTATCCCTGGCGCACCACGTTGAGCGTGCTCTATCCGGCTGCGCGCAGCGGCATCGTTACCGGACTGCTTCTGGCGATTGCGCGCATCAGCGGCGAGACCGCGCCGCTGCTGTTTACGGCACTCAACAATCAGTTCTGGAGCACCGATTTAAATGCCCCGATGGCGAATTTACCGGTGGTGATTTTTCAGTTTGCTTTGAGTCCTTACAAGGACTGGCAGGACCTGGCGTGGGCAGGGGCATTGATCATTACGGTGACCATTTTAATCTTAAGCATATCCGCACGGGTATTATTGGCTTTGCTCCAGGCAGGAAGAGGACCGGGTCGATGATTCCCTCGACCAAACCGCCGAAACATTTGAAAATGCGCGTGCCTCATCCGCTGACTGCGGAACCGGCGCAAGACTTAGGGCCGCCAAAGATCGAGGTTCACTCGCTTAACTTCTCCTACGGCGCCGTGCAAGCGCTGCACAGCATCGACATGACTCTCGCCGATCGGTCCATATCCGCGTTCATAGGCCCCTCGGGCTGCGGCAAATCGACGCTGCTGCGCGTGATGAACAGAATGTATGCGCTGTATCCGGGGCAGCGAGCCGAGGGCGAAGTGCGGATTGGCGGCCAGAACATCTTAAGTCCCGCGGTCGATATCGCCGAGCTTCGCTACCGCGTCGGCATGGTGTTTCAAAAGCCCACGCCGTTTCCCATGTCGGTGTTCGATAACGTCGCCTTCGGTCTGCGCTTGGCGGGCGGCATTCGAGGCGCAGAGCTAAAAGCACGCGTCGAATCCGCTTTGCGCGATGCCGCCATCTGGGATGAGGTGAAGGATAAGCTCAACGCCGACGGCCGCAGTCTTTCGGGCGGCCAGCAGCAGCGTGTATGCATTGCGCGCGCGATTGCCGTGCAGCCAGAAGTTCTCCTGCTCGATGAGCCTACGGCGGCGCTCGATCCTATCTCCACGCTGCGCGTCGAGGAGACTCTGCAGGCGTTGCGAGAGAAATATTGCATCGTGGTGGTGACGCACAACTTGCAGCAAGCGGCCCGCGTCTCTAACGTCACCGGCTTCATGTACATGGGCGAACTGGTTGAAATAGGTCCATCCAGCGAGATTTTCACTTCTCCGAAAAATCGCAAGACCGACGATTACATCACCGGGCGTTTCGGCTAGCCTCGCGCGCATGAACAAAACCCCTCATGGCGGCAGCTCCGTAACGCCGGCCGGCGGTGCGCTCGGTGCGGAAGCGCCGGACGCCCAGGTGCCCACTACAGTGCGCGACAAAATAGCCGATCCGGTGATGAGCGCGCGCAACGTCACCGTCAACTACGGCGACAAGTGCGCGGTTCGAAACGTGAGTCTCGACATCGGGCGCAATCAAGTGCTCGCGCTGATCGGGCCGTCGGGCTGCGGAAAGTCCACATTCCTGCGCTGCTTGAATCGAATGAACGATACCATTCCAAGCGCGCGCGTTGATGGCACCATCACGTTGGACGGGCAGAATATTTACAATCGAAAGCAGGATGTGGCGCAGCTACGCGCTCGCGTCGGCATCGTGTTTCAAAAGCCCACCCCATTTCCGCATTCAATCTATGCCAATGTGGCTTACGGTCCGAGAATCCACGGCTTGGCGAAGGATCGCCCCGACATGGATGAACTGGTGCAGACCAGTCTCGCGCGTGCGGGCCTATGGGAAGAAGTCAAAGACCGCCTATCGACACCAGGCACCAGCCTGTCGGGCGGCCAGCAACAACGCCTTTGCATCGCGCGCACGATCGCGGTCAATCCCGAGGTGATCCTGATGGATGAACCGACTTCGGCGTTGGATCCGATCGCGAGCGCCAAGATCGAAGACCTAATCGATGAGTTGCGCGAAAACTATGCGATCGCCATCGTGACCCATAACATGCAGCAGGCCGCGCGGGTGTCGCAGCGCACCGCCTATTTTCACCTTGGCAATCTCATAGAAGTCGGTCCGACCGATCGGGTTTTCACCAATCCCCAGCAAAAACTCACCGAAGACTACATCACGGGCCGTTTCGGTTAGGCGCCAAATACTGAGGATCAGTTCTTAGCGTTGCGCAGCTATGAATTCCTCGAGCACGGCGCCGCGCATGAGGTCGGGCGGCAGCAATCCCTGCCCCAAGATAAAGTCGTGAAACTTTTTCTGGTCGAATTTATTGCCTAAAGCCTTTTCGGTTTCCTGGCGCAGCGACAGCAGCCGCGTGTAGCCGTAAAAGTAGCTGTTTGCCTGGCCGGGGCTGCGGAAGGTGAAGCGCTCGACTTCTTCTTTCGCGAAAGCATGGCTCAGCAGGACGTCCTTCTCCAGCACCGAGTAGGCCTGGGCTTGCGTCGCGGCACCGCTTTGCAGCTCCGGATCGAGGAAGGCCCGCGCAGCGCGCAGCAGGCGCAGTTGCAGCGTCATTAGTTGGCCTTCGGCCGGTTCGTAGGGCTGCATGATGTACTCCGCGTACAACCCCCAGCCTTCGGCGTTGGTCGAGTTGAACGCGTACAGCGCGCGAGCCAAGCTCACTCCGTGCTCCACCATTGAATCGAATTGCAGTTCGTGGCCGGGCCGTGCCTCATGAGCGGTCAGCGTCCAAGCGACCGCATCGAAGGTGAAATCATCGTACTTGTCTTCCGCACCGCCGGTGGCCGAAGGAATATTGAGGGGCAATACGAATTGGCCGCGCTGGCCCGTATTGTGCAAGAGGGGCGGGGGCGTCATGTGCGGCGCGGGCTGTTGCGCGGTCTCGGCGGGGGTCGCGAGGCGAATAATCGCCGGGCGGTCCGGCAGGGTCACCAGATTGTTGGCAACGATTATTCGCTCGATCTCATGCAGGCGATTTTCATAAAACGGCAAAATCGCCTCGCCGGTGATTTGCTTCTTCTTTAGCTCCGCGATGACGGCGCGGTAATCGCTCGAGGGGTAACCGTGAGTCTTCGCCACTTGGGAAGCGAGAGGCGCCATCTCATTCTGATATTGCGTGAAGGCGGCATGGGCCATTTTCGCGATCTGCGCAGGCGGAATATCGATGCCGTAGCTTTCGAATTCCAGCGAATATTTTTCCGGCGGCAGCCGAAAGTCGGTACGCGCCTTGGGCAAAATTTGAGCCTTGATCCAAGCATCGTAATCCCCGAGTTGCGCTCTCAATTTCTCATACGCCGGTTCCCAACAGGTCAGACCATATTTCTTGAACAACGTGGCAATGCCCTCGACATAGTTCGAGTTGCGGCCCAGCTCCGTCTCGACCTCCTCTTTCGAGGGGTAGATCACGCCGGTCTTGGCCATCTGTTCGCTTTCGCGCTCTTTCAGCCGCTCGGTAAAAGGTTTGTAGCCGGTTTCAACGCCGGTGTACTTGCGCAAGCGCACCAAGGCAGCGGTACGCCGCTGCGCCGATACCTGATCATCGAGCAGGCCGCGCAGACCTTCAAATATGATTGCGCTGGCATTGTAAAACGGCACTTCGCGCGCCAGCTCGAAATCCTGCTTGCGAAACCGGAGGTTGAACGCTTTTTGCAGAATATCGATGTCTTCTTGAACGTTTTTGTCAGTGACATGGACGCGCGCATTCTTGACCTTCGCCAGTGCCGCTTCGAGCTCCTGCCGCTCCGCGATTTCATCAGCACGCGAAGGATCTGAGACGCGCTCATCGTATTTCGCGACCCCTTGCGCTGAGCCTTGCTCGGGGGAGTGCTCGAGCTGCACGCTGAGCAGCAGATTGGTGTACTCGTTGCTTTGCTTGATCCACGCTTTTTCGGTCCGATCATTGCCGGCCGATGGCTGGCCAATTGCTGTCACGGACATGAAGCTGAGAAAAACCAGAGTTCTTAATCGATTCATTATTTATTCTCTTACGAAACGAGGACGAAGATTCGTGAGGTGCCCCTAATCGGTGTTGCGCAGCAAGTCATTCAGCGAAGTTTTTGCACGAGTCTGTGCGTCCACGCGCTTGACGATCACGGCGCAGGCCAGGGCGTATTTGCCGTTTTTGGCGGGTAGTGAACCCGGAACGACAACCGCACCCGCGGGGACGCGGCCGTAGAGAATTTCATCGGCCTCGCGATCGTAGATCCGTGTGCTCTGGCCGATGAAAACGCCCATCGAGATCACCGCGCCCGATTCCACCACCACGCCCTCGACGATTTCGGAGCGTGCACCGATAAAGCAGTTATCCTCGATGATGGTGGGGCTCGCTTGCAAAGGCTCCAGTACGCCGCCGATGCCGACACCGCCGGACAGGTGCACGTTTTTACCGATTTGCGCGCACGATCCCACCGTTGCCCAGGTGTCCACCATGGTACCGGAGTCGACGTACGCCCCAACGTTGACGTAGCTCGGCATCAGCACGACATTTGAGGCGATGAAAGCGCCCCGGCGCACGGTCGCAGGCGGCACCACGCGCACGCCCGACTGTGCAAAACGCGCAGCGTCCCAGCCGCTGAATTTAAGTGGGACTTTGTCGTAGAAATTGAGTGCGCCTGCGGCCATGGCTTCGTTGTCGTTGATGCGAAACGACAGCAATACTGCCTTCTTGAGCCATTCGTTGACGCGCCATCGGTTACCGTCGGGCTCGGCGACCCGCAGCCGGCCCTCGTTCAGCAGGCCGATGACCGCTTCCACCGCGCTACGCAGCGCGCTCGGCGCGTTGCGCGCCGACAGTTGCGCCCGCGCTTCATAAGCGTCGTCAATGACTGACCGCAGATCCTCATGAGCACTCAAGATCGGCTTACGTCGCGTCGCTCGAGCGCCAGCGTCAGCGAATCCTGCACGCGCCGGCACACTTCTTCCGGGAGCAGGCCGCCATCGGCGCCCGTGATATAGAACACGTCTTCGGCGCGCTCGCCCACCGTCATGATTTTGGCGCCGTTGATCGCGACGCGCTCTGCACGGAATACCTTGCCCACCTCGGACAGCAAGCCGGGCCGGTCCGCTGCAATCAATTCCAGAATCGTCCGCTCGTTGCGGCTGTCGACGCTGAAATTGACTTGGGTGGGCGTCCAGAACATGCGTACCTGACGCGGTGCGCGCCGCGTGACGGCGGGAGGGGAATCTTCCGCCTGCTGCAAGGCTCGCCATAGGCCGCGTTCGATCTCTCGGACCCGCGACACATCCGCAATGACCGCGCCGTTGTCCTCGAGCACCTCGTAAGTTTCCAGGCTAAAACCATTGGCACTGGTGATCAGTCGCGCGTCCACCACATTAAGGCCCATTTGATCCAGCACACCCGTGGTGCGCGCGAAGCTGCGCAAGCGCCGAGGTGTATAGGTGAGCACGGCGGTGCCGCCGCGATCCGTCAATTGCCGAATCGCAACCAGCGGCGAGTCATCGTTGGCAGGCCGCGTGGCCAGCAATGAGGTATGCCACGCGATTTCCTCCGCGGTGTACCGTAGGAAGTACGCCTCGGTCCATTGCGTCCAAACCGCCGCGGCCTGCGTCGGCGTAACAGTCTCGGACATGATCAACAAGGCCTGATCTTGAGTTTCGCGGATCAATTCTTCCTGATCGATCGGCGTCTCCAGGCCGCGGCGCAGTGCCCGTTTGGTACGCTCGTAGAATTCCTCGAATAGCCGCGCCTTCCAGGAATTCCACAATTTAGGATTCGTGCCGCGTACGTCCGCGACGGTGAGCACGTAGAGGTAGTCCAGATGAACCTGATCGCCGACGTGGCGGGCGAACTCGTGAATGATGTCCGGATCGCTGATGTCTTTCTTCTGCGAGGTGATCGACAAGATCAAATGATTCCTGACCAGCCAGGCGGCCAAGCGCGCTTCGTAGCGGCCCAGCCCCTGTTCCAGGCAGAAGGCTTCGGCGTCCACCGCGCCCAATTCCGAATGATCGCCGCCACGCCCCTTCGCAATGTCGTGAAACAGTGCCGCCAGATAGGCGATTTCCTGGCGCGGCAAAGCCTGCATGATCTGGCTCAACGCCGGAAACTCGTCGTTGAATTTCGGCATGGCGAAACGGCGCAGGTTGCTGACCACGAACAAGGTGTGGGCATCCACGGTGTACGCATGGAAAAGATCGTATTGCATGCGGCCGACTACCCGGCCGAAGGAGGGAATGTAGCGGCCAAGCACGCCGTATAAATTCATGCGTCGCAGCTCGTGAGTGACGCCGACGGGTGCGCAGAGAATTTCTATGAAGAGCCGGTGATGGCGCGGATTTTGCCGAAACTCCTCATCGATCAGCCAGACGTGAGTGCCGATCAAGCGAATGGTCTCGGCGCGCACGCCGAGCAATTCCGGGTGCTGCTGCAGCAGCACGAACAGCTCCAGCAATGCGGATGGGTAACGTGCAAAGACTTCCGGATGCGTCACCTCCAAGTAGTCATTGCGGATTTGAAAGCGGGCATTAATGGGAAGCGGCGGGGCGCTTTGCGTCAGGATGGCCTCGCGAAACAGCTGCAACAGCATTTCGTTCAGCAAACTGACATCCATGACCGTGCGGTAATACTTCTGCATGAGCTGCTCGACGGCCAAGGTAAAGCTGGCATCCTCGTAGCCGAACAGCTTGGCGAGCTTAATCTGGTAATCGAACAACAGCCGGTCTTCGCGCCTTCCGGTGAGCACATGCAATCCGAATCGGACTTTCCACAGGAACGACTGCCCCGCTTGCAGCTTGCGCAATTCCTCGCGCGTCAAAAAATCATGGGCCACGAGCTCACCGAGCGTGTCGGTACCGAAATGGCGCTTTGCCACCCAGCCGATGGTCTGGATATCCCGCAATCCTCCGGGACTGGACTTGACGTTCGGCTCCAAATTGTAGGCGGTGTCGAAATAGCGATGATGCCGCTCGGTTTGTTCCTTGCACTTGGCCTCGAAGAAATCCTGCGAGGACCAGAGGCGGTCGGGCGCCAGTGCGCGGCGCATGCCGGCAAAGAGGGGTTCGGGCCCGCATAGCAGGCGCGCCTCGAACAGGGTGGTCGCCACGCTGATGTCGGCTAGGCTTTCGCGCTGGCAGTCATCGATGGAACGTACGCTATGGCCCACTTCAAGACCGATATCCCATAGAAATGTCAGGAATCGCTCGATGTCCGGTTGCCAATCCGCCGAATCGCTTTTCGGCAGCAGAACCATGATATCGATGTCGGAACTGGGATGCAGCTCGCCGCGGCCATAACCGCCGACGGCCACCAACGCCAAGTCGCCCGTAAACTTGCCGGCGTGATTGATCCAGGCCGCGCGCAGGGCGATATCGACCAGTCGGGCGCGATCGCGGACCAGATCCTCGACCGGTTCGTCGGCCATGAATCGATCCTTCAGCAGATCGGTTCCCTGGTCGAGCACTTGGCGAAAAATGATGGGCGAGAATTGGCCCTGTTCCAGGGCGGCGGGGACGGCCGTTAAATAGGGCCAGTCGGCAGTTTGGTCGAAAAACTTGCCGTGGGCGTTCAAGAAGCCGCCGCGGCCGCAGGTTCGCTTGCACTCGCCCCTAGCGTCAGCACCTCGAAACCGTCCTCGGTCACGAGAACGGTATGTTCCCATTGCGCCGAAAGCGATTGATCCTTGGTGACCACCGTCCAGCCATCGGGCAGCAAACGCACATCGCGCCGCCCGGCATTGATCATCGGCTCAATGGTGAAGGTCATCCCCGCCTTAATCTCCATGCCGGTGCCAGGTTTTCCGTAATGCAGTACCTGCGGATCCTCATGATAGACGCGTCCGATGCCATGACCGCAGTATTCGCGTACCACCGAGAAGCCGTTCCCCTCCGAAAAGGTCTGAATGGCATGTCCGATGTCGCCCAAATGAGCACCCGGCTTGACTTGACGGATGCCTTGCCACATCGCCTCGTGGCAAGCCGCCGTGAGCCGGCGGGCTAGGATGGGAGCATTGCCGACGAAGTACATGCGGCTGGTATCGCCGTGAAACCCATCACGAATCACCGTGACATCGATATTGATGATGTCGCCGCTTTTCAGGCGTTTATCGCCGGGGATTCCGTGGCACACGACATGGTTGACGGACGTGCAGATCGTTTTCGGAAATCCCCGGTAATTGAGGTTCGCCGGGATGGACTTCAGCTCCTCGACGATAAAATCATGGCAACGCTTGTCCAGCTCCTCGGTGCTCACGCCCGGCTGCACGAACGGCTCGATCATGTCCAGGACGCTGGCCGCCAAGCGGCCCGCGGCGCGCATTTTGTCCTGCTCCGCGAGGGTTTTAATGGTCACATTCATAAGAGGTCAGGCCAAACCTTTAAGTTGCGGCGGGCTTTGTTTCCGCAGGGGGTTCATGGTATAAAGCGCGGCTATTTTTAACAACCCCGCACGCGTGTCGTCACAGTCGACTGGGTGCCCGGCGAAGTCCTTTAAATCATGGCCGTAGGCTAAGATTTCAAGGCCGAACTGGGTTGCCGATTGGGACACGCGGAGGCTCAACCCAACAGGAGAATTTTATGACCAGCGTGTCAATGCGACAAATGCTGGAAGCGGGCGTCCATTTCGGACACCAAACCCGCTTCTGGAACCCGAAAATGGCCCCGTTCATCTTCGGCGAACGCAACAAAATCCATATCATCAACCTCGAGAAGACGCAGCCTTTGTATGCAACGGCGGCCGCCTTCATCAAGGGCGTGGCCTCCGAGGGCGGCAAGGTGCTGTTTGTCGGCACCAAGCGTTCGGCACGCGACGCGGTACAGAAAGAAGCCACCCGCGCTGCCATGCCGTATGTCAACCAGCGCTGGCTGGGAGGCATGCTCACCAATTTCAAGACCATCCGCCAGTCCATCAAGCGCCTCAATGAGCTCGATGAGATGGCCCAAAGCGGCGCGCTGGATCGGCGCGGCAAGAAGGAGGCGCAGATGCTGCGCCGTGAGATGGAAAAACTGCTGCGCAGTCTCGGCGGCATCCGCGACATGACCGCCTTGCCTGATGCGCTGTTCGTCATCGACGTGGGCCATGAGCAAATCGCCATCCACGAGGCGCAGAAGCTCGGCATCCCCGTGGTCGCCGTGGTTGATACTAACTGCTCCCCTGACGGCATCGACTATGTCATTCCCGGCAATGATGATGCGATGCGCGCCATTTTGTTATATGCGGGCGGCATCGCCGATTCCGTGCTGGAGGGGAAGGCCTCGTTGCCCGAGGTTCCGGTGGGCGAAGACGAGTTCGTCGAACTGGACGAAGAGGGCAATCCGAAGAAGCGCGGTGCCGCAGGCAGACGGCCCGCCGCACCTCAGCGCGGCCAAAGAAAGCCGCCACCCCGGCGTAAAGTGCCCGTGACCGTGGTCCCAAGCGTTGCCGCCGTGGGCGCACCGATCGATGAAGTGGAAGTGGAAACCGACGATGTCGATGCCCCGGATACACCGCCGGCAGAAACACGGCCGGCAAGTGCTCCGCGCCGTCGGCCAGTGGGGCGTCGCACACCCGCGCGCGGCGCTTGAAGCCGATGAACATTACGGCAGATGCAGTTAAACAACTTCGCGATCGCACCGGCGCAGGAATGATGGAGTGCAAGAAGGCGCTGGTGGAGACCAAGGGAGACTTGGACGCCGCGGCGGAGCTGATGCGCAAGAGCGGGCTGGCGAAAGCCGACAAGAAGGCCGCGCGGGTTGCCGCCGAGGGCACGGTTGCCATCGAGCGCTCGGGACTCGCAGCGATGTTGGTCGAAGTCAATTGCGAAACCGACTTCGTGGCGCGCAGCGATGAATTCCAGGGGTTCGCCCGCGACGTTGCGGCAGCGGCTTTAAAAGCGGCGCCGTCAAGCTTGGAGGAACTGCTCAAGCTACCGCACGGCGGCTCGACCTTGGAGGAGCGGCGTCGCGAGTTGATCGCCAAGATCGGCGAAAACATTGCTGTGCGGCGTTTTGTGCGCGTGGGTTCACCGGGGCCTCTGGGAACTTACATCCACGGCACGCGCATCGGCAGCGTAGTGGCCTTGCAGGGCGGCGATGATGCGCTTGCCCGCGACATCGCCATGCACATCGCCGCTGCGAACCCGGAATACATCGACGTCGGCGACGTGCCGGCCGACAAGCTCAACAAGGAACGTGAAATACTCACCGAACAGACTCGGGGCGAAAAGAAGCCGCCCGACATCATCGCCAAGATGGTGGAAGGCCGCCTACGCAAATACCTGGCGGAAATCACCCTGGTGGGTCAGCCTTTCATCAAGGACGAGGATACAACCGTCGAAAAGCTGCTCAAGAAGGCCGGAGCCAAGGTTCTGATGTTCGCGCGGTACGAAGTGGGCGCGGGCATCGAAAAGAAGCAGGATGATTTCGTCCGCGAAGTGATGGCGCAAGTGAAGGCTCAGGAAAAGGACAAAAGCGACAAGGACGACGGTCTCCAAAAACATTAAACCCACTATGAGCACCCAACCCGGCACGGCACGCTATCGAAGAATTTTGGTCAAATTGTCCGGCGAGGCCCTCCTGGGTAATGAGGATTACGGTATCGATCCGGTCATTCTCAAGCGAATTGCCGGAGAAATTCGCGATCTGACTCAGATAGGGGTGCAGGTTGCGGTCGTATTGGGAGGCGGCAATATCTTTCGCGGCGCCGGCTTGGCGCGCGCCGGCATGGATCGCGTAACGGCCGATCACATGGGTATGTTGGCGACCGTCATCAATGCGCTCGCGCTGCAGGATGCACTCGAGGGCTTGGGCACCTATGCGCGGGTCATGTCGGCATTGCGCATCAACGAGGTTTGCGAGGACTATATTCGGCGCAGGGCAGTGCGACACCTCGAGAAGGGCCGCGTGGTGATCTTCGGTGCCGGTACCGGTAATCCGTTTTTCACCACCGATACAGCCGCCAGCCTGCGCGCCATCGAGATCAATGCCGACATCTTGTTGAAGGCGACCAAGGTCAACGGCATCTACGACTCGGATCCGGTCACGAATCCCAATGCCAAGCGTTATGCGCGCTTGACCTTTGATAAGGTGCTGGCCGACCGTCTCAACGTCATGGATGCGACCGCGATCGTCATGTGCCGGGAAAACAATTTGCCGCTGCAAGTCTTCAATCTATTCAACGCGGGCGATTTGATGCGTATCGTACAGGGCGAGGACGTCGGCACCGTCGTCTCGGCCGGACCTTAATTTTAGGGGGATACATGTTGGAGGATGTCAAGAAGGACGCGACCGCGCGCATGCAGAAATGCGTCGCGGCATTCAAGGATCAGCTGAAGAAACTGCGCACCGGTCGCGCGCACACCAGCCTGATCGAGCACATCAAGGTCGATTACTACGGCTCGGAAATGCCGTTGAATCAAGTGGCCAATATCGCCACGGAGGATGCGCGCACATTGACGGTCAGCCCTTGGGAGAAGGCCATGGTGCCCATCATCGAGAAGGCGATCTACAAATCCGATCTCGGACTGACGCCCAATACCGCCGGCCAAATTATCCGCATTCACATGCCCGCGCTTACCGAAGAGCGGCGCCGCGATATCATCAAGGTGGTCAAGGCTGAAGCGGAGAACGCGCGGGTTGCAGTACGCGCCGTGCGCCGCGAGGTCAACACGGAAGTGAAGGAAATGCTCAAGGAAAAACTGATCGCGCAAGATGATGATCGGCGCGCCCAGGAGGACATTCAGAAGCTGACCGATAAGCATGTGGCCGACATCGATCACGCGATGGCGGACAAGGAAAAGGAGCTCATGCAGGTCTGATCTGGACCCGCATTGCCTTAAATGCCCATGGCCGACTCGCCGCAGCATGTAGCAATCATCATGGACGGCAACGGCCGCTGGGCCCGATCGCGGGGCATGCCGCGCGCCGCCGGACACCGCGCGAGCGTCAAGGTCGTGCGTAAGATCGTCGAGGAGTGCGCTGCACACGGAGTGCGCTACTTGACCTTGTTCGCCTTCAGCAGCGAGAACTGGCTGAGGCCGCCGGAGGAAGTCGGCATGCTCATGGGCCTGTTCTTCGACGCCCTGGAGCGTGAAGTGGCGGACCTGCATCGCAACCAGGTGCGCCTGCGCTTCATCGGCGACCGCGACTCATTGGGTGCGGAGCTTAGGCAAAGAATCTCGGATGCGGAAACCCTGACGGACGGAAACGCCGGACTCGGACTGATGGTGGCCGTCGCTTACGGCGGCCGGTGGGATATCACTCAGGCTTGCAAGTCGTTGGCTGCGGATGTCGTGGCGGGCAAGCTGGCGAGCGCGGATATTACCCAAAGCGCCATCGCCGAACGCCTCGCCTTGGCCTGCGTTCCGGATCCGGACCTGTTGATTCGGACCGGCGGCGAGCAGCGCATCAGCAATTTCCTGCTGTGGAATCTCGCCTATACCGAGCTTTATTTTTCAGAAGCGCTGTGGCCCGAGTTCTCAGCGGTTCATTTGCAGGCGGCCTTCGAGCACTTCGCGCAGCGCGAGCGCCGATTCGGGAAAACTTCGGCACAGCTCGCGGCGAAAGCCGATGCGTAAACCCGCCGTCAAAGCGTTTGATGCTTAGAACTCGGGTCATCACCGGCTGCGTCCTGGGCGCCTTGTTGCTGCTGGGCTTGTTCTTGCTGCCTCCGCCGTGGGCCGTGGCGGCTTTCGGCGTCGTGTTCACCATCGGCGCGTGGGAGTGGGCGGGCTTCGGCGGCCTGCGCGGCACCGCCGCGCGCGCCGGCTACGCGCTCCCGGTTGCCATCGCCTTAGTCTTAAGTTGGCGATGGACGGCGGATTCCCAACACTTGATCGTTTTGTTGAGTGCCGCCTGTGCATGGTGGGTGATCGCCTTTTTTTGGTTATCGCTGGCGCCTGCGCGTCATCAGCCCACCTTGACCCTGGCATGCGGCCTGGCGGTGCTGGTACCGGCCTTCGTGGCCTTGGCACGGCTGCAGGTCTCCTCGGACGGATTCGCGCGGGGGCGGCTGCTCGTCCTGTGGCTGATCTTGATGGTGTGTGCCGCCGATATCGGCGCTTACTTTGCCGGCCGTGCGTTAGGTAGGCACAAATTGGCACCCCACGTGAGCCCCGGCAAGACGTGGGAAGGGGCTTTAGGCGGGCTCCTCATGGTCGGGCTGGTGGCCGCGGCCGGCGCTGTCAATTTCGGCCTGCCGCCCTTTGCGGTCGCGGTGTTTGGACTCGGCGTGGGAATTTTCTCCATTGTCGGCGATCTGACAGAGAGCATGTTCAAGCGCGCTGCGGCGCTCAAGGATAGCGGCACGCTGCTTCCAGGCCACGGCGGTCTGCTAGACCGCATCGACAGCGTAACGGCGGCGGCGCCCTTGTATGCACTCGGATTGTTCGGCTCCGGAGTGCTCGCATGAGTACGCAATGCGGGATTGCCATCTTAGGTTCGAGCGGCAGCATCGGCCGCAGCACGCTCGCCGTCATCGCGCTTCACCCTGAGCGCTTTAAGGTTGCGGTCTTGGGTGCCTTTAGCAGCTGGCAGGTCATTGTCGAACAGGCACGTCAATTCAATCCCGAGCTCGTCGTGCTGGTGGACGAGGCGGCGGCGGCGAAGGCGCGAGAGGCCTTACGCGAACTGGGTTGTGCAACGAAGGTCGAAAGCGGCGCGCGGGCGCTCGCTGATGCAGCGGCCAGCGGCCATGTGCACATGGTCATGGCGGCCATCGTGGGCGCCGCGGGACTTCAGTCGACATTGGCCGCGGTACGCGCAGGCAAGCGCGTATTTTTGGCCAATAAGGAAGCCTTGGTCATGACCGGGCGCCTGCTCATGGACGAGGTGCGCCGCGCGCACGCCGAACTCATTCCGATCGACAGCGAGCACAACGCCATTTTTCAGTGCATGCCCGCCGGATACCTGCCGGGGAATGTCGCTCGCGGCGTCACGCGTGTGATCCTCACGGCTTCCGGCGGCCCATTTCGCACCACGAGTGCGGCGCAAATGGCGCACGTCACACCCGAGGAGGCGTGCGCACATCCGAAGTGGAAGATGGGCCGGAAAATTTCCGTGGACTCCGCGACGCTGATGAACAAAGGACTCGAGGTCATCGAGGCCACACTGTTGTTTGGTCTGCCTGAATCGCAAGTGGACGTGGTCGTGCATCCGCAAAGCGTGGTGCATTCATTGGTCGAATATGCCGACGGCTCGATGTTGGCTCAGCTGGGTGCGCCCGACATGCGCACGCCGATTGCCCAGGCGTTGGCTTGGCCCGACCGGTTTGCTTCCGGTGTACAATCGTTGGATCTGCTTGCGATGGGACCCCTGGGGTTCGAATCACCCGACTATGTGAGGTTCCCCAGCCTGACGCTGGCCCGAGCGGCCGCCCGCGCCGGTGGCACTGCCCCGACGACGCTAAATGCTGCCAACGAGATCGCCGTTCAAGCGTTTCTTGATCGCCGCTTGAACTTTGTAGGGATTTCAACGGTCATTGACAAGGTACTGCAGCGGCTCGATGCATCCCCAGTCAGGGAGTTGGACGATGTACTAGAGGCCGACGCTGCTGCGCGACGTCTGGCGGTCACCTTTATTGAGCTTAGCGCTGGAGCCCCTGCATGAAGATTTTGGTTTTCATTGCTGCCTTCTTGGTTGCGATCAGCATCCTGGTTGCAGTCCATGAATTTGGGCATTATTGGGTCGCGAAGAAGCTCGGCTTTAAAGTGCTGCGCTTTAGCATTGGGTTCGGAAAGCCGCTCTTCACGCGCGTCGGCAAGGATGCTGATAGGACGGAATACTGCTTGGCCGCCATTCCCCTGGGCGGGTATGTGAAGTTGCTGGACGAGCGTGAAGGCGACGTGGCCGCATCGGAATTGCACCGCTCGTTCACGCGCAGGCCCATCTCGCATCGGATCGCCGTGCTGCTCGCCGGTCCCGCGATGAATCTGTTGTTTGCATCGCTGCTGTACGCGGTCTTGGCCATGGTCGGAACAGAGGTCGTGAAGCCGGTGGTCGGTCAAGTGCGTTTGGACAGCCCCGCCGCGGTGGCAGGGCTCGAGCGCGGCGATCGCATCGTGAGCGTCGGTGATCGCAAAGTTCAGGATACCGAAGAGCTGCAAATCGCCCTGATCCGCCAATTTAGCGGCGATGGTGTCATCCCGCTGCGCGTCCGCCGCGACGGCTCGGAACGTTCGTTGACATTGCGAGTGACCGACGACCCCAAAGGTTTGACAGAGCCCGGTAAATTGCTGCCGGGGCTCGGCTTCGACCTCGCGACTTGGAACTCCTCGACCACCGTCAATTCCGCTCCCGCCGACAGCGCGGGAGGACGTGCGGGATTGCGAGCCGGCGATAAGCTGCTCAGCGTCGACGGCCAGCCGATTGCCAATGGCAGCCAGTTCGTTTCCATGGTCAGCGGCGCGGCGAACCGCGATATTTCCATTGAAGTCGAGCGCAATGGCGGGCGATTGAGTATTGTGGCGGCGGTTCCGCGCGTCGTGGAGCAGGGCAAGGCGATAGGTCGGTTGGGGATTTCACTCAAAGAAGGGTCTCTGGTCTACCCGCCGGGACTGATTGAAATTCATCGCTCCGGACCGATCGATGCGCTCGTCACCGGCGTTAAGAAAACCTGGGAGATGTCTGCGCTGACCGTGCAGATGCTGTGGCGCATGCTCACCGGGCAGGTGTCCCCGAAGAACATCAGCGGGGTCGTGAGCATCGCCGAGTTCGCCGGCATTAGCGCGTACCTCGGGCTCACGGCCTATATGGCGTTTCTGGCGATCATCAGTGTGAGCTTGGGTGTGCTCAATCTGATGCCGGTGCCGCTGCTCGATGGCGGTCAAGTGGTTTATCAGGCTATCGAGGCCATCAAAGGCAGCCCGATATCCGAACGAATGCAAATATTCGGCCAGCAGGTGGGCATTGCCTTGTTGGTCGTGTTGATGAGTCTGGCCTTCTATAACGATATTTCAAGACATTTGAATTAAACGGGACATCATGATCAAAGCCAAATTCCAGCCGCACGAGCGGCGTTGCGTGCGCAGCGCCGCCCACCGAAATCGCATCCGGTCTTTGCCGCGTGCGGCTTGAATTTCGTCTAGCCTTGTTGGCGGCGCTGGCCGGCCAACCAGTCTATTCAATTGCGCAGGCGCCAGCGGATCAAGACACCTTTACCGTCGGCGACATTCGTATCGAAGGCCTGCAAAGGATTTCCGAAGGCACGGTATTCAACTACCTGCCGGTGAACATCGGCGATCACCTGGACGGCTCGCGCATCGGTGAGGCGATGCGGGCGCTGTATGCCACGGGGTTTTTCCGGGATGTGGAGCTGCGGCGCGATGGCAACACGCTGTTGGTGGTGGTGGTCGAACGTCCGTCAATTGCCAAGTTCGAGATCAAGGGCAACAAGGACATCAAGACCGAGGATTTGCAAAAAAGCCTGCGCAACGTGGGGTTGGCGACCGGCAAGACTTTCGACCGTTCGGTGCTCGATGAGGTCAAGCAATATCTCACCGATCAGTATTTCAGCCGCGGCAAGTACGCGGTGCGCGTTGACACCAAGATCACCGATTTGCCCGGCAACAAGGTCGACGTCATCGTCGACATCAAGGAAGGCAAGCGCGCGAAGATCGAAGAAATCAACATCGTCGGCAACACCAAATTCAAAGAGAAGGATATTCTCGACAGCTTCGAGCTGAAGACTCCGAACTGGTTGTCCTGGTACAAGCAGGATGATCGTTACTCGCGCGAGTCATTGACCGGGGATTTGGAGAAATTGCGTTCCTACTATATGGATAGGGGCTACGCCAATTTCCAGATCGACTCGACGCAGGTCACGATCGCGCCCGAAAAAGACGACATGTACATCACCGTGAATGTCACCGAGGGGGAGGTATTCAAGGTGAGCGACATCAAGGTCGCGGGCACCATGGTGGTGCCGGAGGAGCAGCTGCGCAAATTGCTGCTGATTCACCCGGGCGATACCTATTCGCGCAAGCTCGTTACTTCAAGCCAGCAATTAATGAGCTATCGGTTGGGCGCCGACGGCTATGCATTCGCCAAGATCGATCCGGTGCCCACCCCCGACAACGACAAGAAGACCGTGGCGCTGACATTTTTCATCGAGCCCGGCAACCGCGTGTATGTCCGCCATATCAATTTCAATAACACGACGGCGATCAACGATGAGACGCTGCGGCGCGAGATGCGCCAGCTCGAAGGCGGATGGCTGTCGAACTCGGCCGTCGAGCGGTCCAAGGAACGCTTGCAGCGCCTGCCCTATGTCGAGAAAGTGGAATTCGAGAACAAGCCTGTGGCCGGCAGTGCGGACCTCGTGGACGTCGATTTCAATGTCAAGGAGGGTTTACCGGGCCAATTCGGCGGCGGCATCGGCTACTCGCAATCGCAAGGGTTCAGCCTCAACGGCAACTTCGTTCACAGTAACTTCATGGGCAGCGGCGATCGCGTGGCCTTGGAAATCAACGCCGGCAAGTACAGCAAGACCTACACGTTTGCGCATACCGACCCGTACACGACGATCGACGGCATAGCGCGAACCGCGTCGCTGACGTATCGCGACGTCACGCAGTTCGTGGCGGCCTCATCGGCATTTTCCACCAAGCAGATCACCGGCGCGATTCAGTGGTCGTACCCGATCAGCGAGTACCAGTTCTTGAGCCTGGGCACTTCGGTGAACAAGAACAGCTTGGTGGTATCGCAGGGCTACAGCGCACAACAATCAGTCGATTGGGTCAGGGCGAACGGCCATCCGTTCCAGCGCGACTTGACCGATACCAACGGCGATGGCGTGCTCAATTCGCTGGATAATCCCTATACCGTCTTCGGCACCGATTTTTACACCTACGAACTCACCGGCGGATGGTCCTACGAGGGCCGCAATCGCGCGCTGTTCCCGGACCGCGGTATGAAGGTGACGCTGTCGGCCCGCTTCGCATTGCCTCTGAGCGATGTGCGCTATTACCAGACGAATTTCGATTTCATCAAGTACATACCGCTGTGGCGCAAGTTTTTGATCTCGGTACAAGCATCAGTCGATTATGCCTCGGCCCTGGGTAAAACGACTTCCTTGCCGCCGTATCTCAACTACTTTGCTGGGGGTCCCGACAGCATCCGCGGATTTCGAGAAAGCCGCTTGGGTCCCAGGGACAACATCGGGATCGGCAACCCGTATGGCGGCAACTTCCGTGTGGTGAACCGTTACGAGCTGATCCTCCCGGTGCCGGACAAGTGGAGAAGCGCAGCTCGGGTCAGCTTCTTCTACGACATCGGCAACGTGTTCCAAACCGGAAGTAAGGTGAAATTCCTGGGGGTCGATGACATAACGCCGGTCGACTATCACTTCAATTATGCTAATCTAAAACAATCAACCGGCATTGCAGTGCAGTGGCTCGCGCCTTTGGGCCTATTCCGTTTTTCATACGGTATTCCTTTGAATCCGTACCCGGGTGACACTGTGAGATTCGGCGACGAGACAGAACGTTTTCAATTTTCCATCGGTCAAGCGTTTTGACCACAATTTGAGGTCTTAAAGATCCATATGTCGACTTATCTTCGCAGCATTCCGTTCCTGGCCTTGTGCCTCTGCGGATTCATGGTGTCGCAGCCGGCCAGCGCTGAAATCAAAATAGGGGTGGTTGATTTCCAGAAGCTCATGGGGGAGTCGCCGCAAGTCAAGAGCGCCATGCAGGCCCTGCAAAACGAGTTTGGAGCGCGCCAGCGCGAGCTGGTGAACATGCAAAACGAACTCAAGTCGCGCAGCGAGAAGTTGGACAAGGAAGGGGCGATCATGGCGGAAGCCGACCGCGCCAAAACCGAGAAGACCTTGCGTGACGAGCAACGCGAATTCTCGCGCAAGGGCGGCGAGTTCCAGGACGATATTTCGACGCGCAAGAATGAAGAGCTGGGCAAGGTTCAGCGCTATTTGCTCGAGGAAATCCGCGCCTATGCCAGCGCTCAAGGGTTTGATCTGGTGCTCGGCGAGGGCGTGTTTTATACCAAACCCCAGCTCGACATCACGGCCCAGGTATTGGAGGTGCTCAAATCCAAGCCTGCGACCGTGCCGAATACTCCAAGCAAGCCTCCGGCGGCCAAGCCCCAGGGCGTCAAATAAGGGTTCACGGGCGAAGCTGCCAACGCACTTAAGGAGTGCTTAGGTGCAGCCAGAATTCAGCTTAGGCGAACTGGCGGTACGGTTCGGGCTTACCCTGCGCGGCGAGCCCGAGCTCACCGTGCACAGCGTCGCGACCTTGGCGCACGCCACCAGCGGCTCCGTGAGCTTTCTGGCGAACTCCCGCTACCGCAGGCAGCTTACCTCCACCCGGGCCACGGCCGTACTGCTGAGTGCAGAGGATGAGCCCCATTGTCCGGTAGCGGCATTGATCGATCCCAACCCCTATTTGGCCTACGCGCGTATCGCGGCGCTGATGCATCCGGAGATGAGCCCGGTGCCGGGAATTCATCCGAGCGCTGTGGTGTCGCTCGGCGCGCAGATCGCATCCTCGGCGAGCATCGGGCCGCTGTGCGTGATTGCGGAGGGGGCGCGGATCGGCGAACGCGTGTTCCTCGGGCCCGGCTGTATTGTCCAAAAGGGGGCTCGCATCGGGTCCGATTCGGTGCTTCTGTCGCGGGTCACTTTATATCCTGGCGTAACCTTAGGAGAGCGCTGCATCCTGCATGCCGGCGCCGTGGTCGGTGCCGACGGTTTCGGCTTCGCCTTGAACGGCGGGAGCTGGGTGAAAGTGCCGCAGGTGGGCAGCGTGCGGATCGGCGATGATGTGGAAATTGGTGCCAATACGACCATCGACCGGGGAGCCATCGATGACACGGTTGTCGAGAATGGGGTCAAGCTGGACAATCAGATCCAAGTGGGCCACAACGTGAGCATCGGCGCGCATACGGCTATCGCGGGGTGCACCGGCATTTCCGGAAGCACCGTGATCGGCGAGCGCTGCATGATCGGCGGAATGGTTGGCATTGCGGGCCATTTGACCATCGCCGACGATGTGGTGGTGACGGGGTGCAGTTTGGTGAGCGCATCGATCAAGAAGCCCGGCAGCTATTCAAGCGGCATGCCGACTGTTGAGACGAGGCTGTGGCGGCGAATGGTCGCGCATTTGCGGCGGCTGGACGAATAGGAGAGACGATGTCGGAGTCCGATAGGTTGGATATCGAAGCGATCATGCGGCAGTTGCCGCATCGGTATCCCTTCTTGTTGGTGGATCGTGTTTTAGAATGCGTCGCGGGCAAGCACTGCGTTGCGCTCAAAAATGTCACTGTCAATGAGCCATTCTTTCAGGGACATTTCCCCCACCGTCCGGTCATGCCAGGGGTTCTCATCATCGAGGCGCTCGCACAGTCCGCCGGCATTCTGGCGTTCAAGACCGCCAAGGTCGTCCCTGACATCAATACACGTTTTTACTTCGTCGCCATCGACAATGCGCGCTTCCGCAAGCCGGTCGAACCCGGCGATCAGCTGATGCTGAAAGTTGCCTTGAAGCGCTCCTTCAAGGGCATTTGGAAATTCGATTGCTTGGCCGAGGTCGACGGCAAGGAAGTGGCGTCGGCGGAGATCATGGTCGCTCCCGAGACAAAGGCGCCGCCCCCCAAAGGAGCCGCCGGATGATCGATTCGCGGGCGGTGGTCTCCCCGCAAGCAGACATCGCGGCGGACGTTCAGATTGGGCCCTTCACGGTGATCGGCGCCGATGTCACCATCGGTTCCGGAACTTGGATCGGACCGCATGTTGTGATCAACGGCCCGACGCGCATCGGCATCAACAACAAAGTTTATCAATTCGCCTCATTGGGCGATGCGCCGCAGGACAAGAAATACAACGGCGAACCGACGCGTCTTGAAATCGGCGACCGCAACGTCTTCCGTGAATCAGTAACCGTGAATCGCGGTACCACTCACGACAAAGGCGTGACCCAGATCGGCAATGATAATTTGCTGATGGCGTATTCGCACGTCGCCCACGACTGCCGCCTGGGCGATCAAATCGTGATGGCGAACTGCGCAACCTTAGGGGGGCACGTCGAAATCGGCGATTGGGCGACTTTGGGGGGGCTGTCGGCGGTGCATCAGCACACCAAGGTGGGTGCGTATTGTTTCATTGCGCACAACGCGGCCGTGACGCGCGATGTTCCTCCGTATGTGATGGCCGTTGGCCGTCCCGCCGTCCCGCACAGCGTCAACGCCGTGGGGCTGCAGCGGCGCGGCTTCAGCCCTGAGCAGATTCTGAACATCCGCCGCGCTTACCGAATGCTGTATCGTTCCGGACTGAAATTGAAAGCGGCCATCGAGGCGTTGGAGAGCGTGTCGGCGACCCAGCCCGAGATTGCGCCTTTCGTCGAGTTCATCAAGCGCAGCTCGCGCAGCATCGTGCGCTAGTCACACAGGCTCCTCATGGCCGCCCCCGAATTTGCGACCGCGTCCGTTCCGCTGCGAGTGGGACTGGTGGCCGGTGAAGCGTCTGGAGATACCCTGGGTGCGGATCTTATCCAGGCGCTGCGCCGCTGCGCTCCCGATACCCAGTTCTTCGGGGTCGCAGGGCCGAAGATGCTGGCGGCTGGGTGCGAAGGCTGGGAGCCCGCCGAATCGCTCGCGGTCATGGGCCTGTTCGATGTGCTGCGGGATCTGCCAAGGCTGGTGAGGCTGCTGTCGCGTATCAAGCGCATGTTCCTCACCGCGCGGCCGGACGTGTTCATCGGCATCGATGCCCCCGATACCAACTTGAGGCTGGCCCGGAGCCTGCACGCCGCCGGAATTCCCACCGTTCAATACGTGAGTCCGCAAGTGTGGGCTTGGCGTCAGGGACGGGCGCGCAGTATCCGCCGATCGGTTGACCTGGTGCTGTGCTTGCTGCCCTTCGAAAAACGTTTTTACGATGAACACGGCATTCACGCTGAATTTGTCGGTCACCCGTTGGCGGATGCCATCCCAGAGAATATCGATCGCGATGCCGCACGTCATGCCCTCGGTTTGGAGCGCAGCGCCACGGTCATTGCGCTGCTGCCGGGAAGCCGGCGCGGTGAGGTCGCGCGGCTGGCGAACGATTTCGCTGCCACCGCGCGCTGGCTCAAGGAGCAGCGGCCGGCGCTCAAATTCATTGCGCCGATGGCAAGCCCCGCGACGCGCGAGATTTTTTCTCGAATTTTGCAGCGCGACGCACCGACCGTCGATGTGCAACTGATCGATGGGCAGGCGACCACCGCGTTGAGCGCGGCCAATGTGGTGCTGGTGGCATCGGGTACCGCCAGTCTGGAGGCCGCGCTTTGCAAGCGCCCCATGGTGGTGATCTATCGGCTGGGTGCGTTGACCGCGTGGCTGCTTACCAGACTGAATCTGGTCAAATCCAAGTTTTTTGCACAGCCAAATCTACTTGCGGATCGGCGCGTCGTCGGCGAATATTTTCAACACCAGATTATCCCAGAGTCGATCGGAGCGGAGCTCTTGATGTGGCTGGACGACAGCGAACGGCGCGGCGCCCTGGAACAGGAATTCTCGCGCATTCATGCCGGTTTGCGCCGGGGTGCGGGAACGCGGGCCGCCCAGGCAATTTTGGACTTGCTGCAAGCGCGGCAACCGCTGGTGCGGCCCCGGCCGGCCCAGCATCGGCCCTCGGGGTCTCCTGAGTGAGGCGGGTAGCCGGCATCGACGAGGCGGGGCGCGGGCCCCTGGCGGGGCCTGTGGTCGCTGCGGCGGTGATCTTGAGGCCGCGCCGTCCCATTGAGGGGGTCGCCGATTCGAAGTCCCTAAGCCCCGAGGAGCGCTCACGCTTGAATGTCGTGATCCGCCGCGACGCGCTGTGCTTCGGTATCGGCTGGGCGGACCACGTGGAAATCGATGCGTTGAATATTTTGCAGGCCACCTTTCTTGCCATGCGCCGCGCATTGCTGGCCATGACGCTGACGCCGGATCATGTGCT
The DNA here is from genome assembly GCA_036401515.1 of Steroidobacteraceae bacterium. Taxonomy (GTDB): domain Bacteria; phylum Pseudomonadota; class Gammaproteobacteria; order Steroidobacterales; family Steroidobacteraceae; genus Bog-1198. The sequence goes on from DASWUU010000260.1 coordinate 33,101, forward strand.
GGTGGACGGTCATTTGCTGCCGAATTTGCACGGACTGGGAAAGGTGTTGACGGCGCGCGCCATTATCGACGGCGACGTGACGGAGCCGGCCATCAGCGCCGCGTCGATACTGGCAAAAACTGCAAGAGATTCATATATGAATCAAATGCATACGTTATATCCTGCATATGCTTTCGCAGATCACAAAGGCTATGCCACCCCGGATCATCAGCGGTTGCTGACGCTGCACGGTCCCTGCCCCCTGCACCGACGTTCTTTCGAGCCGGTACGCCTGGCCTTGCGGTGTGAGCTTTGACGAAATTCGTTCACCTGCGACTGCACACCGAGTACTCATTGCTCGATGGGATCGTACGGGTACCCGACTTGATGGCCGCTGTGGCCGCCGCCGGTATGCCCGCCGTCGCATTGACGGATCAAAGTAATTTGTTCGCCATGGTCAAGTTCTACAAGGAGGCGCAGGCCGCCGGTGTCAAACCCCTGATCGGTGTCGATGCCTGGATCCGCGAACCCGGTGAGCGCGCGGCGCCTTCGCGCATCGTTTTTCTTTGTCAGAACCTCGTGGGCTATCGGCACTTGACCCAACTGGTGACACGCTCGTATCTCGAAGGGCAACAGCGCGGCGCGCCGATGTTGGAGCGCGGCTGGCTGAATCGCGAGGTGCTCGAGGGACTGATCGTGCTGTCGGGTGGTTTCGAGGGTGATATCGGCAGGAGTCTCGCGCGCGGCCGCGACGACCAGGCGGAGCGGTGCCTTGAGCGCTGGCAGGAATTTTGCGGCGATCGATTTTATCTCGAAATACAGCGCACCGGCCGGGCGGGCGAACAGGTCTGCTCCGATGCCGCGCTGGAGCTGGCTCACCTTCGAGGCGTGGCGGCGGTTGCCACCAATGATGTGCGTTTCCTGACGCGCGCCGAATTCGAAGCGCATGAGGCGCGAGTGTGCATCCATGATGGGGCGCAGCTGGCCGATACGAGCCGGACGCGCCGCTACTCCGAGGAGCAGTACTTGAAATCGCCGGCCGAGATGGCCGAGCTGTTCAAAGACGCGCCGGGATTGCTGGCTAATACGGTTGAAATTGCGAAGCGTTGTTCATTGGAAATTCGCTTAGGGGCTTCCATGTTGCCCGCGTACCCGGTGCCGGCCGGGTCCAACACGGAGCAATTCCTGCGTGATGAGTCGAAGCGCGGATTGCAAGCGCGCCTCGCGGCATCGCCGGCGTATGAGGCGCGGCTCGATCTTGAACTCGGCGTCATTTGCGCCATGGGATTTGCCGGCTACTTTTTGATCGTTGCGGATTTCATTCGCTGGGCGCGCGAGAACGGCGTCCCCGTGGGCCCCGGACGCGGATCCGGCGCCGGCTCTTTGGTGGCCTATGTGCTGGGCATTACCGATTTGGATCCCATCGAGCATGATCTCTTGTTCGAGCGTTTCTTGAATCCGGAACGGGTGTCGATGCCGGATTTCGACGTCGACTTTTGCATGGAAGGCCGTGATCGCGTCATCGAGTACGTCGCCAACAAGTACGGTCGAGACCGCGTATCGCAGATCATCACCTATGGCACCTTAGCCGCCAAGGCGGTGGTGCGCGATGTGGGGCGCGTGCTCGGGCACCCCTACGGCTATGTGGACAGGATTGCCAAGCTCATTCCGATGGAAATCGGCATGACGCTCGATAAGGCGCTCCAGCAAGAAGAGGAACTCAAGCGTCTTTACAGCGCGGATACCGAGGTACGCGATCTCATTGATCTGGCGCGCTCGCTCGAAGGCCTTGCGCGCAACGCCGGAACGCACGCGGGCGGTGTGGTGATTGCGCCCTCGGTGTTGACCGATTTCACGCCGCTGTACTGCGAAGAGGGCAGCAACACCCCGGTGACGCAATTCGACAAGGATGATGTCGAGGCTGCCGGCCTGGTCAAATTCGATTTTCTGGGCTTGCGCACGCTCACCATCATCGACTGGGTGGTCAGGGACATCAACGCGGAGCGCGCCCGCAGCGGCGATGCGCCGCTCGTCATGAGCGCGTTGCCCATGGACGATGCGCCTACCTACACGCTGCTCAAGAGCACCAAGACGACGGCGGTGTTTCAGCTCGAATCTCGCGGCATGAAAGACTTGATTCGGCGTCTGCAGCCGGACCGCTTCGGCGACATCGTGGCGCTGGTTGCGCTATTTCGGCCCGGCCCCCTGCAATCCGGCATGGTCGAGGATTTCATCGCGCGCAAGCACGACACCACGGGCGCGACCATCGATTATCTGCACCCGGATTTAAAGCCCGTGCTGGAGGCGACCTACGGCGTGATCCTGTATCAGGAGCAGGTGATGCAAATCGCGCAGATCTTGGCGGGCTACACGCTCGGGGGCGCCGACCTCTTGCGCCGCGCCATGGGCAAGAAGAAGGCCGAGGAGATGGCGAATCAGCGCTCGGTTTTCGTCAGCGGCGCCGTGGCCCGCGGCGTACGCGAAGCGCAGGCCACGCACATATTCGATTTGATGGAAAAATTTGCGGGCTACGGTTTCAACAAGTCGCACTCGGCGGCGTATGCCTTGCTGTCCTATCAGACGGCCTGGCTCAAGGCGCATTATCCAGCCGCCTACATGGCCGCGGTGCTGTCCTCGGATATGGATAAAACCGACAAGGTGGTCACGCTGTTTGATGAGTGCAACGGCATGGGACTCACCGTGCTGCCGCCGGATGTGAACGCCTCGGTATACGCGTTTCGCGTTGCGGGACCTACCAGCATCCGCTATGGAATGGGTGCCATCAAGGGCGTGGGTGCTTCTGCGGTTGAGGCCATTATCGAGGAACGCGAGAGAAACGGGCCCTTCAAAACCTTGCCTGACTTGTGCCGGCGCATCGATTTGCAGCGGGTGAATCGACGGGTATTCGAAGCCTTGATCCGCTCGGGCAGCCTGGACTCGATCGGGCCCAATCGCGCCTCGCTCACCGCGGAACTCGAGCGCGCCATGCATCTGGGGGAACAAAATTCCCGGGCGAGCAGCATGGGTCAGGTCGACCTCTTCGGCTTGAACGCCGCCGAGAACACGGCAGTGGCTGACTGGTCCGACGCGGAACGCTTATCAGGCGAGCGCGAGACCTTGGGTCTATTTTTGAGCGGCCATCCGATCACGCCGTACGAGCCGGACCTCAAGTTCCTGGTCAGCGCGCGCCTCGCCGATGTGGGCGGACCGAAGCCTCCCGTGCCGCTCGAAGGCGCACGCAGCTGGTCCGCAGGCAAGCCCGCCACGGTGGCAGGCCTTGTGCTTGAAATTCGGCGCAGGCCGAACCGCGTGACGTTGATCCTCGACGATCGCAGCGCGCGTCTCGAGGTCAGCTTGTACGAAGAAGTCTTTCAGCAACATCGTGACATCATCGTCAAAGACGCCATCTTGATCATCGATGGCACGCTGCGCTTCGATGACTTCATCGAGGCTTGGCGCCTGCAGGGGAAATCCTTGATGGACATCGATCGCGCGCGCGAGCGCTTCGCGCGGCGCCTGTGGCTGCGCTGGCCCGCCGAATTCGATGGCCCTCAAGGCATGAATCGCTTCGAGCAAATGCTCAAGCCCTACTTGCGCGGCCCGTGCGGTGTCAGCGTGGCGATCAATCGGGAGGATTACACCGGCAAGGTGAACCTGTCCGACGCATGGTCGGTGCGGGCGACGCGCGATCTCCTCGACAAGCTCACTCACTTAGTGGGCCGCGACGGGTGGTATTTAGTGTATGGTCCGCGAAATGATGTCCGCGGTGAGGAAACGAATTCGTGGCGATGAATTTTCTGGAATTTGAGCAACCCATTGCCGAACTCGAGGCCAAGATCGAGGAGCTCAAGTTCATCGGCTCGGACGCCAGCGTCAACATTACCGAAGAAATCAAGCGACTTCAGTCCAAGAGCCGGGCACTGACTACCAGTATCTTCGCCAATCTTTCTCCGTGGCAAATCACGCAGTTAGCACGTCATCCTCAACGGCCTTATACGTTGGATTATGTCTCGATGATCTTCAGCGATTGGCATGAGCTGCATGGCGACCGCATGTACGGCGATGACCTGGCGATCGTCGGGGGCTTAGCCCGCCTGGAGGGCACTCCCGTCATGTTGATCGGGCACCAAAAGGGCCGCGATACCAAGGAGCGCGTGCGCAGAAACTATGGAATGCCCAAACCCGAGGGGTATCGCAAGGCGCTGCGTCTGATGAAAATGGCGGAGCGATTCCGCATTCCCGTCATCACCCTAATCGATACGCCGGGCGCCTATCCTGGCATCGGTTCTGAGGAACGGGGCCAGAGCGAAGCCATCGCGCGAAATTTGTTCGAAATGTCCAACTTGGCCGCGCCGGTCTTGAGCATCGTCATCGGTGAAGGCGGTTCGGGCGGTGCCTTGGCGATCGGTCTTTGCGATCGGCTGATCATGCTGCAGTTCAGCACCTATTCCGTGATCTCGCCGGAGAGTTGCGCCTCGATTTTGTGGAAGAGCACGGACAAGAAGGAAATTGCCGCCGATGCCATGGGGGGCACCGCCGAGCGGCTTTACAAGCTTAAGCTCGTGGATGAAGTGCTCAAGGAGCCGCATGGCGGTGCGCACCGCGACCCTCAGCTCATGGCGGAAGGTATCAAGCAAAGCATGATCAAGCACTTAACGGAACTTCGTAACCAGCCCATCACCCAGTTGCTCGACGCGCGGCAAGCGCGTGTGCGCAACTTCGGTGCCTTCCGCGAGGGATAATCCGTTGAGTTTTTCCGCGGCAAGCTTGCACGCGGCCTTGGACTCCTCCGTCCCCCCGAACGCCGCTGGGCTGGTCGTGGCATTGAGCGGCGGCGCGGATTCCGCGGCGCTGCTGGCCGCGGCCTCAGCGCTGGGCCAGAGATTTCGGGGCCTGCCGCTGCGCGCCGTGCACATCGATCATGGCCTGCAGGTCTCGGCGTCCAAATTTAGCGAGGCGTGCCAAAAGCTGTGCGAGCATTTGGCGGTGCCTCTGCGCGTCATCCGCGTCGAGGTCGAGAGCGGCGCGGGGCTCTCCATCGAGGCTTGTGCGCGCGAGGCCCGCTACGCGGCATTCGCGCAGGAACTTAACCCCGGCGAATGTCTGCTCACTGCGCACCATCGAAAGGATCAGGCTGAAACTGTGTTGCTGCAGGCTTTGCGCGGGGCCGGCGTCAAGGGTCTGTCGGCAATGCCCGCTTGCCGAGCCTTAGGTTTGGGCTGGCACGTACGGCCCTTGCTGGAAGTGGCCCATCGCGATTTGTTGCACTTCGGCGAGCATCTGAGGAATTTTTACTGGGCCGACCCCATGAATAGCGAACTGCGCTTTGATCGTGCCTACCTGCGCCAGGCACTATGGCCGTTGATCGAGAAACGATGGCCGGGCGCCGAGATCTCCTTGTCGCGAACTGCTCGCCACATGGCCGAGGCGCAGCACATGCTCGACGTGGCGACCGCGGGTGAGGTGGCGCGTCTGCGCGATGGGGAGGCGCTGTCGGTGCCGGGATTGCGAGCGCTTGCGCCATTTAAACGCATGAGTGTGCTGCGGCAGTGGCTGAGCGAATCAGGCGCGGACACCCCATCCACTGCGCGCTTGGGAGAAGCGCTGCGGCAAGTGCTTGATGCGCACAGCGACCATCAGCCAGCCATTGCGTGGGGCCATCATGCCCTGCGCCGTTATCGGCAAAGGTTGTTTCTGACCGAGGCCGATCCGCCGCATGTGGAGCCCGGATCTTGGTCGACCGTGCCGGGTTCTGTGTTCCCGTTGGGCCGCAATTTGGGGTCTCTGTCCTGGAGCGTGCGCGCGGGCGGCATCGCCGCCGAGGCATTGCCTGGGATCGTGGCCGTGCGAGGCCGCGAGGGCGGCGAAAGCCTGAAGCCCGCCGCTGCGGCGAGCACCCACACCGTCCAGCACTTATGCCAGGCCCACGGGGTATTTCCCTGGATTCGCGAGGCGCTGCCATTCATTTTTGCGGGCGATGAATTGATTGCGGTGGCTGACTTGTGGATCGATGCCCGCTGGTGCGCTCCTGCCGATCAGCCCGGCCTTGGCATTGAATGGACCGGCGGGCCCACGATCAGCTAAGTGGGTGTCACGATCAGCTAAGTGGATGTCAAGTGATTGTCGAGGCTCAAGCCTTCTGGTAACCTGAACTCCCGTCGAATTCCCATTGTTCCCTTTGGCTTCGTTAGACCTTCCGCTTAAAGTTTAGTGGGGTGTCGGACGTTTAATCGGCGGTGACTCATCATGAATCGATTCGTTTTTGTCACCGGCGGCGTGGTCTCCTCGCTCGGTAAAGGCATTGCCTCCGCGTCCTTGGGTGCCATTCTCGAGGCGCGGGGCCTCAAAATCAGCATGGTGAAATTGGATCCTTACATCAACGTGGATCCCGGCACCATGAGCCCGTTTCAGCATGGCGAGGTTTTCGTCACGGCGGATGGCACCGAAACCGACTTGGATCTGGGCCATTACGAGCGCTTCGTGCGCACGACGACAGGGCGCAACAGTAATTTCACCACGGGGAGAATTTACGAGCGCGTCATCGCCAAGGAGCGCCGCGGCGATTACCTGGGCGCCACGGTGCAAGTCATTCCGCATATTACCGACGAGATCAAGCATCGGATCCGCATGGGTGCCGGGGATTCGGACGTGTGCATGGTGGAAATCGGCGGCACGGTCGGCGACATCGAATCATTGCCGTTTCTCGAGGCCATTCGCCAGATGGGCGTGGAATTGGGAAGGGACAAAGTGCTGTATATGCACTTGACCTTGGTCCCGATCCTCGGCGGTGCCGGTGAGATCAAAACCAAGCCGACCCAGCATTCCGTCAAGGAGCTGCGCGGCATCGGTATTCAACCCGACATTTTGTTATGCCGTTGCTCCCAAACTCTCCCGGATGAGCAGCGCCGCAAAATTGCCTTGTTCACCAACGTCGAGGAGCGTGCGGTCATTTCGGCGGTGGACTCGGATGACATTTATAAAATTCCGATGTTGCTGCACGAGCAAGACTTGGACGACATCGTCGTCGACAAGCTGCGCCTGAATGCGCCTCCCACCGACCTTTCCGAATGGCGCGCCGTGGTGGCGGCCAAGCAAAATCCCGAAGCCGTGGTGGACATCGGCATGGTCGGAAAGTACGTGCAGATTCGCGACTCCTATATTTCGTTGAATGAGTCCTTGATGCATGGCGGGATCAAAACCCGCACCCGCGTCAACATTCATTACTTCGAATCGCAGGACATCGAGCGCTCGGGTGCCGCGGCGCTGCAGAAAATGGACGCTATTTTGGTGCCGGGGGGCTTCGGCGACCGCGGCATCGAGGGCAAGATTCAAGCGATTCGATTTGCGCGCGAGAACGGCATTCCGTATCTCGGCATTTGTTTGGGCATGCAGCTGGCCATCATTGAATTTGCCCGCAATGTGCTGAGCCTCAAGGGGGCCAACAGCACCGAATTTGACCGGGCCACCAATCACCCGGTGATCGCTTTGATCACCGAATGGCAGGATCTGGAGCGGGGCCAACAGGTACGGGACGAGAAATCGGATTTGGGCGGCAGCATGCGGCTTGGCGCCCAGGAGGCGAAGCTCGTTCCTGGCTCGTTGGCGCGCGCGCTATACGGTAAAGAGGCGATATTCGAGCGTCATCGCCATCGATATGAATTCAACAATCACTATCTCGATGAGCTCGCCGCTGCGGGCTTGAAATTCTCCGGCTTCTCCGCCGACGGCTTGGTGGAATTCATCGAGCTGCCCGGACACCCCTGGTTCGTTGCCAGCCAGTTCCATCCGGAATTCACTTCCACGCCGCGCGATGGGCATCCGCTTTTTACCGGCTTTGTCAGAGCAGCGCGCGAATATCGCGCTTCGCTGCAGCCTGGACGCGCGACTGCATGAACGCTTGAGCATGAAGTTGATTTCCTTCGAGGTCGGGCCCGATCGTCCGTTCTTTTTGATTGCCGGACCGTGCGTCATCGAGAGCGAGGGATTGGTGCTGGACGTAGCGGGACGCCTCAAGGAGATCACCTCGGCGCTCGATATCCCTTTCATTTTCAAAGCATCCTTCGACAAGGCGAACCGTTCCTCGCGTTCAAGCTTTCGCGGCCCAGGGATTGCCGCGGGTTTGAAGGCCCTCGCGCGCGTGCGCGAACAGATCGGCGTGCCGGTGTTGACGGATGTGCATGAAGATACCCCGCTTGGCGAGGTGTCGGCCGTGGTGGATGTCTTGCAAACGCCTGCATTCCTGTGCCGTCAAACCAATTTCATCGTTGCCGTGTGCTCGCAAGGTAAACCGGTGAACATCAAGAAGGGACAATTCCTCTCGCCCTGGGAGATGCAGAACGTCGCGGATAAAGCGCGCTCCACCGGAAACACACAAATCATGGTTTGCGAACGAGGCTTCTCATTCGGCTACAACAATTTGGTATCGGACATGCGTTCACTGGCCGTGATGCGCGCCACCGGATGTCCGGTGGTGTTCGACGCCACGCACTCGGTGCAGTTGCCGGGCGGCCAAGGCGATTCCTCCGGCGGGCAACGCGAATTCGTGCCGGTGCTGGCGCGTGCTGCGGTGGCTGCGGGCGTATCGGGTATATTCATGGAGACGCATCCGGACCCGGCCAAGGCGCTCTCAGATGGTCCTAATGCTTGGCCTTTGGACCGCATGCGCTCCTTGCTGAGCACGTTGGCGGAATTGGACCGGGTAGTAAAGAGACAACCTTTTGAGGAATCATTGCTATGAGTCGAATCGTCGAAGTGCTGGGGCGCCAAATCATCGATTCGCGCGGAAACCCCACGGTTGAAGCCGATGTGATGCTCGATTCCGGCACCATCGGCCGGGCGGCTGTGCCTTCGGGCGCGTCCACCGGATCGCGCGAGGCGGTAGAGTTGCGTGATGGGGACATGAAGCGCTTCGGCGGCAAAGGGGTTCTCAAAGCGGTCGCTGCGGTGAACGGCCCGATACGCGATTCGGTTATGGGTGCCAACATCCAAGATCAAGCCGCACTCGATAATCGGTTGATCAAGTTGGACGGCACCGAGAGCAAATCGAAATTGGGCGCCAATTCGATCTTGGCGGTGTCGTTGGCCATGGCGAAAGCGGCCGCGACCGACCAAGGGCTGCCTCTGTACCGGCATTTGGCGCGCAGCGGCGATTTGACTCTGCCGGTGCCCATGATGAACATCATCAACGGCGGGGCCCACGCCGACAACAGCGTGGACATTCAGGAATTCATGATTTTGCCGATCGGCGCGCCATCGTTTTCGGAGGCCGTGCGCTACGGCGCCGAGATCTTTCACACCTTAAAAAAAGTGCTGCACGACAAGGGACTCAACACGGCGGTCGGGGATGAGGGCGGATTTGCGCCTGATTTGCCGTCAAATGAAGCGGCGATCACGACCATCTTGGAAGCCATCGACAAGGCTGGCTACCGCGCCGGCAAAGATATCTACCTCGGGCTCGATGTGGCGAGCACGGAGTTTTTCAAGGACGGTGTGTACTCGCTCGATTCAGAAGGCCGCAAGTTCAGCTCGGCTGAATTTGCCGATTACCTTGCCGGCCTCGCCGGCAAATACCCGATCGTGACCATCGAGGATGGCATGAGCGAAGGGGACTGGGACGGGTGGGCGATCCTGACGCGCAAATTGGGCACCAGGGTGCAATTGGTGGGCGACGATTTGTTCGTCACCAATACCAAAATATTTGCCGAGGGAATCGCCAAAAAAATCGCCAATGCAATTCTGATCAAACCCAACCAGATTGGTACGTTGACCGAAACGCTGGCCGCGATCGACATGGCTTTCAAAGCCAAGTATGCCGCGGTCGTGTCGCACCGCTCGGGCGAAACCGAGGATTCCACCATCGCGGACATTGCGGCCGCGACGACGGCAACGCAAATCAAAACCGGGTCCATGTCACGCTCGGACAGAACCGCGAAATACAATCAATTGCTGCGCATCGAAGGCGAGCTGGGCGCAAAAGCGTCGTACGCGGGAGTGCGCGCGTTATCGGTTCCTATATCTTAAGAGCTCATGCTAAGCTTCTGACCCCATGAGGATTTTAGCAGCGATTCTTGGTATCACGTTGATCCTACTGCAAGGGCGCTTGTGGCTCTCGGATCGCGGATTGCGCGAAGTGTCCGGTCTTAAGGCTTCGGTCGAAGCGCAAAGGCTGGTCAATGATGCTCAAGGCGAGCGCAATAAACAATTGGGCGCTGAAGTGGCGAATCTTAAGGGCGGCTTAACGGCGCTCGAAGAGCGCGCCCGCAGCGAGCTGGGCATGGTCGGCGCCAGCGAAACTTTCTATCAAGTGGTGCGGGCGAACACGCCGGCTCCCGCAGCACCCGCCACTCCGGTTACCGCGCGCAAACAATGACCGCGGCGCAAGAGCGTCGCCTGTGGGCGATAGTTCCTGCGGCGGGTCGCGGCGAACGCTTCAGTGCTTCAAGCCCGCTCGGCACACCCAAGCAGTACACACCGCTGTTGGGCAAAAGCATTCTCGAATGGACGTTGCGGGCACTGCTCTCGGAGCCGCGCATCCACGCAATCGTGGTCGTGATCGCGGCCGGCGACAGCTTGTGGCCGCAACTTGCCGCCAAGTTGAATTCGGCCAAGCTCAAGAGCACGACCGGCGGCAGTCATCGCCAGCACTCGGTGATGAACGGCTTGGAATTTCTCGCATCACAGGCCTCGGAAAATGACTGGGTCATGGTGCACGATGCTGCGCGTCCCTGTGTCAGCCGTGGCGAGCTGCAGGCCTTGGCCGATGCGCTGGAGCTAACCTCGAGCGGCGCGGTGCTGGCGGTGCCCATCGTCGACACGGTCAAGCGGGAACGGGACGGAGCGCTTGAAACGGTCGATCGCGCGGGCCTGTGGCGCGCCTTGACCCCGCAGGTTTTTGCTTTTGCGCAGTTGCGCCGTGCGCTTCAGGAGGCGGCGCATGCCGGCATCGCCGTGACTGACGAGGCGCAAGCCATGGAACGTCTCGGCATTCACGCATCCTTGGTGCGCGGCTCGCCCTTCAATATCAAAGTGACTCGTGCCGAGGATCTGAACGCCGCGGCTGGAATACTCAAAATGGGGGAGAGCAACGAGATGCGGGTCGGACAAGGGATGGATGTGCACGCTTTTGGAGAGGGCGATCATGTGGTGTTGGGCGGCGTTCGCCTTGCGCACAATCAAGGTGTCGTTGCGCACTCGGACGGCGATGTGGTGATTCATGCCTTGTGCGATGCCCTGCTCGGTGCCATGGGCGACGGCGACATCGGCCAGCATTTCCCGGATACTGATCCGCGTTATCGCGGTGCGGATAGCCGTGTGTTTCTGCGCGTCGTGGCCGAACGCATGCAGACTGCGGGCTTAAAATTGGTCAATGCCGACATCACGGTGCTGGCCGAAGCGCCGCGCATCGCCGCACACCGTGGCGCCATGGCGGCAAATCTCGCGGCGGATCTCAAAGCCGCGGTTGATCTGATCAACATCAAGGCCACCACCACCGAGCGATTGGGATTCATCGGGCGCAAGGAAGGCCTCGCCGCGCTGGCATCGGTGCTGTTAGGACCGAAGTAAGACGTAGAGCGCGCCGGTGCCGCCATCGATCGGACGTGCGAAGGTGAATGCCATCACGTCGCTATGACGGCGCAGCCACAGATTCACTGCGGTTTTGAGCACGGGCCCGCGCGTTCCGGAGCGGTAGCCTTTGCCGTGGATGATCCTCACGCAGCGATGGCCGGCGTCGCGGCTGCGGCCGATAAAATCGGCGAGGCGATCGCGCGCGGCCGCTTGGTCCAAGCCGTGAAGATCCAGCTCATCCTCGCTCGGATACAATCCGCGGCGCAACCGGCGCATCACCTGGGAGCGCACGCCGGAACGATGAAACGCCGGCGGCTCGGTGCTTTCCGCGCTCACCGCGCTCTCGGTGCTGATCAGAGGCATGACATCGTCGAGATTTTCCGGCGGTGCAGCGGCCGGCTTGCGGCGTCGCGTTCTCGCCTTGGGCGATACGAGCCCTTGCGCCAAAGGCGTCTGAATAAGCGGTTTGACATCGCGCACCGCTGCGCGAAATACGCTCGACTCGCCCGAGAGGTTTTTTTCAAAGGCTCGGTCGGTCAAGCTCTTTTTGCGCATGGATCTAAAGCTTTCAGTCGGCTATCGTGGTTTTCGGCATTACAGTATAGTCCGCACGGCAATACCCGCCAGCGCCGCGCAGGCTTATTAGTGAAGATCCTCCTTTCCAATGACGACGGCTACCGTGCCGAGGGCTTGGCAGCACTCGGGGAAGCGATCAGGCCCCTCGGTGACGTGACGATCGTGGCTCCGGACCGAAATCGCAGCGGCGCCAGCAATTCGCTCACCCTCGATGTTCCCGTACGCGCTGTGCGTTACGAGACGGACGCTTACTACGTCAATGGCACGCCCACGGACTGCGTGCATTTGGCGATCTCCGGCTTGTTCGATTTTGAGCACGACATCGTCGTGTCGGGCGTGAATGACGGGGCCAACCTCGGCGATGACACGCTGTACTCGGGTACCGTGGCCGCCGCCGTTGAGGGCCGATTCTTAGGGCTGCCGGCCATCGCCGTGTCGCTGTGCCTGAGGCCCGATGGCCCACGCAATTTCTCCGGCGCAGCGGAAGTGGCCGCTCAACTGGTGAAGCGCATGTCGCAGCGCCCGCTGTACGGTCCGGAGGTCGGGCCGGTCATTCTGAATGTGAACGTGCCGGACTTGCCCGTAGGACAGCTGCGCGGCATCAAGGTGACGCGGCTCGGAAACCGGCATCGTGCCAAGCCCATTGTCAGGGCAAAAGATCCGCGCGGCCGGGATGTCTATTGGGTGGGGAATGCAGGTGCCGGACAAGATGCCGGTCCGGGAACGGATTTTCACGCCGTCGCCGAAGGGTATGCCTCGGTAACGCCTCTGCAGATCGATTTAACACGGCACGCGGCGCTGCCGGATTTGAAGCGGTGGCTCGAGCTTGAGTAACTTTCCAGACGGACCCCGCCTCAGCGGTATCGGCATGACTTCGGCGCGGACCCGAGAGCGGCTGGTGCAGCGCCTGCAAGAACAAGGCATCAAGGATCAGCGAGTTCTCGATCGTATACGCACGGTGCCGCGGCATCTCTTCATGGACGAGGCATTGGCCACCCGTGCGTACGAGGACACGGCGCTGCCGATCGGGTTCGGACAAACGATATCGCAACCCTTCGTGGTAGCGAAAATGACCGAGGCTCTGTTGGCAGCCGGAGAAATGGGACGGGTGTTGGAAATAGGCACAGGCTGCGGCTATCAAACCGCGGTGCTCGCACCGTTGGTCAAGGAAATTTATACCCTCGAGAGAATTGATCCTTTGCTGAAACGAGCGCGCCGCACTTTGCGAGAATTGCGAATTCGCAATGTCAATTTCCGTCACGATGATGGCAACCTAGGCTGGGCCGCGCGGGCGCCGTTCGATGGAATATTATTGACGGCAGCGCCGCACGCCGTGCCTCAGGCGCTGTTCGATCAGCTGAGGTTGGGAGGACGATTGATTGCACCGGTGGGACCGGAAGGGCGGCAAGAATTGTACCGTTACACCAAAGGGGAAACGCGGAACGAGCGCCATTCACTCGGCCCTGTTAGCTTCGTCCCCCTGGTCTCGGGATTGCAGCGCTAGGTTCCCTGGTTGCGCTGGCGACGTTCGGTTTGCAGCCTCGGACTTTGCTTTCTGTTTGCGGGCTGTGCGGACAGGGCGGTACACGAGCCCGCGCTCTATGTGGTTAAACCGCAGGACACGCTGTATAGCATTGCTTGGCGCAATGGCGTCGATTTTCGCGACCTGGCGCGCTGGAATCATATCGGCCCGGATTTCCGCATCGCCGTAGGCCAAGTGCTCAACCTGTCCCCGAGCGAGCGCCCGCCATCCGACAGCCCAAAGCCACCCGCTCCTGTCAGCCCCGCATCGCTCGCGTGGGTCTGGCCTACAGACCGGCTATCCGCGCCGCAGCCCAGCCTAAGCGGTGGAATAATTCTGCAGGGGCGCGACGGCCAAGATATTCGGGCCGCCTCATCCGGCCGAGTGGTTTACACGGGAACTGGCATTCGCGGCTATGGCAATTTGATCATCATCAAGCACGGCGAGAACCTGCTCTCTGCGTACGCGCACAATCGCGACTCCTTGGTCCATGACGGCCAAGAGGTGACCCTCGGGCAGGTCATCGCACACATGGGGGAGGGCGCGCCGCAAAAGCCCGCCTTGTATTTCGAAATTCGTCGCAGCGGCAAGCCGGTCGATCCGCTCGGGTTCCTCCCTAGATGGAAGTAGGTAGTAGTCTTACCTCAGTTCATGTAAATTGTAATTAACAAACGTAACACCATGATATGAAACGAAATGTGATTTTGGTTTAACTTTGTCGGGGACTTGCGACAGTCTACGCGGTGTGTTCTACTTCGACCCGTCGGAAAGATCCATTGCGGGGCGCTAGGCTTACACGGTACATCGAAAAACAACAACAAGATCAATTAGAAGAAGAATATTCCTCGATAACAGATTGGTTGTGTATTTTCGCTTATCGCCCTGCTATTTTTTTGTTTTGATCACAGCAGCAGCATCGCAACAACCCGCCGCTGCTCCCCCGCCAAGACGTTGTAAGTTCGACAGGCCGCACCGGTATCCATTGCCTCAAAACCAATTCCCGCCTGTAAAAATTGGGCGCTGAATGGCGCCGCCGGAAAGATCTGACGTGCCCCGGTTCCGAGCAGCACCACCTCGGGTTCGAGCGCGAGGATGCGAGAGGCGCTGAGCGCGATCAGATCCTCGAGATTTTGAATGTTCGGCTCGGCAATCACCGTTGATGCGCTCAAGATGACAGCGCCACGATAGACATTTTCATTCACTCGCAGCTCTCCGGCTCCGTAGCCGCGGATGACATTGATGCCTGAGCTGGACTCCTGGGTGAATCGCATGTGCTTAAGATACTCAAAATCTTGCCGGAGCGTTCGTGGCTAGCCAGTATTTTCGTTTCCTCGCGAGCGGTGCGGTCGAGCCACGTCGTTCGGAACTCCTCGAGAGCCTGGTGGCGCGCGCCGATGTCGTGCGACGCTGTGGTGACTGGCGCGCCGACGCGTTCCGGTTGATCGCACCGGACGCGTCCTTCGTGCCCGCGGTTGCTTCCGCCGCGCTATTCGCCGATTGTGGGCCAGTAGAGGGCGCATGGGTTTGCATGGCGACGCCCGTCAACTACGTTGCCGAGATGAGCAGTGTGCGCTTGTCGCAAGACGGTATCCTGGGGCTCACGCCGCGGATGGCTGAAACGCTGGCGGCGGATTTCAATCAGATCTGGAGCGGCTCCGGGGTGAAGCTGAAGGCGGGTGCCGAGGCGCCCCGCGCTTCAGTGCCCCGCACGTCGGCTCAGCTTTATTGTATTTTTGATGAGATTTTAAATGTCACGACACGCGATCCCCAGGATGTACTTGGCCGGCATATTGAAGAATATTTGCCTTCCGGCGCCGACGCGCCACGCTTGCGAAAATTGATGAGCGAAATCGAGATGTGGATTTTCGAGCAGGCTGCCAACCGCGCGGATCGGTCGCGCATCAACGCCTTCTGGCTTTGGGGCGGAGGCATGCTGCTCGAATCGCTGCCGAGCTTCCCCGCGTGGTTCGCCGGCGATGATGTGTATTTCAGCGCTCTCGCTCGCGGTTCACCCGGCCGCGGGAAATCGGACAGCGGCATCATCGTCACGTCCACTGCCCCCGGCCGTGAGGAGTGGTCTGAGATCGAATCGCGTTGGCTCAAACCCGCGGCCGCGCAGCTGCGATCACGGCGGCTATTGCGGCTTGATCTCGCCGCCGGGGAGGTGTGCGTTACCTTGGGAGCGCGAGCACTCCCCCGTTTCTGGCGCAGGCGCAAGCCCTGGTGGGAGACCTTCGCGTGAAGACCATGCAGATTCGACGGCGGCTGACGGAGGGTACGCTCGATCTGGCGGCGCATTTGCATCCGGTGTTGCGGCGAGTGTATGCCGCCCGAGGCATCGAAAATGCCTCCGACTTGGACTTGTCCCTGGACCGGCTGCTACCGGTCGGTTCTCTCGAGGGAATTGATGCAGGCACGCGGTTGCTGGCGGCGCATCGGTCCGCCGGCCGTGTACTGGTCATCGGCGATTTCGACGCCGACGGTGCAACCAGCACGGCCGTGGTTGTGCGAGCACTGCGAGCCATGCACTTCGCCCATGTCGACTTCCTGGTGCCGAATCGGTTTCAATTTGGCTACGGCTTGACGCCGGAAATCGTCGCGCTGGCCTCGTCGCGCTCACCTTCTTTGATCGTAACGGTCGACAACGGCGTGTCGAGCGTGGCGGGAGTCGAGGCGGCTCGCCAAATCGGCATACCCGTCTTGGTGACCGACCATCATTTGCCCGGCGCTGTCTTGCCGCGAGCTGAGGTGATCATCAATCCAAACTTGCCCGGCAGCCGATTTGCGAGTCCCGCTCTCGCCGGCGTCGGCGTCGCGTTCTACTTGATGGCGGCCCTGGCACGAGCGCTGGGTGAGGAGGGGTTCCGAGTCGCCGAGTTGCTCGACTTGGTGGCTCTCGGCACGGTGGCGGACATGGTCCCGTTGGATCGCAACAATCGGATACTGGTAGCGCAAGGCATCAAGCGCATCCGGGCCGGTCGTTGCGTGGCCGGCATTCGTGCACTGCTTGAGACGGCAGGACGCCGGCATGAGCAGCTCTCGGCGGCCGATTTAGGCTTTGCGGTGGCGCCTCGATTGAATGCCGCTGGACGGCTCACCGACATGAGCGTCGGGATTGCCTGCTTGTTGGCGGACGAGCCGGAGGAAGCCCAACGTTTGGCCAGCATGCTCGCAAAGCTGAATGACGAGCGGCGTGAGATCGAACACCGGATGCAACTCGAAGCGGTGGAGTTGACCGACAATTTAGGGCAAGGCGAGCAGCTCGAATCGCTCGGCGTTTGCCTGTTCGATGAAGGCTGGCATCAAGGCGTCGTGGGCCTGGTCGCCGGCAGGATCAAGGACCGATTGCATCGGCCGGTCATCGCCTTTGCCCGTGCTGCGGATGGTTCGCTGCGCGGCTCGGCGCGCTCGGTGGCGGGCGTGCATATTCGCGACGCGCTCGATAACATCGCCGCGCACTACCCCGCGCTCATCGACAAATTCGGCGGGCACGCCATGGCCGCAGGCTTGAGCTTGAGGGAGGAAAACCTGCCGGACTTCAAGATCGCTTTTGCAGCCGAAATCGCCGCGCGCATCGACCGGGAATCGCTCTCGGGCGTGATTTACTCGGATGGCGCTTTGAGCGCCAATGAGCTATGCATCGACACGGCGCAGGCGCTGCGCGGTGCGGGACCGTGGGGTCAAGGTTTTCCCGAGCCCGTGTTCGACGGGGAGTTCACGATACTCGATGCCAGAATTGTCGGCGGCAAGCACATGAAGCTGCTCCTCAACGCATCTCACGCCCAAGGCGAGCCCATTGATGCCATCGCTTTCGGGTACGTGGGAGGTTCATCCGAAGATGCAAGCTTAGGTTGCGGTACCCCCATTCAATTAGCCTACCGCCTGGAGATCAATGAATACCGCGGCAGTGAACGAGTACAGCTGAATTGCCAGCAGCTTATGAATTGCCAGCAGCTTAAAGCCGGTTAGCAGTGTGCTAGGATTCGCGGCCATGGAAATCAACCAAATCAAACGATCCATCAAAGATCTCGAGGAACGCACCGATTCCTTGAGGAGGTATCTTTGATTACGACACCAAGCACGAGCGCCTTCAAGAGGTAACACGCGAGTTGGAGCAGCCGGGTATCTGGGATACGCCGGACCGCGCGCAGGAACTCGGCAAGGAGCGGGCGAAACTCGAACAAGTAGTCGCCTCGCTGGATGGCCTGAAACGCAGCCTGACCGATGCTTCCGAGCTGATCGACCTCGCTGCAGAGGAGTCGGACACATCGGCCGCGGCCGGCATCGAGGCCGATGTCAACCGATCCGCAGGCGAAGTCGAAAGGCTCGAATTCCAGCGCATGTTTCCCGGAAAGATGGATTCGCACAACGCCTTTCTCGATATTCAAGCCGGAGCGGGCGGCACCGAAGCCCAGGACTGGGCCGCCATGCTGCTGCGCATGTACTTGAAGTGGGCAGACTCGCACGGCATCCAGCACGAAATCATCGATCAGAGCGCCGGCGAAGTCGCGGGTATCAAAGGCGCAACCATCAACATGATCGGCGATTACGCCTACGGCTGGCTTCGCACGGAGACCGGAGTCCACCGGCTGGTCCGAAAATCACCGTTCGATTCGGGCAATCGGCGCCATACTTCATTTGCATCCGTCTTCGTGTCTCCGGAAGTGGACGATGACATCGACATCGAAATCAATCCGGCTGACCTGCGCACTGATGTATACCGCTCGAGCGGCGCGGGCGGGCAGCACGTGAACAAGACCGAATCGGCGGTGCGCATAACGCATATGCCCAGCGGCATCGTGGTGGCCTGCCAAGGCGAGCGCAGCCAGCACAAGAACCGCTCGACCGCGATGAAAATGCTCAAGGCCAAGCTCTACGAGCTCGAGTTCAACAAGCGCAACGCCGCCGCCAAAGTGCTGGAGGATGCGAAGTCGGACGTCAGCTGGGGCAACCAGATACGAAGCTATGTGCTGGACCAGTCACGCATCAAGGATCTGCGCACTGGCGTCGAGATCGGCAATACCACGGCGGTCCTCGATGGAGCACTGGATGAATTCATGCAAGCCAGCTTGAAACAGGGCCTGTAATCTAAGCAGCATGAGCGAGGAAGATGAAAATCATTTGATCGGGGAGCGCAGGGCAAAGCTTGCGAAATTGCGCGAGCGCGGCATCGCTTTTCCAAATGATTTTCGCCGCAACGCGCTGGCGGGCGATATTTTGAACGCGTACGGCGGCAAGTCCGCCGAAGAGCTCGATGCGAGTGCGGTGCGCGTGAGCGTCGCGGGCCGGATGCGAGCCAAGCGCGTCATGGGTAAGGCGAGCTTTGCCAAATTGGAGGACAGCACGGGCGCACTCCAGCTGTTCCTGCAGCAAAGCGCGCTGGGTCTAGCCTACGATGAGTTCAAAGGATGGGATGTCGGTGATGTGATCGGCGCCGAAGGGGTGCTGTTTCGGACCAAGACCAATGAGCTATCGGTGCGGGCAGAGCGAATCGTGCTGCTGACCAAGTCGCTGCGTCCACTGCCGGACAAATGGCATGGAATTGCCGACACCGAAATGCGCTATCGGCGCCGCTATGTTGATCTGATCATGAACGAGGAGAGCCGGCGCGTGTTCGAGATGCGTTCGGCGATCGTGCGCTACCTGCGGGCCTTTTTGGACTCGCGCGGTTTTCTCGAAGTGGAAACTCCCATGCTGCATCCCATTCCGGGCGGTGCGGCGGCGCGGCCCTTCAAGACTCACCACAATGCGCTGGATATCGAAATGTATTTGCGCATCGCGCCGGAGTTGTATTTGAAGCGATTGACGGTCGGCGGCTTCGAACGCGTCTATGAGATCAACCGGAATTTCCGCAATGAAGGCGTGTCGACGCAGCACAATCCGGAATTCACCATGCTCGAGTTGTATCAGGCGTATGCCGATTACACCGACCTCATGGAATTGATCGAGACCTTGTTCCAAGGCCTCGCCGACAGCCTCTTAGGCTCGCGCAAGTTAATTTATCAGGGTGTCGAGTTCGATCTTTCCCAACCCTTCGCTCGTATGAGCATTGAGGACATCATTCTGGCGAACACCCCCGATCTCGATCCGATGTCGCTGCGCGACGTTGCGTATCTGCGCCGCGTTTGCGAGCAAATGAATATCCCGTATAAAGCGGGGGACGGCCCCGGCAAGCTGCAAATCGAGATATTCGAAAGGACCGGGGAACACACCCTGATCCAGCCCACCTTTGCCTTCGGCTATCCTGCGGAAGTGTCGCCCTTGTCACGGCGCAATGATAAGGATCCCTTCATCACGGATCGATTTGAGTTCTTCATCGGCGGGCGCGAGCTCGCGAATGGTTTTTCGGAACTCAATGACGCGGAAGACCAGGCGCAACGCTTCAAAGATCAGGTCATGCGCAAGGAAGCGGGCGATGAGGAGGCCATGTACTACGACGCGGACTACGTCCGGGCCTTGGAATACGGCATGCCGCCCACCGCGGGCTTAGGTCTCGGCGTTGATCGTCTGGTCATGTTGTATACCAATTCAGCCTCGATCCGCGACGTGCTGCTGTTTCCGCATATGCGGCCGGAATTCTAGGGCAGCGGGTAGGGCAAAGGCAGTTGCGTGGGCGCGGCGGCGCCCGGCGCATCGGCGCCCGGCGCATCGGCGCCGCTGGGTTCCACGTTCAGCACGGCGAGTGCTTCGATGCCGTCGCGGCTCTCGCCGACCTCGACCAAGCGTCCCTGTCGGCCGTCGGCCATGCTCACCGGCTGACCGATTGCCCAATCTCCCGCCGGTAAGCTCACGCGAAACAAACGGCGTTTGATGCGTCCCAGGTGCTGGGTGCGGGCAATAATTTCCTGGCCCGTATAGCAGCCCTTGGTAAAACTGATGCCATCCAGCAAATCGAGATTCAGCATTTGCGCGACGAACGCTTCGCTGGTGGCGGCGTAGATTTGCGGCAGACCCGCGCGGATGTCGGCCAAGCGCCAGGCGTGTTCAATGGAAGGCATGTCGGGGTCGGTAGCGCCGATGATCCAGTGACGGGAAGGATCGCGCCCGACGGGCGCCATCCCAATCCCGTTTTGTTCAACGTAACCCGCGGAGGGCCCCGCAGCGAATTGACCTGCCACGCCCAGGGAGTCGCTGAGGTCCTCGATCCGTACCTTTGCGCGCAGGATGAATTTGCGCATGCGCTCGAGCGTGGGCTGAAGAATGTCGCGCGGCAATATGCCAAGCACACCGCTTGAATGAGGCAACAGATATATGAGTGCAAGCACGCGGCCTTGCGCGCTCGAGTACGCGGCCAACAACGGCACGTGCTCCGCAAGCCGCTGGGTATCGTTGGACAGCTGACCTTGCAGGAATTGAATGGCGTCCGCGCCCGTGAATCGTAGGAGGCCTAAATGCGGCAAGCGGCCTAAGCTGGGCACCGAAACCATGGTCATTACCGCAGAGATGGGTGCCGTTGCTGCGATGTCAAGCCCCTGCGTTCGCACATTTTGTCCCTCTTTTCTGGCAAACTTTCATATGTGACGCCGACCTTCGAAGATTCATCGAATTCGATTCCTCCTGCCGAGCTTGATCAGGTTGCGAGCCCTAGCATGCCGCCGGAAGTGGGTGGACGCAAAGGCCCTGAACCCACGCGCTTTGGTGATTGGGAACTCCGTGGCCGTTGCATCGATTTTTAACGCCGCTGAGCACTCATCAATTTGCCGCAAGGAACACTGATGCCCGCACGATCTCGTCCAACCTCGCCCCACGCGGGAATTTACCGTTGGCAGATCGGCAACACGCTCTCGATTTTGCATCGAGTTACGGGCGCGTCTCTGGCACTCGGTCTGCTTGCGTTGAGCTATTGGCTGGCGGCAGTGGCGGCGGGTCCCGGTTCTTATGCCGCGGCCATGCGATTTTTCCATAGCCCTTTAGGTTTGGCAGTCATGCTCGGCTGGAGCTTTGCATTTTTCTATCATCTGCTAAATGGCGTGCGCCATTTATTCTGGGATGCCGGCCGCGGTTTCGAGCGCAAGCAGCGGCATGCCAGCGGCTGGGCCGCGGTGTTTGGCGCCATTGCATTTACCCTGTGCGCCGCGGCGTGGGTGTGGCCCCGCCTATGAGTCTACGCAGTCCTTTGAGCCAGGCCTTAGGCTTGGGGTCCGCCAAGGACGGTACCGTGCATTGGTGGGCACAAAGAGTCACCTCGATCGCGTTGATCCCGCTGACGCTTTGGTTCCTGTTCTCGCTGCTGACGCTGCCGAGCCTTGACTATGACACCGTGCGCACGTGGATCTCGGTGCCCTTCACCGGATTTTTGGCCGTGCTGTTGGTCGCGGTGACGAGCTATCACTCATACCTCGGCACCATCGTGATCGTCGAGGATTACGTGCATATGAGCGGCATGAAAATCCTAAGCCTGATGCTGCTGCGGTTTTTCTACGTGCTCACCGGTGGCGCTGGGATCTTTGCGATTTTGCGCCTCGTGTTCGGTTTCACCAGACTATGAGCAGCTACAGGTTCATCGATCATACTTATGATGTGGTGGTGGTCGGTGCCGGCGGCGCCGGGCTGCGCGCCACATTCGGCCTGGCCGAGGCGGGCCTTGCCACCGCTTGCTTGAGCAAAGTGTTCCCGACGCGCAGCCATACCGTTGCGGCACAAGGCGGCATCTCGGCGGCGCTGGGAAATATGGGTGCCGATGATTGGCGCTGGCATATGTACGACACCGTCAAGGGCTCGGATTGGTTGGGCGATCAAGATGCCATTGAGTTCATGTGCAAGGAGGCTCCGGCTGCGGTTATCGAACTCGAGCACTACGGCGTGCCGTTTTCCCGTACCGAGGACGGGCGCATTTATCAGCGGCCTTTTGGCGGTATGACCACCCACTTCGGCAAGGGAATCGCGCAGCGCACGTGCGCTGCGGCGGATCGGACCGGCCACGCCATGCTGCACACGCTGTATCAGCAATCCTTGAAGCACGAGGCACGGTTTTTCATCGAATACTTTGCCCTCGACCTCATTATGGAAAATGGCGAATGCCGCGGCGTGGTGGCGCTCGACATGTCTGACGGCACGCTGCACCGCTTTCGGGCGCACCAAGTGATCATGGCCACGGGCGGCTACGGCCGAGCTTGGTTTTCGTGCACGTCCGCGCACACCTGCACCGGCGATGGCGGGGGCATGGCGCTGCGTGCCGGCCTCCCCTTGCAGGACATGGAATTCGTTCAATTTCATCCCACCGGAATTTACGGTGCCGGCTGCTTGATCACAGAAGGCTCGCGGGGCGAGGGCGGATACCTGACCAACTCGGACGGCGAGCGCTTCATGGAACGCTACGCCCCAAACGCGAAAGACCTGGCTTCGCGCGACGTGGTGAGCCGCGCAATGACCGTGGAGATTCGCGAAGGACGGGGCGTCGGCAAGCTCAAGGACCACATCGATCTGCATTTGGAGCATTTGGGTCCCGCTGTGATCAAAGAACGGTTGCCCGGGATCGCAGAAACTGCGCGAATCTTCGCCGGTGTCGATGTGAACAAGGAACCTATCCCGGTGCTGCCCACCGTGCATTACAACATGGGGGGCATTCCGTGCAATGTGCAGGGCCAGGCCGTGACGCGCGGCGAGGCCTTGGTACCCGGTCTCATGGCGGTGGGTGAGGCGGCATGCGTCTCGGTGCATGGCGCGAACCGCCTGGGTTCCAATTCGCTGCTCGACTTGGTCGTGTTCGGCCGCGAAGCGGCGCAGCATTGTGCGCGGGTCTTGAAGCCCGGCAGCGCGCACCGGGAACTCAAAGCGGATGCGGCCGCACCGGCCGTCGAGCGCTTGGACAGGTTGCGCCATGCCAAGGGCTCGCTGCGTACCGCCGACATCCGCCTGAACATGCAGCGGGTGATGCAGAGCGATGCCGCCGTCTTTCGCACCGCGGAAACCCTCCATGAAGGCAAGCGCAGCCTGGCCGAGGTTTTCGCCTCATTCGCCGACGTCAACGTTTCCGATCGCTCCTTGGTGTGGAACAGCGATTTGATCGAAACGTTGGAATTGGACAATTTGCTGCTGCAGGCAGTGGCGACGCTGCATTCGGCGGAAAATCGCACGGAAAGCCGCGGTGCGCAGGCGCGCGAGGATTTTCCCAATCGCGACGACCAAAATTGGCTCAAACATACGCTTTGCTGGGTCGAGCCTTCCGGTACCAGCCGCTTCGATTATCGACCGGTTCATCTGAATACGCTCACCGACGATGTCGAATCGATTCCGCCGAAAGCCCGGACCTATTGAGGAGCTTCGATGGCTGAGTTTTTTCTCCCGCCGAATTCGAAAATACGCAAAGACGGGCGCGTATACAAAGCCCCCCCAGGCACCAAGCAGGTGCGAGCCTTCAAGATTTATCGTTTCGATCCGGATGCAAATGAAAATCCGCGCCTGGATACCTACGAAGTGGACATGGATCACTGCGGCCCCATGGTGCTGGACGCCCTGATCAAGATCAAAAACGAGATCGATACGACCCTGACCTTTCGCCGCTCATGCCGAGAAGGAATCTGCGGCTCCTGCGCCATGAACATCGACGGCCGGAATGCATTGGCGTGCGTCAGCGCTTGCGAGGATGTCAAGGGGGACATCAGGATCTATCCTTTGCCGCACATGCCGGTCATCAAAGATTTGGTGCCCGACCTGACCAATTTCTATGCGCAGTACGCGGCTATTAAGCCTTGGCTGCAGACGCGCACGGCGCCGCCGCCGGATCGCGAACGCCTGCAGTCGAAAGAGGACCAGGAGAAAGTAGATCGCCCCTCCGCGTGCATCCTGTGCGCCTGCTGCTCCACCAGTTGTCCCAGCTACTGGTGGAACAGCGACCGCTATTTGGGGCCCGCGGCCCTGCTGGCCGCTTACCGCTGGATCGTCGATAGCCGCGACGAGGCGGCCGGCGAGCGCCTGGATGATCTCGAAGACCCGTTCCGGCTGTATCGTTGCCATACCATCATGAATTGCACCGAGGCCTGTCCCAAGGATCTAAACCCGGCCAAGGCGATCGCGGAAATTAAGCAGATGATGGTCCACCGGCGTCTTTGATGGCGGCCGAGCTCGGAAGATTGCGTTGGCATTGCCGCCGCGGGATGAGAGAGCTTGATATATTGCTGACACGTTACTTAGATCGTGGATATGGGGTTGCTTCGGCAGAGGAGCAGGCCGCTTTCAGGCGCTTGCTCGAGTTCCAAGATCCCCTGATCTATGCCTACTGCTTGGGCCAGGAGCAGCCGCCTGAGCACCTAGCGGCGCTGATTCAACGAATTACCGCCAACCCCAAAACTTAAGCGCTAATTCGGTGCGGTGCGGCTGATAGAATCGTTCGGTGTGCGCAAAATCACGTTTATTCATTCCGACACTGAAATTGTCGAACTTTTCCGCGCGCGGTAGGTCTATCGCGACAGGCTGGGTTTTAAGCTCGCCAGTTTGTGATCACCCATGAGCGTCGAGGAGAGTGACCTCAAACTGGTCGAGAGAGTCCAGCGCGGCGAGCGCGCGGCGTTCGATTTATTGGTCCTGCGATACCAGCACAAGGTGCTGAAGCTGATCATGCGGTACGTGCACGATGCAACTGAAGCCGAAGACATCGCACAGGAAGCTTTCGTCAAAGCATTCCGGGCGCTTCAATCGTTCCGCGGCGATAGCGCGTTTTACACTTGGCTCTATAGAATCGCGATCAACACCGCCAAGAACGCGCTGGTGGCGACCAAGCGCCGGCCCATGGACTATGACCTGGATCTGCAAGACCCCGAACAATACGATGTGCACGCCCGGCTTGCCGAGTCCGAGACGCCCGAGGGTTTGCTGCTCACCGACGAGATTCGCGAAACAGTGAACCGGGCGATTGAAAATTTGCCTGAAGATCTGCGCACAGCAATCGTGCTGCGAGAATTGGAAGGATTGAGTTACGAGGATATCGCCCAGACGATGGACTGCCCTGTGGGCACGGTACGCTCGCGGATTTTCAGGGCGCGTGAGGCGATAGACAAGAAGCTACGACCGATTTTTGATGGCGGCCTTGGTCGGCCTGAGGAAACATGAGCGAACAAATTCGTGAACAAGTCTCGGCGTTTCTCGACGGAGAGCTGCCCAATACGGAAACCGAACTGCTGTTGAAGCGCTTGACGCGCGACGCGGAGTTACGCGAGAGCTTTGGACGGTTTGCACTAATCGGCGAGGCAGTGCGCGGGGCAGGTCCCCACATCGTGACCCGCGGGTTTGCTTCTCGCGTGAACCTCGCGATCAACGGCGAATCCGTCGTAGCCGTGGGCGCAGCGCCCAGCACGCGCGCCAGCCGCTGGTGGCGGCCGCTGGCCGGGGTTACGGTCGCGGCGGGCGTGGCCACGGTAGCGATCGTTGCTCTGCAACAGCGGGCCATTGCTCCCGGCCCCCGCGCAACATCTGCTGTCACCGCCCAGAATAGCCCTCAGCCGCAGAGCACCGGCGGAGTCCAAAACGCGGCATTTACGCAAGGCGGGGGTGCCCCCCGCGAAGCTCTCTCCTATACGGTTCCTGGGGCTCCAGTCGGCACATCCGGGATGTCCCCCCGCTTGACCAACTATATGTTCGCCCACAGTAAATACTCCTCCGTGCTGGGCCAGCGCGGCGTGCTTGCGGACCTGCTCATCGAGGACGATGAGCCGGAGCTGGCGCCTCTGCAACGGGTGGCACAACCCTCGCTGGCTCCCGAAACACGCATCGCCCCATGATGCGAGGTTTTCAAAGCCGCGCCTACTGGCTGATTCCGTGCGCGCTAGTTTGCGCCGTATTGGCAGCGCTGCCCCAGGGTGCGCAGGGGGCTGATGATCCGCGCATGTGGCTGGAGAAAATGAACAAGGCGTTGGCCACCCGGAATTATGACGGCACGTTCTTCCACATCAGCGGAGGGCGGGTGGAGACGATGCGTATCGTGCATCGAGTGCGCGCAGGAAGGGTCAGCGAGCGCCTCCAGTCGCTGGACGGCTCCAGGCGAGAATTCGTCCGCGCCAACGACGAGTTGACCTGCTACTTGCCCGATCAGCACACGGTGCTGGTGCAACCGCGGCAGGATGGAGGACCCTTCTTAGGTTCACTGCCGCAATTCGACCCGTCGGTGGGTGAGTTCTATCGGATCGAATCGCTCGCATCGACGCACATTCTTGGCCGACCCGCGCGCGTCATTGCGGTCTACTCTAAGGATCAGTATCGCTTTGGCTATCGTTTGTGGCTCGATGAGAAGACGGCAATGCCCCTGAAAACGCAGTTGTGCGACCCCCAAGGCCAGGTCATCGAGCAAATTTTCTTTGCGCGATTGGACATGCCTGAAAACATTCCGGACAGCGATTTGGCGCCCACCGTGCGCACCGAGGGCATGCGCTGGGTGCGCCAGGGTCCCTCGATCGACAGTTCGTCGGCGGCCCTGGCGGACTATCGAGCCAGCCAACTGCCGCCCGGCTTTCGCTTGACGGTGCAAGGGGCGCAGACCCTGGGCGGCGCCTCGGCACCGGCGAGCCACTTGGTATATTCGGATGGGCTGGCGACGGTCTCGGTGTTCGTCGAAGAGCAGCGAGGAAGTGGTTTGGGCGCGAGCGCGCCGGGCACCGACAACTCGAACGCCACAACAGCGGGCGCGCCCGGCTTCGGCACCCCGGCCTCCACGCCGGGCGTCTCTCTCGAGCCCGATGCGCAAGCGCCCGTGCAAGGGTTGGCTCGGGTTGGCTCGGGGTACGCCTATTCCACGGTCGTGCAGGGCCACCAGGTCACCGCGGTTGGCGAGGTGCCGGCGCAAACGGTGGAATTCATCGCTCACTCGGTTAAAATCTACGGCGGCGCGGACATTCCCCACCGTTAAGCCATGCGATTCCTACTGTACTCACGCCCTGGGTGCGGTCTTTGCGAGGAGATGTTGAGCGAGCTCGCCGCCTTGCCGGCGGCGCACGGGATACCGATCGACGTCGTCGATGTCGATGCCACGCCGCAGACGCGAGCGCAGTACGGCCATAAGATCCCCGTGCTGTTGTTCGGCGGCGATTTGGTTTGCCGCGGCCGGTTGGATCCTGAAGAAGTGGATAAGACCCTCGCTCATCACCGCCGACCGGTATAATGCCTGGTTTGCCCAAGCCAAGGCTTCGCCTCGTTGATGAAGAATATCCGCAATTTCTCCATTATTGCTCATGTTGACCATGGTAAGTCGACGCTGGCCGATCGGTTCATTCAGGAATGCGGCGGCCTCGATGCGCGCGAGATGCAGGCGCAAGTTCTCGACACCATGGATCTGGAAAGAGAGCGGGGCATCACCATCAAAGCGCAGAGTGTGACTCTGGGGTTCCAGTCGAAGACCGGCGAGCTGTATCAGCTCAATTTCATCGACACGCCGGGCCACGTGGATTTTTCCTATGAGGTGTCACGCTCGCTAGCCGCATGCGAAGGAGCGCTGCTCGTGGTCGATGCCGCTCAGGGGGTGGAGGCGCAAAGCGTTGCCAACTGCTATACCGCGTTGGAGCAGGGTCTTGAAGTGCTGCCGGTCATCAACAAAATCGATCTGCCCTCCGCGGACCCCGCAAAAGTGATCCATGAAATCGAGGAAATTATCGGGATTCCCGCCGAGGATGCTGCCCTGGTTAGCGCGAAAACCGGCCTTGGGGTTCCCGAATTGCTCGAGCAGTTGGTCAAGCGGATCCCGGCTCCCAAAGGCAATCCAGATGGCCCCTTGCAAGCACTGATCATCGATTCCTGGTTCGACAACTATGTGGGCGTGGTGTCCTTAGTCAGGGTGATGAACGGCGCGTTGCGCACGGGGGAAAAAATCCGCGTCATGTCGACCGGACGCAGCCATCAAATCGACAAGCTCGGGCGCTTCTCGCCCAAGCCTGTCACCCGCGAGTCGTTGGAAACCGGCGAAGTGGGCTTCGTGATCGCCGGAATCAAGGAAATCGACGGGGCGCCGGTGGGCGATACCATCACGCTCGAAAACAACCCCGCCACGGAAGCGCTGGCGGGTTTCAAGCAAGTGCAGCCGCGGGTCTTTGCGGGTTTGTTCCCCGTGAGCTCCGACGACTATGAGCAATTTCGCGATGCCCTGAAGAAGCTCAAGCTCAACGATTCGGCGCTGCACTTCGAACCCGAAGTGTCGACCGCGCTGGGATTCGGGTTTCGCTGCGGCTTCTTGGGATTGCTGCACATGGATATCGTGCAAGAACGGTTGGAGCGCGAATACGGGCTGAACCTGATCACCAGCGCGCCGACCGTGATTTACGAAGTGCTGCTGACCGACGGCTCGGTTATCAATGTCGACAATCCCAGCAAGTTGCCGCCGCAGGATCGGGTCAAGGAACTGCGCGAGCCCATCATCATCGCGAACATTCTGGTGCCTCCGGAACACGTGGGAGCGGTGTTGACCCTGTGCAGCGAAAAGCGCGGCACGCAGAAAAAGATGCTGTTCTTGGGCAGCCAGGTATCGCTGCAATACGAGCTGCCCTTGGCCGAGATCGTGCTCGATTTCTTCGACCGGCTGAAATCTTCCAGCCGCGGCTATGCCTCGTTTGATTACGAGTTCAGTCACTTTCAGGCAGCACCCCTGGTCAAGCTCGATGTCTTGATCAACGGCGAGCCCGTCGATGCGCTGTCGCTCATCGTGCATCGCGATAACGCTTACAACCGCGGCCGCGAACTGGTCAACAAGATGCAAGAGCTGATACCGCGGCAGATGTTCGACATCGCAGTGCAGGCCGCAATCGGCAGCCATATCATCGCCCGCGCCAGCGTCAAGGCGATGCGCAAGAACGTGCTGGCCAAATGCTACGGAGGCGATATCACGCGCAAGCGCAAGCTCCTAGAGAAGCAGAAGGCCGGCAAGAAACGCATGAAACAAGTGGGGCAGGTCGAGATTCCGCAAGAGGCGTTTCTCGCGGTATTGCAAGTCGGCAAAAAAGCCCATTGAGACGGTCTTCAGTTTGAACACCTTGGGGGGTATTTCGTGAGTGATGGCGACGGCATTTTCATTGGGCTTTTGTGCGCGGGGGCTATCTGCGTCCTGATCATTCTGATCGACGGGTGGTTCTTAAGACCGCGCCGGGATCCGGGTGCGACCAGCGCGGAGGAGCCTTTGCTGCCCAAGCTAGCGGGCTATGCACTGGTCGGGCTCGCCATCGGCATGCTGTGGCGTCTGTTTCGCTACGAGGCGGTGGATTTCAGCCTGATGCTGGTGGTGGTCGGCGCTGTGTCCGGAATCATCTGGGCAGCCGACCTGGCCTTCTTCGCGCGCCGGCGGCGGGCTCAAGCGCTCTCCGCCGGCACCCCGGCCGAGCGCGTGCGCGAGCCCCTCGCGGTCGAATATGCGCGGTCGTTCTTCCCAGTCATCATTCTGGTGCTGGTCATCCGATCCTTTCTTTTCGAACCCTTTCGCATCCCCTCCGATTCAATGATGCCGACGCTGTTCGACGGCGATTTCATTTTCGTCAGCAAATATTCGTACGGCTTGCGGTTGCCCGTTACGAATACCTTGCTGCTCCCAACCGGCACTCCCCAGCGCGGCGATGTGATCGTGTTCCGGTTGCCGCCCAATCCGAAGATCAACTACATCAAACGGCTGGTCGGGCTGCCCGGGGACCGGATTCGCGTGGACGAAAACAATCAGCTCTACGTCAACGATAAGCCAATGCCGCAGACCCGTGGTCCGAACTACACAGGTCCGAAGCAAGACCTATGGAACTACACCGGGGTGCCGACGGCATTCGAGCAACTTGATGCCAAGCGGCATCAGATCATGTTTGCCAATGGCAGCGTCAAAACGGGCGAATGGGTGGTGCCGCCGGGTCACTATTTCTTCATGGGCGATAACCGCAACAACAGCAAGGATAGCCGCTGGCTCGATGAACCCGATGCTCCTGGGTTCGTTCCGGAGCAGAATCTGGTGGGTAAAGCGGTCCGAATTTGGCTTAATCTTGATACTCGTGACGGACCTCTCTGGAGAAGAATAGGGAATAAGATTGAATAGGGGCTCTTTTAGGAGGATTTTATGCAAAAGCACCAGCGCGGCATGACATTCATGGGCCTGCTCTGCGTCCTGGCCTTGGTGGGCGTAGTCGTCTATGCCGGCATCCGGCTGGTACCTCTGTACCTGAACTACATGAAGATCGCCAAGATCATGGAAGAGACCGCCACCGAAGTGAAGGGTGAGAACCCTGATCCGGGCGAAATGCGCCGCATCATAGACCGGCATTGGAACATCGACGATCCGACGGGGGTCGACGAGAAAGACATTGAAATTACCCGCGACGAGGGCGGGGTTCAGATGCACGTTGCCTACGATGATGCCGTTCCCTATGTCGCCAATGTTTCCCTGTCGGTGCATTTCGACAAGACAGTGAAGGTGCGGTGATTCCGCAGGATTTGCCCGACCACTTATCGAGCTGGGTCGAACGTTCGTTCGGCCATGTCTTCGCAACGCCTGCGTTATGCTACACGGCGCTTAGGCATCGCAGCGCCGGTGCCGATCACAATGAGCGGCTCGAATTCCTCGGCGATTCGATCCTCAACTGCGCCGCAGCGCGGCTGCTTTACGATGCACATCCACTGGCGGACGAGGGTGCATTGTCGCGCCTGCGCGCCTCGTTGGTCAGCGGGGAAACGCTGGCGCAGATTGCGGGCGATTTGGGTTTGGGGGAATATCTACGCTTGGGGCCGGGCGAATTAAAATCGGGCGGATTCCGCCGGGCCTCCATATTGGCGGACGCTCTCGAGGCTCTGTTGGGCGCTATATTTTTAGATGCCGGATTCGATGCGGCGGCTGCCGCGGTCGCGCGTATCCTCGGCCCCAGGATGTCGGATTTGCCCGCCGCGGATGCGCTCAAGGATCCGAAGACCCGGTTGCAGGAAGTGTTGCAGGCCCGCGGCCTCGCCTTACCGGTTTATACATTGACGGCAGTGGGAGGCGATCCGCATGCGCATTCTTTTACCGTGACGTGCGAAGTTCCGATATTCGAGGTCGCGGCCGTGGGCGAGGGCGCCAGCCGCCGCCGCGCGGAACAGTTGGCCGCTGCGAAAGTCATTGATCTTTTGCCCGTGGAAATACGCGAGCACGTATGAGCGAGCCTAATTTTCGCGCAGGCCACGTGGCCATCGTCGGCCGGCCGAATGTCGGCAAATCCACGCTGGTGAACGCTCTGGTCGGCCGCAAAGTGACCATCGTCACGGCGAAGCCGCAGACCACCCGGCATCGGATTTTGGGGTTGGTCAACCGTCCGGAAGCTCAGCTGGTGCTGGTCGATACGCCTGGCCTGCACGAATCGACGCGGCGCGTCATGAACCAGTATATGAACCGCGTGGCCATCTCCTCCTCGCAGGATGCCGATGTCGTTCTGTTCGTCATCGAAGCGATGCGTTTCACGGATGAGGATATGTGGGTGTGGGAACGGGTGCGGGGCTTGAAGCAACCGCTGTTTCTGGTGGTCAACAAAGTGGACCGGGTATTTCCAAAAGACCAGATGCTGCCCTTTCTAGAAGAGATGACGCAACGCGTGCCCGCTTCCGGAATCATTCCAATTTCGGCCTTGCAGTCGGATAATCTCGATCGGTTGGTTGATCTGGTCGGTTCGCGGCTGCCGATATCCCCGCCGCTGTTCGCGCCGGATGTGGTCACGGATAGGGACGAGCCGTTTCACGCAGCGGAAATTGTGCGTGAAAAGCTCACCCTGAAGCTGCGCGAAGAGCTGCCTTACGGTATCAACGTGCAAATCGAGCGCTTCGCCGATGAAGACAATCGAATCATGATCAATGCCGTCATATGGGTGGAGCGGGCCAGCCAGAAAGCCATTGTGATCGGCCAAGGCGGCGAGCGCCTGAAGGAGATCGGCCGTTTGGCGCGCATTGAGCTTAACGACTTGTGGCAACGCTCGGTGCATCTGGAGCTGTGGGTCAAGGTCAAGGAAAATTGGGCCGACAGCGAGATGGCACTGCGCCAATTTGGGTACGATACGTTGTGAAGAGCGCGGGCCGGGCTTCCGGGCGTCGAGTATGGCTGGCACCAGCTTACGTATTGCACCAGTATGCCTACCGGGACACGAGCCGCATCGTCGAGGTGTTCACCAGCGAGCATGGACGACTGACGCTGTTCGCGCGTGGCGCCAACGGGCCTAAGTCAGCGTTTAAGGGCGTGTTGCGGCCCTTCCAGCGGTTGCTCGTCTCTTGGTCAGGCACCTCCGAGGCATGTCAGCTGGTCAGCGTGGAAGCCGACGGTCTCGTGACCCGCCTTCACCCTTCTCGGCTGATGAGCGGGTTCTATTTGAACGAACTGCTCTTGAAGCTCACCGAGCGCCGCGATCCTCACCCGGAGATTTTTTTCTCCTATGCTTCCTGCATGCAAGCATTGTGCGACGGCGAGATCGAAGAGCCCACCTTGCGCCTGTTCGAGAAGCGGCTGTTGAATGAGCTGGGATATGGTTTGGAACTCACGCAAACTGGCGACGGACAACCTGTGGAACAGGACAAATACTACCGATTCGCTCTTCAAAGCGGGCCGCAGCTCTGTGTGGCCGAGGCTCCGGGTGCCATTTACGGTCGATCCTTGTCCGACCTGCAGGCAGAAATTTTCGAGGACGCGCGCTCGCTGCGGGATGCGAAAAGGGTATTGCGCGCCGCCATCGATGTGTGTCTGGACGGCCGCTCTTTGAAGTCCCGCGAAGTCATGTTGGCATTACGCCACCGCGAGCCGCTGCGTCCGGAAGGCTCATGAGCGAGCCTAAGCTTCATGGCGCCATTGCGCTTGGCGTGAACATCGATCATGTGGCCACGCTGCGCCAGGCGCGTCGGGCCCGCTACCCGGATCCCTTGTACGCGGCTTTATTGGCCGAGGAAGCCGGCGCCGACAGCATCACGTTGCACCTGCGCGAGGACCGGCGCCACATTCAGGACCGAGATGTAATTGCATTGCGCGAGGCCCTCCAGACTCGCATGAATCTGGAAATGGCTGTGACGGAGGACATGGTGCGCATGGCCCTGAAGGTAAAGCCGCAGGATGCCTGCCTGGTACCGGAATCCCGCCAGGAAGTCACGACCGAGGGCGGGCTCGATGTCACGGGGCAACGCACCCGCGTGCGCGATGCCGTGGCGGCGCTCGCCGGTGCGGGAATCCGCGTGTCCTTGTTCATCGATCCGGATCAGGAGCAGATCGAGGCGGCCCGGCAAGCCGGTGCTCCTGTCATCGAATTGCATACGGGCGCCTATGCCGAGGCGATCGGCGGCGCGCGCGCCCGCGAGTTCGAGCGGCTGCGCCAGGCCGCAAAAGCGGCGGCATCGCTCGGCTTGACCGTCAATGCCGGCCATGGCCTCAACTATCACAATGTCGAGCCTATCGCTGCCATACCCGAAATCATCGAGCTCAATATCGGCCATTCGATCATTGCGCGCTCCATCATCGACGGCTTGTCCAAGGCTGTACGGGACATGAAGGATTTAATGCGCCAGGCTCGGGCCGGTTCGTGACCGCATGATCTTCGGAATCGGTATCGACGTACTGCAAGTTGATCGCATCGAGCGGGTGTTTAAGAAACATGGCGAGCGTTTTATCCGCCATCTCTTATTGCCGGAGGAGCGAGCCCAGCTCGAGCGCACCGCACGGCCCGTGCGCTTTCTCGCCATGCGTTTTGCGGCGAAGGAAGCCATCGTCAAAGGCATGGGAACCGGCTTCGCGCATGGCGTGTGGATCCGAGACGTCGGCATCGTGCAGAATTCCTGGGGCAAACCGGAAGTCGTTTACTCAGCACGCGGCGCCAAAGTTCGCGACGGGCTTGGAATAGGCGAGGGACACGTGACCTTGACCGACGAGGCGGGCTTGGTGGTGGCGGTCGCCATTCTCATGCGGCGCGGCGACCCTTGAATACCTTGGTCTTCGACATCGAAACGGTGCCCGATACCGAGCTGGGCAGGCGCCTGTATGAATTGCGCGATTTATCCGACGAGCACGTGGCGCAAATTATGGTGACCAAGCGCCGTCAGGAGACCGGCAGCGAGTTCTTGTCGCATGAGCAACAGCGCATCGTTGCCATTTCGGTGGTCATGCGTTCGCGCGAATCGCTGAAGGTTTGGAGCCTGGGAGATGAGGCTTCATCGGAGAAGCATCTCATCGAGCGCTTCTTCGACGGCTTGGAGAAGTTCACACCGGACTTGGTTTCCTGGAATGGCACGGGCTTCGATCTGCCCGTTCTGCACTATCGCAGCCTTTTGCACAGCGTACAGGCCGCGCGCTATTGGGAGCTGGGAGATTCCGATCAAAGCTTCAGATACAGCAACTACTTGAGCCGGTTCCATTGGCGGCACATGGATCTGATGGACATCTTGTCCGGATTCCAAGGGCGCGGACGGGCGAGCCTGCAGGATATCGCCTCACTGCTCGGTTTCCCCGGGAAATTGGGCATGCAGGGCGCTGATGTGTGGCCCGCTTATCTGCAAGGCGGATTACAGCGGATCCGCGATTATTGCGAGACCGACGTCCTCAATACCTATCTCATCTACCTGCGCTTTCAGCTGGTGCGCGGACACTTGAGCGCGGAACAACACGTGCACGAGCTTGCACGGGTGCGCACGTTTCTCGCCGAGGCGGGCGCCGGGCATTTCAAAGAATTTGCCGCGGCGTGGCCCGAAACCTAAACCCAGGCCCGGTTCAGGAGGCGGACATCGTGGATCTTGCGCA
This sequence comes from Steroidobacteraceae bacterium, assembly GCA_036401515.1. GTDB lineage: Bacteria > Pseudomonadota > Gammaproteobacteria > Steroidobacterales > Steroidobacteraceae > Bog-1198. The sequence continues at coordinate 68,416 of DASWUU010000260.1, forward strand.
CGATGGCCGGGGGATTGCACGCGTCGATGGTAAGGCGGTGTTCATTGAGGGCGCACTGCCCGGCGAGCACGTGCGCTTTCGCATCCTCAAGCGCCGCAGACAAATGGACGAAGCGGGTCTGGTCGATGTGCTGCGGGCTTCGCCGGATCGAGTGGTGCCGCGCTGTGCGCATTTCGGCATTTGCGGCGGCTGCTCGCTGCAGCACTTATCGGCCGCCGCCCAACTCTCCGCCAAGCAGAATCAGTTGCTCGAGAACCTGCAGCGCATCGGTAATGTCCAGCCTGCGCGCGTGCTTAAGCCTCTGCGGGGCGATGAATGGGCCTACCGTCGCCGCGCGCGCCTCGGAATCAAGTATGTGCACAAGAAGGGCAGGGTGCTGGCAGGTTTTCGCGAGCGCGAGAAGCCGTATATCGCAGATATCAGACGTTGCGAAGTGCTGCCCGCTTCGCTCGCCGCCTTGCCTCATGAATTGGCCGCGCTGGCCGAAACGTTGACGATCAAGGACAAAGTCCCGCAAGTGGAACTGGCGGCCGGAGATGCGGCCACCGCGTTGGTATTTCGGGTGCTGGAAACGCCGCCGGCCGCGGATCTGGAAAAAATCTTCCAGTTCGGCATCGAGCGCGGCCTGCAGATCTTCTTGCAGACCGGCGGCTTGGACACCGTGCGGCCCTTAGACTCAGAATATCTGCCGCTCAGCTATTCGATCGATGGCGGCCGTGTTGAGATAGCCTTCGGCCCCGTGGATTTTATCCAGGTCAATCGCGGCATCAACGCCTCCATGGTGGATGCAGCAATGAATCTGCTTGAGCCTGCGCCAAGCGATACGGTGCTCGACCTTTTTTGCGGGCTGGGCAATTTCACGCTGCCCTTGGCGCGCAGAGCAGGCCGGGTGTTGGGCGTGGAGGGCGATGCGCCACTCGTGGCCAAAGCCCGCGCCAATGCCCTGCACAATGGCATCGACAACGCGCATTTCGCCGTTGAGAACTTGTTCGAGCCGAACTCCTTTGGAGAGTGGGCAAACGCTCGCTACGATTTGGTATTGCTCGATCCGCCGCGAGCCGGCGCTGCGGAACTGTTGCCTCGCATGGCACACTGGCAGCCGCGTCGCGTCGTGTATATTTCTTGCCATCCGGGCAGCTTGGCGCGCGACGCGGGGATTTTGGTCGCCGATCTAGGTTTTACATTGACCGCAGCGGGGGTGATGGACATGTTTCCGCATACGACGCACGTCGAATCGATTGCCGTGTTCGAGAGGCCGGCATGAGCTTGGGTCCGCTAATGGTCAATATCGAGGGAACTGAATTGACGGCGGAGGATGTGAGCGTCCTTTCGCATCCGCTGGTCGGCAGCGTCATTCTGTTCAGCCGCAACTACCGCGATGTGCCGCAGCTCAGCGCTCTGACATCCGCCATTCGTGCCTTGAGAACTCCCGCGCTGTTGATCGCGGTGGACCAGGAAGGCGGACGGGTACAGCGCTTTCGCGAAGGCTTCACCCGATTGCCGGCGGCGAGGCTCCTGGGCCGACGCTACGACGAGGATCGGCGCGAGGGGTTGGCGCTGGCACAATCGGTGGGCTGGCTCATGGCCAGTGAGCTGCGCGCCGTGGGCGTGGACTTCAGTTTTGCCCCCTGCGTCGATATCGACCATGGGGTCAGTGAAATCATCGGGGACCGGGCTTTTCACCGAGATCCGGACACGGTCTCGGCCCTGGCGGTGGCTTATATGACAGGGATGCGTGAGGCGGGCATGGCCGCAGTTGCCAAGCATTTTCCGGGTCACGGCGCGGTGATTGCGGACTCGCATGTCGCGCTACCCGTGGACCGTCGCGGTTTTGTCGATTTGGAGCCGGATATTCGACCCTATCGGCCGCTCATCGAGAACAATCTGGCCGGCGTCATGGGTGCTCACGTGGTGTTTCCCGACTTTGATAGCCTGCCGGCCAGCCTCTCGAAGTCTTGGATCCACGGCGTGCTGCGCGGCGATCTCGGATTCCACGGCTGCGTGTTCGCGGACGACCTTACGATGGCCGGCGCCGCCGCTTTCGGCGGCGTTATTGAGCGCGCCCAGCTGGCATTTGCTGCAGGTTGCGACGTCCTACCCATTTGCAACGATAGACAAGCGGTAAAGTCCGTGCTCGAGCACTTTGGGCCGGAGGTAGGCTCCCCTGCCTCGCAGGCTCGGATGGTAAGAATGAGGGCACGCGGTGAGGCCCCGGCGAATCTTGGAGCGGACCCTCAGTGGCAGCAAACCGTGATGTTGATCGCAAATCTTTCGGCAACACCGCCGCTGGTGTTGACGGAGGGGAGTCATGACGGGGTTTGACGCAGACCTATATCGGCGCCTGGTTGAATCCTCTCCCGAGGGCGTGGTGCTCATCGACGCCCAGGGTGCAGACCACCCCGTGGTCTATGCTAATCCCGCCTTCCAGACGCTGACCGGTTATTCGGCGGCCGAGCTCATCGGTCGAAATCTGCGCCTGCTGCAGGCGGACGATCGGGAACAGGATGCACGCCACCGGCTGCGCGATGCCCTGAGCCGCGGAGAAACTTGCCGCGTATTGCTGCGCAACTACCGCAAGGATGGCTCGTTATTTTGGAATGAAATGACCGTGCTGCCGCTGCGCCATCCCGACGGATGCGTCACACATTTCGCCGGGCATCATCGCGATGCCGGAGAGCGCTTGCGCATCGATCCCAAAGCGACCAAGGACTCCCTGAGCGGTGCACACCAACCCACCGCCATGGCCATTCGCGACGATCGGCTGACGGGCTTATTCACGCTGGCGTATCTCGAGGAATTATTGAAACGGGATTGGGCCGTCGCGCATCGCGAGCAACGCAGCATCGCGGTATTCGCGGTGGACATCGATGCATTGGATCTTTACAACACCACCTTTGGGCGCGCCGCAGGCGACTCTGCCATCCGCCGTGTGGCGCATATCGTGTCCGGATGCTTGCGCCGATCGAGCGACGTGACTGCCCGCATCGCCGGCGGCAGCTTGATCGCCTTTGCACCCGGGCTCTCCAACGAGCAAGCCTTGAAGGTCGGTCATCTGATGGCCGAGAGAGTGAGGGAACTGCGCATTCATCATCCGCGCTCCGCGGTGTTGCGCTATATCAGCATCAGTGTGGGCGTGTGCGCGGCGGTCCCCGGCGCCGACGATAGCCCGTCGCTGCTGCTGCAAAAGGCGCAGCAGCAGCTGCAGTTGGCCAAGAAATCCGGGCGCAATCAAGCCGCTTAAGCGCACGGCGCGAGGGCGCGGTTGCCTAGGGATAAGTTTCTCGCGTGATAGACTCACGATGAAGTTGAATACATCATCGCAAGCGAGGAAACGATTGGACGCATCGGCAATCGCCAGCCGCGAGGCCGGCCTGCACAAGGATTTGAGCCGCCCGCAGCTCATCATGATCGGTTTGGGCGGTGCGATCGGCACGGGCTTGTTCATGGGCAGCGGCGTGGCGATAGGCTATGCGGGCCCTGCGGTGATTTTAAGCTACGCGATTGCCGCGATCGCAGCCGTGGCGATCGTTTTCAGCTTGTCGGAAATGGCGGTCATGCATCCGACGGCCGGCTCATTCGGCACCTATGCCGAGATCTATCTGAATCCCTGGGCCGGAACCGTGGCCCGCTATTCTTATTGGATGGCCCAAGTCATTGCCGTGGGCGCTGAAGCGGTGGCGGCCGGGGTCTACATGACATTTTATTTCCCCGGCACACCGGTGTGGATGTGGTCGTTGGGATTCGCTTTCGTGCTGCTCTATTTCAATTCCCGATCGGTCCATAATTTTGGTTCGATCGAATACTGGTTCGCGCTGATCAAGGTGGCGGCTATCGTCATCTTCATCATCGTGGGTGTTGCCACTATTTTTGGGATTGGAACCGCGCCGGTGGGGTTTCACAATCTTACCGGCCTGCCGGGCGGCTTCATGCCGCATGGGTTCGGCGGTGTGTGGATGGCGGTGATCTTAGGCATCCTCTCCTTCAACGGCATCGAAGTAATTGCCGTCACCTCCGGTGAAGCCAAGGATCCAGTGCGTTCGATTCCCGCGGCGCTAAGGACCATGGCGCTGCGGCTGTTTCTGTTTTATATCCTGGCACTCACCATCGTGGTCACCTTCGTACCCTGGACCGAGACCGGCGCCACCGTCGTCACTCAGAGTCCCTTTGTGCGCATCTTCGCGCATTCAGGCATTCGCCATGCAGCCGGCATCATGAATTTCGTGGTCTTGAGCGCTGCGCTCTCGAGCATGAATACCAATGTATATTTATGCTCACGGATGCTGTTTTCGCTGTCACGCGGCGGTTACGCGCCGCGATTCTTGGGCAGACTTGGCAAGAACGGCACTCCCATCATGGCTATATTGATTTCGGGGGCCTGCATTCTCATGGCCGCCGGGCTCTCGAAGCTCACGCCGCTCGCATACAACTACCTCTTCGGCGTCGCGCTGTTCGACGCCATGATCGTGTGGATCATCATCCTGCTCAGCCATTTGAGTTTCAGGCGCCGTCATACGCTGGCTGAATTGCCGGTGCGCACACCCGGATTTCCCATCGTGCAAATAATCGGCTTGCTGCTTCTATGCGCAGTGCTCATCACAATGGGACTCGATACGCAGACTTGGCAAATCTCCTGGATCGTCGGTATCCCCTGGCTAGTGCTGCTCTCGGTGGTCTATTTTTTTTTGAAGGCGCGGCGTGCACGCAGCGCCGCAGTTTTGGCGAGCCCGTCGAAGATCGACGCCGGCTAGACGGGCACCTCTCCCTTGAGAATGGCGGCGAGAATCTCGCTGTCGATATTTCCGCCGGAAATGACGGCACATACCTTACCTTCGCCGTACTGTGCCGATAGTGCCGCCGCCACGGATATCGCCCCGGCGCCTTCCGCAACAATGCGATTGTTTTCCACCAGGAGCCGGACAGCTCTTGCGACTTGCGCGAGCGAGACGGTAATGACCTCATCGATCATCGCCCTAGCCAGTGGCCACATCTCGGGCAGCACCGAGGCGGATCCAGCGCCGCTCACGAACCCCGGCTCGTGCGAAGTCTCGACTGGCGCCCCGGCGGCGAACGCGGAGGTCAGCGGATGCGCACTTGTCAGCTCGCATGCAATGATCTTGACCTTGGCTTGGCGTGCGCGCACTGCGCTGGCGATCCCGCACGCAAGACCGCCGCCGCCGAATGGCACCAAGATTGCCTCGACCTCGGGCCATTGCTCAAGAATCTCGAGTCCGATGGTCGCATCTCCCGCCAGCGAGGCGGGGTCGCGCACGGCATCTATGTAAACGCCCTCTTGGCCCTCGAGTGCACCTGCCTGAATCGCGCGCCACCAGGCATCATTGGATCGCACTTCGATGTGCGTGCCGAGGCGGCGCAGTTTCTCGAGCTTTGCGTGCGCCGCATTGGCCGGCACGACGGCGGTAGAGCGGATGCCGAGTCTGCGCGCCATCCATGCGACGCCGAGTGCGCTGTTGCCCGAGCTCGTGGTGTAAATCCCTGATTCTAGATCCCCGGGCTTCTTGGCAAGCACGGCACTCGCGATCGGGCGGATCTTGAAGGAGCCGATGGATTGTAGATTTTCGAGCTTTAAGCGAATGGTCTTGCCGGGCGGCGCGAGATCGCAATTGACCAAGGGAGAGATTAGGCTCAACCCTTGAAGCCGATGTCGAGCCGTCTCGATCAGCGCCAGGTCTGGGGCTCTTACCTCCTCTATCAAATGATCTCTCCTCGCGATCGCGCGGTGCGCGGCCGCCGTATAATTGCATGTTTATATGACACTGCATATAATTCTCTTTTGCGCATCGTGGCGAAAGGAACACCCGTACATGGAACAGAACTTCGAGGCGCTGCGCAGGGAATTCCCGGTTCTGCAGCGAAAAACGTATTTGAACAGCGGCTCTTATTGTGCGCTGGCAAATGAGGTCCGAGCCGCATTCGATGCCTACATGGAAGACCGACTGTTGGTGGGCGCGAACTGGGACGTCTGGGTTATGAAAAACGAATCCGTGCGCAACCTCATGGCGTCGCTGTTGGGTGCCGCGCCCGATGAAATCGCCGTCACGGCGTCCGTTTCGGCCGGATTGAATTCGTTGGCCAGTGCCTTGCAGTTCGGAGGCCCCCGAAACAAAGTCGTGGTAAGCGATTTTGAATTTCCCACCAACGCGCAAATCTGGCATGCGCAAGAACCGCGAGGGGCGCGGGTGGTCCATGTGCCGCGCGCCGCCGACGGCTATATCCCGGCGGAAGCGTTCGAAAAGGTCATCGATGAGCAGACGCAGCTCGTGGCGATCACGCACGTATGTTTCCGCAACGGCGCAAAGCTCGACATCCCCGGTATCGTGCGCCTGGCGCGCGCCAAGGGCGCCAAGGTTCTGCTCGATTGTTATCAATCGGTGGGCTCGCTCGACATCGACGTCAAAGCCCTGGATGTCGACTTTGCCGCCGGGGGGATGCTCAAGTACTTGCTGGGAACCGCGGGGATCGGGTTTCTCTACGCGAAGGCCTCTTGCGTGCAATCGCTGGTGCCGACCAATAGCGGATGGTTTGCCCAGGCAGACATTACCGCCATGGACATCACTGCCAATCGCCCAGCGCCGAACGCGCGCCGCTTCGAGGCGGGCACCCCGCCCGTGGTGAATTGCTATGCTGCCGAGGCGGGCTTGAGAATGCTGCTGAAGGTCGGTGCCCCCGCCATCGAGAAGCGCAACCTCGCCCTCACGCGGCGGTGCATGGAAAGGCTGGAGGAAATTGGCTGGCCGAGCATCACTCCGACTCAGGATAAACGCCGCGGAGCTACCGTTGCGGTTCCGTCGCGCGCTGCCGCGCAGCTCACCACTGAGCTGCTGAAGCGAGACATCGTGACTTCGTACCGCGACGACAATGTGCGCGCAAGCTTTCATTTTTATAACAACGAGGACGACGTGGAATCTTTCGTCGCGTCCATGAAAGAGCTTCGCGGATCCTTCGGGCCCGGATAGCATGGAAATTCGAATACTGCGCGGCGCCGAGGTGCGAAAACTCCTACCCATGAGGGATTGCATCGATTTGATGCAACGAACGATGATCGCCGTCTCGGAAGGCAAGGTCGTGCTGCCGTTGCGCTCGATTTTAGGTCTGCCCAACGAACGCGGAATGATGGGTGTGATGCCGGGCTATCTGGCCGAGCCCGAGTGCTTTGGGGTCAAGCTGATCAGCCTCATGCCGCGCAACAAACCGCCGCTGTACTCCTCACACTTGGGGTTGGTGCTGCTGTTCGAGGCTGAGCACGGCCAGCCCATTGCGCTGTTGGACGCAGCGGAGATCACCGCCATTCGCACCGCCGCAGCCAGCGGCCTTGCGACTCGTCTGCTGGCTCGGGCTGACGCCGGGGATCTGGCGTTGCTCGGGGCCGGCGAGCAAGCCCGCAGTCACCTCGAGGCGATGCTGAGCGTGCGCCCGTTGCGGCGTGTCCGGATATGGGCTCGCGACCGGGATAAGGCGCGATCGTTTGCCGAGCTTGAAGGCGCGCGACATCAAGTGAGCATCGAAACGACAGCCACGGTGCGCGAAGCCATTGCCGGCGCCGACATCATTTGCACGACCACGAAGGCGCGCGAGCCAGTCGTACTGGGCGATTGGCTGGTTCCGGGCGTGCACTTGAACCTGGTCGGTTCGAGCATCGCTGCTGCCGCAGAGATCGATACGCCGGCAGTCGTCAAAGCGCGATTCTTCGTCGATTGCCGCAATTCCACGGTGAACGAGGGCGGCGAATACTTAACGGCGCTCAAAGCAGGCGCGATTCACCCGTCGCATATCTTGGCCGAGATCGGCGAGGTGGCGAATGGATCGAAGCAGGGTCGAAGCTCGCCGCTTGACATAACGCTCTACAAATCTCTCGGCATTGCTTCGCAGGATCTTGCCTCGGCTCACTATGTATTCGAGAAGGCGCGCGCGGCGGGCATTGGGCAGGTGATTGACTTCTAGGCTCGACGGCCGAAGCCGATTTTGAATTACATGGCGCCACGAAAGAAAAAAATTTCCGCAAGCAGCGTAAGTGCTCCCTTAAAATCGGCGGATGTGCCTTTGTTCGACGATTTTTTACCGCACCTAATTGCACGGCTTAGCTATCAGCTGAACCTCGATCTGATCGAGAAATTGCGTCGCGAAGGGATCAACGTCACGCGCTGGCGAATTCTGGCCGTGCTGTCCATGGGCGATGGCATAACGATCAAGGAAATCATAGATCGCGCGATGGTGCAGCAATCGGCGCTCAGCCGCGCGCTCATGCGCATGGAAAAGGAAAATTCCGTTCGCCGTGTGCCGCGGCCGGATGATGCCCGCTGCGTCGAGGTATATCTGACTGACAAGGGGCGTGGGCTGTTCAATTCCTTAAATGTCGTCGTGCGCCGGCGCGAGCAGCGGCTCCTCGAAGGGTTCTCATCGACGCAAATTACTGCGGCCTTCAATCTGATCCGGCGCTTAAGCCGCAATATGACGCGCTGATCTCGAACGGCCTCTGAAACGGCCTGCCATCGTGTAAGTGTCTTGTGGACTGAGCGCAACCACGGCCCTATTTGATATTTCATATGATTACTCATATTGTATTCGCTTAAATTAGGGGAGATCCTGGGATGAAAGATTCAGTTGCTCGTTATTTGACCCGCAAGCTTGGTATATCGGGCCCAATGCGCGCCGTCGGTATTGGCGTCGCCGCGACATTGCTGCAGCTCCCCATGAGCGCACTCGGCCAGACGCCGGCGGTTTCAGCCAGCTCGGGCGGCCTGGATGAGGTTGTCGTGACCGCCAACAAGTTGAACACGCAGCGAGTCCTCGACATCCCCACGTCCATCCAAGCCATCAGCGGCGATGCATTGAAACTCGCCGGTGATTATCAGTTCATGGACATAGCCGGAGATATCCCAGGTTTGTCGGTGCAAGATTTGGGTCCGGGCGACAAGAAATACGTGATCCGCGGCATCAACTCCACCGGCGACTCGACGATCGGACTGTACTACGGTGAAGCGGTCATCAGCGGTTCCAACGCCAATGACGGCGGCGGTTTCACTTCGGATATTCGGCTTTACGATCTGGATCGTATTGAGGTTCTGCGCGGGCCGCAGGGCACGCTATACGGTGCAAGTTCCATGAGCGGTACCATCCGCTTTATCCCCAAGTCGCCCGACTTGAACTCGATGGGCGGATATCTGTCCGTCGAGGGTTCCGCGACCGCCCACGGCGGCGGCAATTACAATGTCAACGGCGAAGGCAACCTGCCCCTCATCGACGGCGTGCTGGCCCTGCGTCTGGTGGGATGGGAAGCTAAAGACAGCGGCTACATCGACCAGATCCGCGTGGGTACGGTCGGTTTGATCAAGGGTGTCAATAACGACGATGTCGCGGGCGGCCGCGCAATCCTGCGCTACCAACCCAATGAAGCCTTGAACATCGAAGCCTCGTATACCGGCCAGAAGGAGACCTCGAACGGCTCATCGCGTTACACCCCCGCCGGCGTGCTGTCGTGGGGCACGACGCCCGATCCGGTTACGAAGGCCAACCCCATCCCGAAGGTCTTTGGGTGCGATTTGTGCAACACCGACGTAACGCAAAGCCCGTGGGTTGATAATCTCTCGGTGTACGGCTTGAAGTTCGATTATAAATTCGCCGGCGGTACGCTGACAGGAACGACCAACCAATACAATCGCAAGCTGAACTTCAATTTCGACTCGACACCCATTCTGGTGTCCTTCGGGGTGCCGGTGCCGGCTGAATCAATTGAGCCGCAAACCAGAAACTTGAATTCCAGCGAGCTGCGCTATGCAAGCGCCTTCGATTCCTCGGTGAATTTTGTCGCGGGCGTTTATCGGCAGTACGAGACCAATAATCTGATCGTTAACGTCATCGCCACAGATGACTTGGGCTTGCCGTCGGGTCCGTTCAGCCGCGCCAACTCTCAAGACGCCTTGAACTTTCCCGGTGTGGGGAACACTTTCTTCGGCCGAACCGATGATAGGACAACGACCGAATACGCGGGATTTGGCGAGGTGACCTGGAAAATAACCGACGCGCTGAGCGCTACCGGCGGGGTGCGTTACTTCACGGAAAGTTTGGAGGGTGTACAGGAGCAAACGCATCCTTTTGGCGGCTTCCCCCCTTCAGGACAACCCGGTCCGATCGCCGATCCGTCGCAAACATTCAACAAAGTGACTTGGAAAGAAAACATCAGCTACAAAGTCAGCGACGGCCTGCTGGCTTACGAGACGGTATCCACTGGGTTTCGCGGCGGCGGCTTGAATGCGGTCAGCGAGCCGTTCGAGCCGATCCCGCGATCCTTTTCACCCGATAACCTCATTAACTTTGAGCTCGGTGCAAAGGGTCGATTGGCCGGCGGCATGTTCGACTACCAAGCGGACGCATATCTTATTCGTTGGAACAACATACAGGTCAACGAGACCACCGCCGATGGCGCCTTCAATTACACCGGCAACGCGGGCACCGCGAAGGTCAAAGGAGTGGAATTCGAATTCGGGGTCCGGCCCATTGAATATTTTAGAGCCAGCATTGCCGGTTCCTATCAGCACGCGTATCTCACCCAGGGCGCGACGGCCACGCAGAAAATGGCAAACCCGACCTTAGGCGTGACCGGCGAAGACATTCCGAATGTCCCGAAGTTTCAGGTTGATGTGGGCCTGAACTACACCCGACCCATTAACAGTGCGTGGAATGGCCTGGTCGTGGCGGACGCCAATTACCGCGGGGCGGTGGATTCCTATTTTGCGTCGAACAAGTTCAACATTCCCTTGAGCTCCTATACCTTGGTCAATTTACGCAGCGGCGTGGAAAATAACTTGTGGAGCATTACCGCCTTTGCCCGTAATCTGACCAACAAGCGGGCTGAAGTGTCGGCCATCAACTCCTCGCAAGACCCAGAGGCGCTGCTGACTGTACGGCCGCGGACGATTGGCGTTACTGTAAACCGGAATTTTTAGCCGAAAGGACCTTGGAGTGTCTGCGTGACTGCACCGATCATTGCAAATCGCAAGGGATATTTTTGGGAGGTCAAGGCAGGGAAGCGCTACCTCTGGTGCAGCTGCGGACGCTCCAAGTCTCAGCCTTTTTGCGACGGTTCGCATGCGGGCACGGCCTTTCTGCCGGTGCTCTTCAAGGCCGAGCGTGACGAGGAAGTTATTTTCTGCGGCTGCAAGCAGACCGGGACCAAGCCGTTTTGCGATGGCGCCCACAGCAACTTGCCGGGCGGATATCTTACCGACGACCCGGATAGTACCGAGAACCAGAAAGTGGCGAGCGTCGTTCCAGGCGCAGGCCCGATCGTCAAGCTGGACGGCCGATGCTATGTGTTCTCGACTGCGCGGGCGACGCTAACATCACGCGGCGCGATGCGCTATTGTCAGGTCGTTACACCCGCATTGGGCGCGCTGTTCCAGTCGCAGTTTTACGCCGAGATTGCCGCTGGCAGTTCTCCAGTGCTAGCGGCGGACGGCCGTCATACGGTGCTGTTCATTACCCGTGGCACGGGCGAGATAGAAATCAGCGGCCGCCGCTTCGCCGTTGAACCACTGACGGGTATCTACGTGCACCCCGAGGAAGCCTACCGCGTCCACAACCCCTCCAATGTCCCGCTCAAACTATTCATTTCTAACGGCCCTGGCAGCGAGGAGCTGGCGTGGATAGATCAGATGCCGGCGAATTTTAATCCTCAGTTTCCGGATCGACTTGCATCGATCCATGCTTTGCAGCGCCACAAGATGGCC
>DASWUU010000261.1:0-4284 GCA_036401515.1 Steroidobacteraceae bacterium
GAATCCGCCGCCGGATCCGATGGCGATCAAATCATGCTCGGGTTCGATCACATCGCCGGTGCCCGAGATGACATAGGTACTCTCGGTGTCCGCCACGCATAGCAACGCTTCCAAGCGCCGCAGGCTCCGGTCGGTGCGCCAGTCCTTGGCCAGCTCAATCGCCGCACGCGTGAGATTGCCGAATTTCTCCAGCTTGCCCTCGAAGCGCTCGAACAGCGTAAAGGCGTCAGCCGTTCCGCCGGCGAAGCCGGCCAGCACTTTGCCGCCGTAGAGCCGCCGCACCTTGCGCGCATTGGACTTCATCACGCTCTGCCCCAACGTGACTTGGCCATCGCCGCCGACCGCAACGCGGCCGTTGCGGCGTACCGCCAGAATGGTGGTGCCGTAGATTCGATCGGGATCGTGATTCATGGATCCCTTATGGGTGGGGCCGTTCATGGCCCTTTCAAGCCGTTCGGGGTCGGCGGCGCGCTCGTGGATGGGCCGCATCGTAGACGCTGGCCAGGTGCTGAAAATCCAGGTGCGTGTAGATCTGCGTGGTGCTGATGTCGGCGTGGCCCAAGAGTTCCTGCACTCCGCGCAAATCGCCGCTTGATTCCAGCAGATGCGTGGCAAAGGAATGGCGAAACATGTGCGGGTGAACGTGCATCGAGAGACCTTGGCGGCGCGCCCAGGTGCCGACGCGCAGCTGCACCGCTCGAACCGACAACGGTCTTCCGCTCTTCCCCAAAAAGAGGGCTGCGGATTTTGCGGGTGTGGCACCCGATACTCCTCCGGCCACAATGGCGCGCTCGATGAGCCATTTTTTCAAGGCATCGACGGCGTGGCGTCCCACGGGCACGATGCGCGTCTTACGTCCCTTGCCGAGCACCCTCACGGTTCTATCCGCCAAATCCACCGCCGCGACGTCCAATCCCACCAGCTCGCCCAATCTCAAGCCCGACGAATAGAACAGTTCCATCATGGCTTTGTCGCGCGCGGAGAGCGAATCATCCACTCGAAAGTTGAGCAGGCGGCCCATTTGATCGGCATCGAGCGTGGCCGGCAGCCGCTTTTTGGATTTCGGAGCGCGCACCTCCAGGGCCGGATTGTTCTTTACCGCACCCTCTCTCATGAGATATTCATAGAACGAGCGTGCCGCCGAAAGCCGACGCTGGATGCTGCGCGGAGCGATTCCGCCGGCGTGCTCGCTCGCTGCGTAGGCGCGAACTTGAAAATTATTGAGAACCGCCCAGCGCTTGATGTCGCGCTTTTCGCAGAAAGCCGCAAGCCTTCCTAAATCATGTCGATAGGCCAAGGCCGTATGACCGCTCATGCGCCGCTCGAGCTCAAGGTGCGATAAAAATCGCTCTATCCACTCGCGCTCGCCGTCCTGCACCGGGCACGCCCTTAACGCGTCAGCGAGTAAGTCACGAGCTCGCCGATACGCAGCAGGAATTCGGTGCTCATGCCCGGATGGAAACGATCCGCATCGCTGGCGCCGATGGCCAGGATGCCAAGCGCGCCCTTTTGACCCAATGGGGTCAGCGCCACCGAGCCGATCGCGACCGAATCCCGGCCGAACAAAAAATCGCGCTGCGCATCGCGGACTTGGCCGCAACGCGGCTTGCCCGAGGCCAGCAAGGACTCGAAGCTCTTCATGTCCTCGTCAATCGGACTGGCGATACGCAGGAATCGGCCGCTGTCCGGTTGTAACGCGCGTGCATCCTCGAGGAACAGCACCAACACCGAATTCATCGAGTCAAAGTCCTCGCGCAACGAGGTCTCAATAGCGTTGATCGATTCTTCCAAGGTGTGCGCGCGAATCAGGCGCTGGCTCAGGCGGTGAATCCTATCCGCCAACACATCGTTGGCCCTGGCCACGTCGACCAGCTCCTTGAGCTTGCGTTCGAGGGATTGATTGCGTTCGCGCAGCACCTCTACCTGCCGCTCGACCAGGCTGACGGTGGCGGCGACGTCGCGCACATGCGGCAGCCGCAATTTGGTCAGCAGTTGCGAATGGCGTTCGAAGAAATCCGGATAGTTCTGCAGATAGTCTGCGACAGTGTTGTCATTGAGAACGTCCTGCTTGATACCGCGCGCGTGACTCGTGGTCATTGTTTGGCTCCCGTGAATCGCGTTAAATCGATAGAACCGGTAAAAACCGTGGTCGCAGGTCCCGTCAGCCAAATATGCTGGAGAGGGCCCTCCCAAGAAACTGTGGCCGTTCCGCCCGGCAAATCTACTCGCACCTCGGCGTCGAGTTCTCCGCGCTGCCGGCCGGCAGCCACGGCCGCGCAGGCCCCCGTGCCGCAGGCCAAGGTTTCGCCCGCGCCCCGTTCGAACACTCGAAGCAAAATATGGTTTCGCTCGACGATTTGCATAAAGCCCACATTGGTGCGGTTTGGGAAATGCGGATGGCGCTCGATGCGCGGCCCGAGCCGTTCCACGGGTGCGGATCCGACGTCCGCTACGCGCAGCACCACATGAGGATTGCCCAGCGAGAGCGCGCTCATTTCGATGTTCTCGCCCTCGACCGGCAACAACAGCTCCGAAGGCTCGTTGAACACCGGTATGCCCATGTCCACCGACACCAGTCCGTCGTCTCGGACGCGGGCACGCACGTTTCCGCCCGGACTGCCCATGATGAGATCGCGGCCCAATTCCGGCGCCCGCGCAAACAGCAGGGCCGCGATACAGCGCGCGCCGTTGCCGCATTGCTCGACCTCGCCGCCGTCCGAATTGAATATTCGGTAGAACACACGGCTCGCGGCATCGCGCGGCGTCTCGAGCAAAAGGGCTTGGTCGAATCCCACGCCGGTGTGGCGATCCGCGAGGGCGCGAAGCGTCCCTTGATCAAGGTGAGTATCAGCGGCGATGGCGGCGGCGTCGAAAACCAAGAAATCGTTGCCCAACCCCTGCATCTTAAGAAACTCGATGCGCATACGGCGAGCATAGCCGATGCGGCGAATTTCCGCTCGGGGGTTGCGCAATGCTCATTTAAAGTTCTACCTTACCCGCACAACAAAGCAGAGGGATTATGCGCCACGTCATGGTATTGAACGCGAAGGGCGGATGCGGCAAGAGCACGCTCAGCACCAACATCGCCGTATTCTTCGCCCGCGACGGGCACAACGTCTGCATCGCGGACTACGACCCGCAGCGCTCCAGCCTCGACTGGCTTGCCATGCGCCCCGCGGATCTGCCTGCGATCGGCGGTGTCGCCGCATTCGACGACGGCCTGCGCAACGTGCCGCGCAACACCGACGTCCTCGTGATCGATGCCCCGGCGCGCGTTCACGGCACCGAGCTCAACGAGCTCGTGCGGCGGGCTGAGCCATCATCGTGCCGGTGCTGCCATCGAGCATCGATATGAAGGCATGCGGACACTTCATGGCCGAATTGCTCGAAATCGGCAAGGTTTCGCGCAAGCAAGCGCGTTTGGCCGTTCTCGCCAATCGCGTGCGCGAACACACCCTGGTATTCGAGGAACTGGATCAATACCTCGGCAAACTGAAAGTGCCGTACCTCGGGGCTTTGCGCGAGGCACAGAACTATGTGCGCGCCTACTCGCGAGGCATGGGTGTGCTCGAGCTTCCCGAGTATCTCGCCTGGCCGGACTGGCAACAATGGAAGCCCGTTGCCGAGTGGTTGGACAGCAAGCGCAGCCAACCTAGCGTTTGACGAGAGACCATGATCGCGCGGCCCATGTGCTGATCAGGCTTTCCAACTCGCAGGCGAGCTTCGCCGCCGCCGCCGATCAGCCGCTGCTCGACGCCGCGCAAAGCGTTGCCCTGCATTTGCCGCATAGCTGCAAGGGAGGCAATTGCGGCGCGTGCAAGGCACGCCTGGTGCGAGGCGAAATCCATTATCCGAATGGCGCGCCGCTCGGCCTTTCGGCCGGCGAGGTCGCCGAGGGCATGATCCTGTTGTGCCAAGCGCGCGCACTCACCGACCTCACCATCGAGACTTTCGAAGTTCGAGCCGCCGACAATGCCCTGCTCAAGCGCCTGCCATGCCGCATCGAGCGCGCGGTACCGCTTTCGCACGACGTGATGGGCCTGTACTTGCGCTTGCCCATTGCCGAAGAGTTCCTGTTCGAACCGGGCCAGTACGTCGATATTCTGTTGCCCGGCGGACGGCGCCGCAGTTTTTCCATCGCATCGCCGCCGCACGCGGCGCGGCCGCTCGAGCTGCATGTGCGCCACGTAGCGGGCGGAGAATTTACCGATCGATTGTTCCGCGACGACATGCAAAGCGCGCTGCTCACCATCGAAGGTCCCCTGGGCAAATTCGTGTATCGGC
>DASWUU010000262.1:0-6151 GCA_036401515.1 Steroidobacteraceae bacterium
GGCGAGGTCGAGATATTTGATTCCACCCAAATATTTGAATATCTGGAAGATAGCCGTCCGACACCCCCGCTTTGGCCAATCACGGCACCTGAGCGGGCTGAAGCGCGAAGACTTGAGCATTGCTCCGACGAAGTGTTTTTCCCGCATGTGATTCGCCTGATGGGAATGCGAGGTAAGCCGGATCCAATAGAGTCCCATGGCTGGATTGAATCTCGCAACGGCATCAATAGTTATTATTCCTCTATGGAGCGACAGCTGGCGGACCGGCTCTACGTTGCCAAGACTTTCTCGTATGCGGACATTGCCTTTTATATGGCGCAGTTCTTTGCAGCAAGACATACGATACCGATCACGACGAATCATCCCCACCTGTTGGCATGGCGGGGGCGCATGTTTGAACGCCCCGCCGTGGGCAAAGTGATTACCGCGATGGGAGCCTATCTTGAGAGTCGCGGTGCTTTAGTACCCCCTTTTGGAAGGGAAACCACCTAAAACTTCGCCGTGAACGCCACAAACAACTGCCGACCGAACAGATCGTAAGCATCATAGGTGTTCGCGGCACCGCCGGCGACGATTGCATTGTTGATGACCGGCGGGTCCTTATCCAGGACATTGCTGGCGCCGGCGCGTACTTGCAGGATTTTATTGACGTCCCAGCTCGCCTCAAGATCCAGGTAGTTAAATGCGGGGATCTTCGCATTGAAGTAGTCGTACACGCCAAGCGAGGCGAAATGCAGCGTGGGATCGTTGCTGTTGTTGTCTTGCGCAACAGTGCCAATATATCGCCAAGTCGCGGACGCCGAAACATTCCACGGTGTTTGCCAGGTGGTGCGGAATATGTGGTGCCAACGTGGATTGATGGTCTGGCACGTAAAACCAAAGAGGCCGGCACAATCGTAGGTATGGGCTCCCGGCACCGGCGTCGATTCCATGTGCTGCAGATAGGCGCCATTCATCGAGAAATCCACCGCGCCAAAGCCCGGCGGCAGCTCCCACTTGTAGGTCAGCTGCAAGTCGATGCCGCTCACCAACAGGGCGCCGATGTTGATATCAGTCTGTATGAAATAGCCGCCGGACGCGATCGTCGCGCCGCTCAAGCCGCCGGTGCTCGGCGAACGCACGATCTGACTGCAGGTGGACGGATCTCCTGTGTTGGCACAGCTGGAGAGGATGACGGCGGCGGGGATGGTGTTGACCTCATCCCGCACCGCGATGTGGTAGTAGTCGATGCTGCCGGTGAAGTGCGGAAGTTGCCGTGGAGCGAAGTTGAGCCCGACCGTGTAGGTTTCAGCCTGCTCGGGTTTTAGGTTCTGATTGCCGCCCGTCAACGCCGATAACTGGTTGCCCGTCCCCTGCGGGATGGAGCCCGCCGCATACCGAGCGGCGGTCACTCCAGTGCGCTCGCACTGAATAAGTGTAAACGTGATCGGAGGGGCGCACGGATCGTTCTCGAACGAGAAACCTCCGACGGTGGGCGGATTGAATAACTCGACGACGCTCGGCGCGCGGATAGCCTTGTCATACGAGAGGCGCAACCGATAGTCCGCAATGGGTGCGTATTGCACCTCGAACTTGTAGGTATTGGTCACCCCGGAGGTAGAGTAATCCGAGCGCCTGAAGCCGGTGTCGAACAGCAGATCCTTCGCGCCCGTCTTATTCTGCACGAGCGGCGCGCGCAGTTCGAGAAACTCCTCTTTGACCGAGACGCTGTTATCGATCGCAGCCGCGGAGCTGCCGAGTCCCGACAGCAGTCCGCTTTGCTCGGCGGCATCCGGCTGAAAATATTCATGATCGTTTCGATGTTCAAATCCGAGATTCAGGCCGATACCTTCCGTTGCGAGGGGCGACCTAATGCCATAATTCCCAAGCTTGCCCGTCACTTCGGCGTGCAGCGTGCGCAAGGTCGAAGTTCCTTGCCCGGTGCCGCTCACTTGCAAATAGTTGATCTGATTTTGCGCAACGCCGCCGGCTGAGAAAATATTGTACGGCACGCACGGCGGCCCGCTCACGCAGACCGGGGCCGCGGCGGTGCCCGTTACTTGCAGCGCGTTGTCGATGGATTGAAAATTCTCGTATTTCTGATTCGAGTTGAAAAATGAGGTGTAGTAGTACTGACCGTAGACGTCATAACTCCAGGCACCTGCGAAATCACCCTTGAACCCAAAAACCGGCCTGTAGTTCTCATGTTCATAGTCTGAAAAACGACCGCCACCCTCCACGTTGCGTCTGCCAATGCGTACATTCACGCAATTGGACGACATGACCGGACCCGTCGGCGTCTGCGTGAAGGTGCATCCCGCGCTGGGCGCCGCGTTTGCGGCGGCGATTTGCGCCGGGGTGCACAAAATCCCCTGTTGTTGCGCGCTCAGCAACGGATTGTTGCAGTTGACGTTGTAATTGCCGGTGAGCGGATCCAAGGGATTTAAGTCCCTAAAAAGTGCCGTCGGAGCAATCTGTTGGTGAGTTCTATCGTCCATGAAGTAGAACTCGGCATACGGTTGGAAGGAGTCGGTGAGCGTGTCGTGCGCCAAGACTGCGGCATTGTAGCGAGCGTCTTCGCGCGTAATATAAATGTAGGGTTGCGAATTGAAAGACGCAGGCGGTGTCGTCGGCGCCGAGCCGAGCGGGATGAAGCTATTTCCGAGGACGCTGTAGGCTACGCCCTTGTTGGGTCCGGTTTCGGGCGCGAAGTAGTTCGAATTGGCCGTACCGCCGCAGATCACGCCCTCCCCATTCGGATTGCCTCTGGCATCCTTCGTCGGGTCCAATTGGCAACTACCATAGTCTCGTTGGCTGCCCGCCACCGGATCTTGATGTCGATAGCTTAAGAAAGCAGTGACATTGCCGTTGCCGTCCGCGAAATTGGTGCCCATCAGCACATCGAAAGCGCGGGTTCGTCCGTCTCGAGCCGTGCCCGTCGGCGGCGTGACGCCGAACTGGCGCACCAATCCCTGTACGAAGGTATCGCCATTGTTATGCCAGTCCTCGCCCAGTTGGCCGTCGACTTGGAAGCCTTCGAAGTTTTTCTTCATGATGAAATTGACCACGCCGGCGATGGCATCGGATCCGTATGCCGCGGAAGCGCCGCCGGTGAGCACCTCCACGCGCTCCACCAAACCAACTGGAATTTGATCAAGATCCGGCGCTGGCTGCTGAATGAAGGTATAGGGAGAACCTTGGCCAAGGCGGCGGCCGTCAACGAGCACCAAGGTGCGGTTTGGGCCGAGTCCGCGTAAGTCTGCGGTCGACACGCCGCCCGCGGTCGTCAAACCGCTGCTGCCATTGCCAAGATCCTGACCCAGACCATTATTAAAAATCTGCGGAAGCTGGGTAATGAGGTCACCAATGTCGGTCTTGCCCGAAACCTGAATAGACTGCGAAGTGACCACCTGTATCGGGCTCGTGCTTACTTCATTCGGAGCGGCGATGCGCGACCCGGTGACGATGATTTCCTGGAGCGGTTGGCTTTGTTCCGCCGACGTCGCAGCCGCGGGCGGCGGCGGGGTCGGACTCGGGGGCGCCTGCGCCAGCAAGATCCTCTCGACCGAGACGCTCTTCGGCTCTTCCGCAGACGAACCGGCGGTTGCCCCGTTTGACTGTAACAGCAACGAGACGCCTGACCCTTCGTTCAGCGAGGACGTGGTCACGGGAATGACGGTGACGGTATTTTTGTCGAGGTACTGGTACGTGAGCCCCGTCCCGAAGAGCAGCTGTTCCAAGGCTTCGTTGGCCGTGATGTCTCCATTCGCGCCATTGGTGCGCACATCCCGAACGGTATTCGATAAATAAAGAACCTGCAGCCCGCGGCTCTGCGCCAACTGTTTAAGCGCCGGCCCGAGTCCCTGCGCGGGGATATGGGTGGGCTCGCGAATCGAGGCCTTCGCGCCGTCGGCAAGCGAGACGCCGACAGTCGACGTGCAGATCGCCGCCGCGACCACAGCTATACGCGTTAACGCTGCCACGCTCCGTGCGAGGCTTTCGATGCCGGCCGGCCTAGGCAGCCGTCGATCCCGATTACAGTAGAGCGTTGTCACATAAGAAATGGGTATGTCAGCGTGCTTCGCGGCGAACAACGCGCACTTGATTGTTCGTTTCGATGACTTGCATCGAGTTCTGGCTCCGCAAGAAATTGATGAGCGATGCGGGATCGGTCGAAGAGTAAACGCCGCTAATTTTGATTGCTTCCAATTCGCTGTCATCGATGGTCAACGGCCGTCGGTTGTAGCGGTTGAATTCCTCGGCCACATCGCTCAGCGGCGTGTCCTCAAATATTAGCCGCTTTTGCACCCAGGCCGTGGCCACCGCGGTATCGGTGCGCGTCGGCTTCGTGACCATATGCGGCAGGACGGTGAGCTGCTCGCCCGCGGAAAGCACAATGGCCGGCGTCCCGGGACTGTCTGATGAATCGTAAGTTTCAACACGGCCTTCGACCACGGTCACGAGCGTCGCCGACTGTTTTCTATAGACGTCGAATTCGGTGCCGACCGCGCGTACTTGCGCATCACCCGCCCGCACCACAAACGGCCGCTGCTTATCCTTCGCCACGCGGAACAGCGCCTGGCCCTCGAGCAGCGTCACATCGCGCTGATGTTCCGTGAGATGGACATGAATCGTCGACCGCGCATTCAGTTCGACTGTCGATCCGTCCACGAGTTGCACCGTTCGCTGCTCGCCAATCCCGGTGGAATAGCTATCGCTAAATTTCTCGCTACCCAGGAAAAGCACGCCGGCGACCGTCAGCAGCACAGCGGCAGCCAGCGCGACGGCGGCTCGCGGCGAACGCCACTGGTTGTAAGGCCTTACCCCAGAAGCGGCTGAGGCGAAACGGGGCCTATCGGGCGACAGCGGAATTACGTCGGGTTCGCCGCGCGCTCGCGCTACCATCCCTGTAATGTCGATCTTGCCCGCGGGATCCGAGGCGGGAAGCTCCGACCATACGCCGGCGATCTCGAGATACGCCTGAATGTGCTCGGGCGAGCGGCGCAGCCACTCGATGAATCTTGCGCGTCCCTCCGCGTTTACATCGCCGGCGCGGAATTCAACAAACCAAGCTGACGCCTCGGCGACAATCGCTGGATGGGTCCTTCCATTGGAAATTCGCACTTTCATAGCTTCATGGAGTCCTGGGTCGCTCGAAGATTTCGGCAATGCTCAACGGCACGGGCGAGGTACTTTTTTGCGGTTTCACGCGATACGCCCAATTCATCTGCTACCTCCTGGACTGAGTAACCTACGATACGATGCAAAACCAGCGCAGTTGCCACGCGTGCGGGTAAATGCGCAAGCATGTGCTCGAGATCATCGAGCCTTTGAGACTGAGCCACTTGATCAGCCGGATCATCGCTCGAGTCAGTTCTCAGCTCCGAGAAAACTTCCGCGACGTCCACCGACACAGGTTCGTTCGAGCGCCGCACCGCGTGTTGGTGAATCACGTGACTGGCGATTGTAAATAGATAAGCCTCTGGACTGCGGATGCTCTCGTAGCCGTTGACGCGAAGCAGCCGCAAAAACACCTCTTGAGCCAGATCTGGCACATCCGCCGCATTGCGCAGGCGCACGGACAGAAAGCGGCGCAATCGCGTCCCATAGCGCGCGGCGATGCTCGCAACGAAATTGCGATTGTCAGGCGTACCCATCCACGACCCCCTGAGGCGAGAGTTCCCTATAGCATTAGAGCGCCTTCGGTCAAGAAATGGGTATGCCTAGCCGGTTCTTGTTGCGGCGCAACGTGACGCGGGGGCCTGCCTAATCGAATACCGGAAACTTTTCCAACATCCCCCGCGCCGCCGGTCGCCAGAAAGCGACTGCTTAACCTTTGGTGACGCAGTTCAATGTGCGCCAATTGGATGGTCTGTCTACTAAGGATCCCACAATTTAGCCAGAGCCGATATGCGCAATCCCATGAACCAATTGGCACGCCTGAAAGCCGAAATCTGCATTCAGGAAGCAGCCAGGAAGTTGCTTAAAGAACAACCGATGCTGCGCAATAGCCGCACTGGAGATCATTTAGACCACGTGCTCGATGTACGGGTGACGCTCGGCAATCTCACAACGATATTAAAGAAGAGCAATGCGCCGGGGCACTGGAGCGTTGCCGCCGTCGTCGTTAATTGTATAGCTGCGTTGGCACCCATCCGAAACAACAACGTGC
>DASWUU010000263.1:0-2560 GCA_036401515.1 Steroidobacteraceae bacterium
ACAAGAATACGTTCGATACGTTCAAGGAGCGTGGTGTGCCTATGCGAATCATCGGTCAAACTCGGCGTGAGGTCATGGTGGCGCGACAATGAGCGTAATCACTTGGGTTTTGATCTTGACCGGTGTGGGGTTGAACGCGGCGGCGCAGTTGCTGCTGAAACTGGCTACCCGACCCCTGGGGCACTACACGGTGTTCAATGCGAACACCTTGAGCAGCAGCATGATCATTCTGTTCAAAAGCCTGCCGTTTTGGACCGGCATGCTGTGTTATGCGGCGAGCCTGTGCGTGTGGGTGGCTGCCCTGGCCAAGGCGCCGGTGAGCACCGCGTATCCGATGTTATCGCTGGGCTATGTGGTGGTGGCGGCCGTCTCGGTGGCCTGGCTGGGCGAGACGCTGACGATGAGTAAAATTTTGGGGATTGTACTGATATGCACCGGGGTGGTCCTGGTATCGAGAAGTTCCGTATGAAAAAGCCTTTCCTTCCTTTCGCGCGCCCCTCGATCGATGAGCAAAGCATTGCGGCGGTCGCGGAGGTTTTTAGGTCGGGCCAATTGGCGAGCGGCCCCAAAGTCGCGGCTTTTGAAGCCGCCCTGGTCGCCTACCTCACCGGCAATCGCCTCGTGCGGGTCATGACTTCGGCCACCGCCGGACTCGAGATGGCGCTGGAAGTGGCGGGTATTGGTCCCGGGGACGAGGTGATCGTGCCGGCCATGAGC
Organism: Steroidobacteraceae bacterium; assembly: GCA_036401515.1. Taxonomy (GTDB): domain Bacteria; phylum Pseudomonadota; class Gammaproteobacteria; order Steroidobacterales; family Steroidobacteraceae; genus Bog-1198. The sequence continues at coordinate 718 of DASWUU010000263.1, forward strand.
TTCGCCGCAAGCGCCAATGTCATCGCGCGCTTGCGCGCGAAGCCGGTATTTGTCGATATCGACTTGTACACCCGTAACATCGATCTTGATCGCGTGCCGGCGGCGATCACGCCCAAAACCAAAGCCATCATGCCGGTGCATTTTGCTGGGTTGCCGGTGGACATGGACGGGCTTTACGGTGTGGCCGCCGACCACGGATTGCGGGTGGTAGAAGATGCCGCGCACGCCATCGGCTCTAGGTACAACGGCAAGCCGATCGGCAGCTTCGGGGATCTGGTGGTATTCAGCTTTCATCCCAACAAAAACATGACGACCATCGAGGGCGGCGCCATCAGCACCGGCGATGCCATGGCCGCCGAACTCTTGGAGCAGTATCGATTCCACGGGATCAAGCGCAATGCGTTCGGGGACGTCGATGTCATGTTTCCGGGCGCCAAGAGCAATCTCACGGACGTCGCCGCTCAAATCGGCATCGATCAACTGCGGCGCTTGGACGGGTTCAACGCACGCCGGCTTAGCCTGGCGGGCCGCTACTTCGAGGCGTTGCAGGGATACACGGGCGTTGTGTTGCCGGCACGCGGTGATTCCGGACATAGCTGGCACATGTTTCAAGTGCTGATCGATTTCGCTGCGCGCGGCATGACGCGGCCCGAGTTTCAGAAGCGCATGGCAGAGCGGGGAATTGGGATCGGCGTGCACTATCCGAGCATTCCCAGCCTTAAATTTTATCGCGAGGCCGGCTATCGCGACGAAGACACCCCGGTGGCCGCTAGGGTGGGACGCGAGACGGTGACACTGCCATTGTTTCCCGCCATGAGCGATGAGGACGTGGTGCGTGTGGTCGATGTGATGAAAGCGGTGCTCGAAGAGACGGTTGCCGCGTCCACGGTGTAGACAAGTTCACGGCCTTTTGGATGGGATTTTGCTTGGCTTGCGAGGCCATAAAGGATGGCGCAGACTGCTGCCTAAGCTAATTCAGCTCCAAAGGAATTGTCACCATGAAGCGTTTAATGATTCTTGCCCTAGGCAGTGCGGCACTCGCCGCGCCATTGTACGCAGCACTCTCAACCGGCGCTCAGGCACCTGTATTCACCACTCAGGCGACACTCGCCGGCAAGCCGTTTACATTTTCGTTGGCCGATGCGCTGAAGAGCGGACCGGTGGTTCTGTATTTTTATCCGGCGGCGTTCACCCCGGGCTGCACGATCGAAGCGCACAATTTCGCTGAAGCAACCGACAAATTTAAGTCGTTGGGCGCGACCGTGATCGGCGTGTCGCACGATGACATCGAGAAGCTCAATAAATTTTCCGTCAGCGAGTGCCGCAACAAATTTGCGGTCGCGGCCGATCCGGACCAGAAAATCACCAAGGAATACGATGCGGTGCTGGCGGCCAAGCCCGAGTACGCCAATCGGACGTCGTATGTGATCGCGCCGAACGGCAAGATTATTTATGAATACACCGCTATGGATCCGAATAAGCATGTCGAGAACACCATGGCGGCGGTCGAGAAATGGAAGGCCGATCACAAAGGCTGAACGGTAGACCAGCAAAACTGAGGGCCGCTAGACTTGTTCATCTCCTTCGACAGGGGCGACCTTGGGTGCTCGGCGAACGTACTTCAGTAAATCTTTCGGCTTGGCGGTCCCTGCACGCTCACGCAAAAACTCACTTGCGGTGCGCAGTGTGCCGACTTTCTCGGCAACCGCCGCTGCAATGAACTGGTTCAACGATACGCCGTCAATTTTCGCAAGCTCGGCGGCCGCGTTCTTGACCGAATTCGGCAGTTTCAATGGGTACGTGCTTTTGCTCATTTTCTCAACTCCTTCAAGAAGGCCGCTGG
>DASWUU010000264.1:0-33150 GCA_036401515.1 Steroidobacteraceae bacterium
CGAAGTCCGGTTGGCCGGTTTTCGGGCATAGGCAGGTAAATTCGGGAATAGTCATCCGAATGGTGTAGTCCTGCTCGCGCGCAGGGTTGCTGAAAACTTCAAGGCGAGTGTTGGGTTCGGTCATCACGAAAATCGGTCGACGATCTTAAAGGGTTTACGTAGGTGAGGTTTACTTTACACTACGCGCCATTGGTGGCCCACGACTTGAAGTCGAGGCCGGCGGAACTGAAGGGTCATTCAGACAAAATGCGCTTAACGAAACTCAAAATTGCCGGCTTTAAATCTTTTGTCGATCCCACCACTGTCACCTTTCCCAGCAGCCTGACCGGCGTCGTTGGGCCCAACGGGTGCGGAAAATCCAACATCATTGACGCCGTGCGTTGGGTGATGGGAGAAATTTCCGCCAAGCACTTGCGTGGCGAATCGATGGCCGATGTGATTTTCAACGGCTCCTCGTCGCGCAAGCCGCTGGGCAACGCATCGGTCGAGTTGGTATTCGACAATTCCGACGGCAAGATCGGCGGGCCCTATGCAAACTACAACGAAGTCGCACTGCGCCGAGCGGTCAGCCGTGACGGAGCGTCGGACTATTTCATCAATGGCACGAAGGTACGACGCAAGGACATCACGCAGTTGTTTTTGGGGACCGGCCTAGGCACGCGAAGCTACGCGATCATTGAGCAGGGCATGATCTCCCGGATCATCGAGGCTCGCCCCGATGATCTGCGGGCGTTTCTCGAAGAAGCGGCGGGCATCTCGCGATACAAGGAGCGGCGGCGCGAAACCGAGAGCCGTATCGGCCATACCCGAGAGAACCTGGATCGCTTGAACGACGTGCGCGAGGAAGTCGAAAAGCAAATCCGGCATTTGCAGCGCCAAGCCGCTACCGCGCGGCGCTATCAGACGCTTAAGGAAGACGAGCGCAAGCTGTTTGCTGAACTACTGGTGTTGCGGCTGCAGAGTCTCGATAGCGAGGCGGGTGCGCGCGATGCCGCTGCCTTAAGTTCCGAGACCGCCATGCAAAGCGTGCTCGCCGATTTGCGCGAGGCGGAGGCGCGGATCGAGCGCATTCGCGCGGATCAAACTTCCAAGACCGACGCTTTGAGCGCTATCCAAGCTCGCTTCTATGAAGCAGGCGCCGAGGTAACGCGGATTGAGCAGGGCATCGAATACGCGCACGAGCTGCGTCAGCGGCAGCAGACCGACCTAGAGCAAATCGACTCCCAGGCAGCCGAGCTCGCCCGGGTGGTACAGCTCGATCGAGTGCAGCTTGAATCTCTAATCCTGGAACTGTCGACCATGGTTCCGGCCCTCGACGCCGCACACGATCGGGAGAACGTGGCTTCCGCATCGCTCGCCGACAGCGAGCAGGCTCTGGCATCGTGGCAGGAAACTTGGGATACCCACGCCCAGGCCGTCGCATTGCGTCAACGCGAAACGCAGGTTGAGCGCGCACGCATCGAGCAGCTGGAGAGCCAGCAGCGGCGTTTGCTGCAGCAGCAAGCCCGTCAAGAAACGGAACGATCGGCGCTCGAGCAATTGCAGCAGCCGGTCGCGCTGGAAACCTTAAGTGAACGAGCCGAACTGGTGCGCTTCTCCGGGGAGAAAGCCGCCGCGGAACTCCAAGCGCTTCTCGCAGCGATATCGGCCACCCGTGACCGCGAGCGCGAGCAGACCCAGGCGCTCAATGCCTTGCGCACGCGACTGCAGCAAGCGCAGGGCTCGCAAGTCTCGACCGAAGCGCTGCAGCAGGCAGCACTTGGTCAGGCCTCGGGAAAGATAACGCAATGGCTCAAGGCCCAGTCGCTCGACCGCCGCCCGCGGCTGGCCCAGCAGCTGCGGGTGGAAAAAGGGTGGGAACGCGCCGTGGAGACCGTGCTGGGTTCGTACCTCGAGGCAGTGTGCGTCGATGGCCTCGACAGCGTAACGGATTTGCTGGGGAGCTTCGACAGCGGTTACTTGGCGGTAGTGAGCACCACCGAAGGCACCAGTGCCCCACACAATGCCGCATCGCTGCAAGCGAAGGTGCAAGGCACCGGTGCGCTGGCATCTGTACTCTCGTCGGTGTACGGCGCGGAGGATTTGACTGAAGCGCTGGAGCTGCGGCGCCGCCTGCAATCGAGCGACTCCGTGGTGACCCGCGATGGAATCTGGATCGGCAAGGATTGGCTGCGCGTCTCGCGCGACGCGGATCCGCACGCCGGCGTGATTGAGCGCGAGGAGACTTTGCGCGAAATTCGCGTCCAGGTGGGCGCGATGGAAGGCGAAGTCGTGGCGCTCGAGATCAGCGTCGAGGAAGCGCGCGAGCGTGTGCGCGACCACGAAGACCGCCGCGAACGGCTGCAAACCGAGGTCAATCGACTGCACCGCGAGCACGTTGATCGGCGCGCTGAGCTCAATGCAGCGCAAGCACGCACCGACGATGCGACCCGCCGATTGCAGCAGCTCGAGACGGAGCTCGCCGATGTACGCACTGAGCTCACGCGAAGCGAAGCCGAGTTGCGGGCATCGCGCGGCCGGATGGAGACCGCCATCGACGCCCTCGCGGCGCTCGAACCGCAACGCATGGAACTCGAGCAGGAACGTGAACGCCTGCGTACGGCCTTGAGCGATGCGCGCACCGCGGCTGGCGCGGCACAGCAACATGCGCGCGATTTGGCCGTGCAAGTCGAATCAAGGCGATCCTCGCACGCCTCTTTGATCACCACGCTGGCTCGGCTCGAGAAGCAGTTGGAAGACTTGGAAATGCGGCGGCTCGAATTGAACGCGCAACTGGCCGATGGCGAGGCGCCGCTGGCCGAAGCGCAACGGCAGTTGCAAGGCAAGCTGGGCCTGCGCGCTGAGATAGAATCGGAATTGCGTGCGGCAAGAATCGCCAGCGATGAATTGGACGCGCTGTTGCGCGAATACGATTCGGTCAGAATGACGGTGGAACAGCGCTTGGAATCGGCGCGAGGCGATTTGGACCAAGCGCGGTTGGCTGCTCAACAAGTGCGCGTGCGCCGCGAGGGTGTCGCCGAACAACTGACAACGACGAATTACGAGTTCGAAAGCTTAGCTGCCCAAATTCCGCAGGATGCCAAGTTGGAAAACTGGGAGGCGCAACTGGAGGAGACCAAGGGCAAGATTGAGCGCTTAGGCCAGGTCAATCTAGCCGCGATCGGAGAGTTCAAGGAGCAGTCGGAACGCAAGGAATACTTGGATCGACAGTGCAAAGATCTGACCGATGCGTTGGAAACGCTCGAGTCAGCGATGCGCAAAATTGACCGCGAGACCCGCACTCGCTTTCAAGACACCTTCGATCGGGTCAACGCCGGCTTGAAGGAAAAGTTTCCGCGCCTCTTCGGCGGTGGTCACGCTTATCTTGAATTGACGGGCGAGGAATCCACCGTCGCGGGCGTATCCGTGATGGCGCGTCCTCCGGGCAAGCGAAACAGCACCATCAGCCAGTTGTCGGGCGGCGAGAAAGCCCTCACTGCTGTGGCGCTGGTGTTCGCGATATTCGACCTGAACCCCGCGCCTTTTTGTCTGCTGGACGAAGTAGATGCCCCGCTCGATGAGAACAACGTAGGCCGCTTCTGCGATATCGTGCGCGAGATGTCGCGCAGCGTGCAGTTCATTTTCATCACTCATAACAAGAGCACCATGGAAATGGCGTCGCAATTGGTCGGCGTCACCATGAATGAGCCCGGGGTGTCGCGCTTGGTGTCGGTGGATGTCGATGAGGCCGTGCGCATGGCAGCGATGTAGCACGAAAGTTGTATGGCTGCCGAGCTGCGTTGGATACTGTTTGCCTTAAGTGTAGTGTTGCTCGTCGGCATTTGGTGGTGGGGCAGGCGCCGTTCACCACAGGCTCCCGGCAATGCCGTGCTGCGCGAGATCACACCGACCCTCGAACCGTCGCGCCACGAAGCAGCAGCCGCACCTGAGCCGCAATCGCGCGAATGGGGTGTGCCGCCGTTTGAGCCCTTGAGTATTCATACGGGCGAATACGATAGCGTGCCGACCGTGGATGGACCGATGATGGTTGAGGCAGATCCGCCTCCCATGGCGCCCGCGCCGACGCCGACGCCGGCACACTCGGCGAGTCCTCGGCCGGCCGTGAGTCCCACGCCCGCGGAGAGTCCCGCGCCCGACGCCAGTCCGGCACCGACGGCGAGTCCCGCCGCTGCCGCAGCCCCGGAATCCCGTGCTCGAAGCGCGGCTTCGCCGGCGCAAGCGGCTAATATGAGCGAGCAGCAAAAGATCGTCACGGTGCGCGTTTGCGCCCCCGGGGAGGCGCGTTGGTCCGGCGCCAGCTTGCTCGCGGCCCTGGAATTGCATGGTCTTGCCTATGGCCGTTACCAGGTATTTCATCGCCGGCATGTTGATGGCCGCAGTCTGTTTTGCGTTGCCAGTATGGTCGAGCCCGGTACTTTTGATGTAGCGCGTATGTCGTCCGAGGAATTTCGCGGCGTTACACTCTTCGCCGTTTTGCCAGGTCCCGTGGAGCCACTCCTAACCGTCGATGAGCTGTTGGGCGCGGCACGCGGTTTGGCTCAGGAACTTGCGGGTATGGTGCAGGATTCCAAAGGCATGCCGCTCTCGCCGCAGCGCGCGGGCGCCTTGCGGGACGACGTTGCGCGTTTCCAGGCCTCGCTGCATCGAGCCTGATCGTGTGTCCGGAGAAGCCAAGCGGGCCGTCCAAGAAGCTTAAAGCTCGGGCCTCCGAGCTTCGAGAGCTGCTTGACCGATATAACTACCGCTATCACGCGCTGGACGATCCTGAAGTTCCGGATGGCGAGTACGACCGCCTCATGCTGGAACTGCGCGCCCTGGAGAGCGAGTTTCCGGACCTTAAGGATCCTCACTCGCCGACCATGAGGGTCGGTGCAGCGCCGGTGTCGGCGTTCGGTGCCGTCAGGCATCAAGTCCCGATGCTGTCATTGGACAACGCATTCAGCGAGCAGGAGGTACGCGATTTCGACCGGCGTATTCGCGAACGGCTCGCGCAAAGCGGCGCCGTTCGATACGCCGCCGAGCCGAAGTTGGACGGGCTGGCGGTCAGCGCACTTTACGAAAATGGCACCTTCGTGCGCGGAGCTACGCGCGGCGACGGAGAGACCGGTGAGGATATCACCCAGAATCTGCGCACCATCAAGGCGCTGCCGCTCAAGCTGCGCGGCAATACACAGCGGGTGCTGGAAGTGCGCGGCGAGGTGTTCATGCCCTTGGCCGGTTTCAAGCGCTTCAACGACGTGGCAGCTGCACGCGGCGAAAAAACCTTCGTTAATCCGCGCAACGCGGCCGCTGGCAGCTTGCGGCAGCTCGATCCTCGACTCACCGCCGCGCGGCCGCTCGACATGTTCGTTTACGGTGTGGGAATCACCGACGGCGGTGAACTCGCCTCTTCCCACAGCGAGACGCTCAAGGAACTGCGCCGCTTGGGATTTAAAATTTGCCCCCAGTCCAAAGTAGTTGAGTCCATCGAGGGTTGCCTCGAGTACTACCAGGCCATGGGCCACGCACGCGCCGGCCTACCGTACCAAATCGACGGCGTGGTCTATAAAGTGGACGCGCTAAATCTGCAGCGTAAGCTGGGGTTTATTTCTCGGGCGCCGCGCTGGGCGATAGCCCATAAATTTCCCGCCGAAGAAGCCTTGAGCGTGGTGTGCGGCATTGAATTTCAAGTAGGCCGCACCGGTGCCTTGACGCCGGTGGCCAAGTTGGAGCCCACCTTCGTCGGCGGGGTCACCGTCAGCAGTGCCACGCTGCACAACATGGATGAGTTGACCCGCAAAGACGTGCGCGTGGGCGATACGGTGGTCATTCGCCGCGCGGGCGATGTAATACCGGAAGTCGCCAGGGTGTTGGCGGAGCGCCGAGTGCCCGGCGCGCAGTTGGTGGATTTGCCGCGCACGTGTCCCATATGTGGCTCGCCGGTGGTGCGTGAAGCGGACCAGGCGGTCGCGCGGTGCAGCGGCGGCCGACGCTGCGCGGCGCAGCGCAAAGGAGAAATACAACATTTTGCTTCGCGCCGCGCCATGGACATCCGAGGGCTCGGCGACAAGCTTGTGGACCAGTTGGTCGACTGCGATTGGGTGACAACGCCGGCGGATCTTTTCTCCTTGGACGTGGACCGACTTGCAACATTGGAACGCATGGGTCAGAAGTCCGCGGACAAGGTGCACTCGGCCATCCAAGCGGCGAAGCAGACGACGTTGCCGCGCTTTCTTTATGCGCTTGGCATTCGCGATGTCGGCGATGCCACCGCCGCTGCGCTTGCGCAATATTTTCCGGACATAAGCGGGCTGCGCCGTGCCAGCGAGGAGGAGATCCAACGCGTTCCCGACGTCGGACCCGTGGTGGCGAAGCAAGTTGCGGCGTATTTTCAAAATCCCGAAAATGCCGAGATGCTCGATCGCTTGCTCTCGGCGGGTATTGCATGGGCGGCGCCGACGAGGGTGAAGACGGGCGGTGCCGTGCACGACAAGACCTTTGTGCTTACCGGAAGCCTGGAATCCTTGACGCGTGACGAAGCCACGGACGCCATCTTGCAACGGGGCGGGAAAGTGAGCGGCAGCGTCTCGAAGAAGACCGATTACGTGGTCGCCGGCGCCGAAGCTGGATCGAAGCTCAAGAAGGCCGAGCAGCTGGGGGTTAAAATTCTCGACGAAGCGGGACTGTTGGAACTATTGAAAACGTAGCGGATTCATCCTAAATCCGCTACGCCGTTTCCGTGAGCTATTTTGTATCAGGTTTTGTATTGGTATCAGGTTTGGTGTTGGTGTCAGGCTTGGCGCTGGTATCAGGTTTAGCGTCAAGCGATTTGTCGATCTTCGCAGTTTTCTTCAAGCTGTCGACATAGGCCGAAAGCTTCTTCTGGATGACACCGTTGTTGACCTGTTGCTTCACTTGCTCAAACGGCGGAGGTGCCGTCTCGCGCGTGTCTTCCAGCTTGATGACGTGCCAGCCAAACTGCGTTTGCACGGGTTCTGGGGTCATCTCGCCTTTTTTCAGATTCTTTACCGCATCGCCGAAAGGCTTGGCCATCCGGGTGAGCGTGAACCAGCCAAGATCGCCGCCATTGGCTTTGGAGCCGTCGGTGGACTGCGCTTTGGCAACGTCTTCGAACTTCGCGCCACCTTTGATTTTCTTGATGACTTGTTCGGCCTGTTCCTTGGTGGGCACCAGGATGTGCTTGGCGTGGTATTCGGTCTTGTCCATGGCGCCAACCGCCGTGTCGTATTCCGTATGCAACTCAGCGTCGGTCGGTTCCTTGTCCTTCAAAAATTTAGCCGACTCGGCATCCGCCAACACTCGCATGCGAACCACCTCGAGGCGCCCCGCGATGTCGGGATCTTTCTCTACGCCGTCTTTGGCGCCTTGGGCGGCGAGCAGTTGCATGCTGATCAATTCGTCCAGCACTTGATTGCGCTGCTCGGCAGTCAGCTCAGTCGTCGGTCGCCCTTGCAGCAAGCTCTTCAGATAAATGTCGTATTCCAGGCGCGAAATGGGCGTGCCGTCGACGGTGGCAACCGGCGCGGGTGCCGCAGCAGCCGTCTTGTCGGCCGTTGCCGGGGTCGTCCCGGGCTGGCCTTTTCCGCACGCCGCGATGCTCAAGGCGAATGCGGTCACGGTGGCGATACGGATCCACGGTGTACTAAAGAATTGGCTCATTTGGTCCTCTACGCAAAAAAAAAGCACTATGGCCAATTGGCCGACGCGCCCGGGGGCGGCAGTTTAGCCTCAACCATGCGCCGTCACCAACGTTTGATTGTTAAGAAGAGGCAAAGTGTATTCCGCGGTGCAGCATCGCACCGTCGCGGTTCTGGGCTTCAATCGGGAGCGCGTGCCTCGATCGCAAGCGCATGGATGTCGGTCTTCATGAGGTCATCTACCGCGGCGTATACCAAGCGGTGGCGAGCCAGCGAGGGGATACCTCGGAAGGCCTCCGAGACTATCTTTACTCTAAAGTGGCTCTGGCCGGAGGCTGCACCGGCGTGGCCCTCATGAAGGTGGCTCTCATCCTCGACGCTCAGCTGAGCGGGCGCAAATTTGCTCTCCAATCGATCCCGCAGCCGTTGCGCGCGAGTGGCCGGAGTTGCCTGAGTGGTCTTGCTGCTAATCCACAGTACTTGGGGTATCAGGAACACCATGGTCGCAATGCTGATGCCGAAAACCTTGAAATTCACCCAGACACCTTCAGCGAAATTACGCGCAACGTAAATGTTGGCAACCGCTAAAAAGGCAAACCATACCACCCAAGTGGAATTGATCAGCAGCCACGTGCGCGCGGAAATACTCACCGGTTCTTCGAAAACTGCCTCGAGCATCCGCCGCACCAGCGGCCGCTTGCCGATCACCATGCTGCCAAGGAATGCGATCGCCGTCAGGCCCAACAACACTGTCGGCTTCCATTGGATAAAGCGCTTATCGTGCAACAGCAGCGTGGCGCTGCCGAGGAGCACTACCACTCCCGCACTGATCAGGTGCATGGTCTTGAATTTACCGGTGCGCACGCGATGCACGATCAATAACAGCACGCACGCCACCATAAGCGCGGCGGTGGCCCAGTAAATATCGAGGACCTTGAAGGCCACGAAGAAAACGATCAAGGGCGACCATTCGAGAAGTTGATTCATCCGCGTATCATAGCTGACGAGATGAGCATCTATCTGCAACTGCATCCGGTCTCTCCGCAGGTGCGCTACATACGCCAGGCGGTCGAAGTCTTGCGCCGTGGCGGGGTAATCGTGTATCCGACGGATTCTTGCTATGCATTGGGGTGTCATATCGGCGATAAGGCCGCGCTGGAACGCATCCGGGAAATTCGTCAAACCGACCGGAACCACCACTTCACCTTGGTTTGCCGGGATCTTGCCGACGTGGGCAAATACGCGATGGTCGACAATTGGCAATACCGGCTGCTGCGCGCGCACACGCCCGGCGCGTATACCTTTCTGCTCAAAGCATCACGTGAGACGCCGCGGCGTTTAAAGCACGAGCGGCGAGGCACCATCGGCTTGCGGGTGCCGGATCATCCGGTCACCGCCCAGCTGCTTCGCGAGCTCGGCGAACCGGTGATGAGTTCCACGCTGCTGCTTCCTGGAGAGGACTTGCCGCGTACCGATGCGAGGGAAATTTACGAGACGCTCGAAGCCAGTGTCGATCTGGTTCTGGATGGCGGGAATTGCGGTCTCATTCCGACCTCCGTCATCGACTTGTCGGGAGACCGCGCCGTTGTATTGCGAGAAGGCCGCGGCGATGTCAGCCCCTTTGCTGCCACCGCCACCGTATAATGACCCTCAATGCGGGCAGCCACGCTCGTAATTTGTTTAAATAACGAGTGCAAGCATTGGATTTACCTTTATTTTTGTATGTCATTTCAGTGTGGGCGATACCGGTTCTTTTCGCCATCACCCTGCACGAGGTCGCACATGGATGGACGGCCCGTTACTTTGGCGACCGCACCGCCGAGCTGCTCGGCCGCCTGAGCTTGAACCCGCTACGGCATATTGATCCTGTCGGTACCGTACTCTTGCCGGGGTCGCTTTTGGCGCTGGGTTTACCTCTTTTCGGATGGGCAAAACCGGTGCCAGTGACAATCAGCGTGCTGCGCAATCCGCGCCGCGCGTCCATTCTGGTCGCACTCGCGGGCCCCGCCGCGAATATTTTCATGGCCCTTTTCTGGTGTGTGGTGCTGTTAATCGTCTTGCAGATCCGGCGTGGCTCTTTATTGGATAACTGGGTCGTGCTCATGGCCCAAGCGGGCATCAAGGTCAATGCGGTGCTTGCGCTCTTCAATTTGCTCCCGATCCCTCCGCTGGATGGAGGCCGGGTACTGGTGGGTTTGTTGCCGCCACGGATAGGCGCTCGGCTCGAAAAAATAGCGCCGGCGGGCATGTTCATCGTCGTAGGACTCTCCTTTTTGGGATTGCTGAGTTGGCTATTTCGTCCGGCATACGGGGCCATCGGCCACCTGATCAACGTCCTCGGCGTCGGCCTTTCGAGATGAGCGGCACCATCCAGAATCGACGTGTGCTCTCCGGCATGCGCCCCACGGGCCAGCTGCATTTGGGCAATTATCATGGCGCGCTCAAGAATTGGATCGAGCTTCAATACCAGTACGAGTGCTACTTCTTCGTTGCGGACTGGCATGCATTGACCACCGGTTATGAGGACACCTCGCACCTGGAGGAGAACACTTGGAGCATGGTGATCGACTGGTTGGCCGCGGGTCTTAACCCCGGGGTGGCCACGCTGTTTATCCAGTCAAAGGTACCCGAGCACGCGGAACTGCATCTGCTGCTGTCGATGATCACCCCCTTGGGCTGGCTGGAGCGAGTGCCGTCATACAAGGACCAGCAGGCGCAGCTTGCCGATCATGACTTGAACACCTACGGGTTCCTCGGTTATCCCTTGCTGCAAAGCGCGGATATTTTGCTGTACCGCTCGCAATTCGTGCCGGTAGGCGAGGACCAAGTGGCCCACGTTGAGATTACCCGCGAAGTGGCGCGCCGCTTCAATCACATCTATGGGCGCGAGCCGGAATTCGAGCAGAAAGTAGAAAAGGCCATCAAGAGTTTGGGTTCGCGAAATTCCGCAATGTATCGCTCGCTGCGCAAAGCGTTTCAAGAGAAGGGCGATGCAGACGCGCTGGCGAGGGCGCAGGCGTTGGTCGAGGCGAATGCGCGCCTCACGGTCGCGGATCGCGATCGGCTCCTCGGATTTCTCGAGGGCGCCGGCATTTCTATATTGCCCGAGCCGGACGCATTGCTGACCGCGACGCCGAAGGTGCCGGGGCTCGACGGGCGCAAAATGTCCAAGTCCTACGGCAATACCATTGGTTTGCGCGAGGATTCGGACTCGGTGGTCCGGAAACTGAAGGCGATGCAAACTGATCCGGCGCGCGTGCGGCGCACCGATCCCGGCGATCCGGACAAATGCCCGGTCTGGGAACTGCACAAGATATATTCCTCGCCCGAGACGCAGGACTGGGTACAGAAGGGCTGCCGTACCGCGGGCATCGGCTGTTTGGAATGCAAGGCGCCGCTGATCGAAAAAATCGTGGAAGAAATATCCGGCATCGCCAAGCGCGCCCAGGAGTTCGAGGAGAATCCGGACCTGGTACGCGGTATCATCGCCGAGGGATGCGAGCGCGCACGGACAGTGGCACGCGAGACGATGGATGCGGTCCGACAAGCCATGGCAATGAATTATAGATGAAACCCGAATTGACCTTAGTTCCAAAAACGGCACCCCAGCCGACTGTCGTTGCGGGTCCGCCGGCACAAGGTGAGATGCCCTTTGCAGTGGTGGAGGGGCAGCCCGTTATCGAGATGCCCCGGGACCTCTATATTCCGCCCCAGGCGCTCGAGGTCTTTCTCGAAGCCTTCGAAGGTCCGCTCGACATGCTGCTGTATCTGATCCGGCGGCAGAATCTCGATATTCTCGACATTCCGATAGCGGAAATCACGCGCCAATACATGCGTTATATCGAGCTCATGCAGGTGCTGCAGCTCGAATTGGCGGGTGAATACCTCCTGATGGCAGCGACACTCGCGGAAGTAAAATCGCGCATGCTGCTGCCGCGGGTGGGCAGCGACGATGCAACCGAAGAGGGGGATCCCCGCGCCGAGCTGGTGCGCCGCCTGCAGGAATACGAGCGCTTCAAGCGCGCGGCCGAAGGAATAGACCGCATGTCGCGCCTGGAGCGCGACACCTGGTTGGCATCGGCGGATCTTGTCGACCGGAAGGTCGTTCGCATCCCGCCGCAAGTGACGCTGCAGGAAATGCTGATTGCATTCCAAGACGTGTTGTTGCGCAGCGACATGTTCGCGCATCATCATGTGCAACGCGAGCCACTGTCGGTGCGCCAGCGCATGACCGATGTCTTAGCCTTGTTGCAGACCAACTCATTTGTCGATTTCGTGCGATTGTTTACGGCAGAAGAGGGCCGCCGTGGCGTGACGGTGACGTTCGTGGCCATTCTTGAACTATTGCGTGAGGGGCTGATCGAAATAGTGCAATCTGAAGCCTACGCACCCTTGCACGTTCGACTCGGCAACCCGGCCCGGCACCTGTCGCTAGTTACCGACGATGGCGCCGCAAACGATGATCTTGCGAGAACTCAATGAACCAACAATACGTGAAAAATGTGGTTGAAGCTGCGCTGCTCGCCGCCGGCCGGCCCCTGACGGTGGATGAGCTGACGAACGTGTTCGACGAGCGCGACGGATCGATCGGCGAGGAAGTGAAAGGTGCTATCGCTGCGCTCGGCGAAGAATACGAAACGCGCGGGCTCGAGTTGCTTGAAGTGGCCAGTGGATTTCGCATTCAAATTAGGGCTGCGGTCGCCCAACCGGTCGCTCGGTTGTGGCAGGAACGGCCAGCGAAATATTCGCGCGCACTGCTCGAGACGTTGGCGTTGATTGCCTATCGACAGCCGATCACGCGCGGCGAGATCGAGCAAATCCGCGGCGTCGCGGTCAATCCGAATATCATCAAGACTTTGCATGAGCGAGAGTGGATTCGGGTGGTCGGCCATCGCGATGTGCCGGGCAAGCCGGAGCTGCTCGGCACCACGCGCGAGTTTCTCGATTACTTCAGCTTGAAGAAGCTCGATGATTTGCCGACCCTGGCGCAACTCAAAGAGCTCGAAGATCTGCGTGTGCAGCTGACGCTGCCGGGTGCCGATGCGCAGGTGCTGGCCGACGAGGATGATGCGAGCGAAGCAGTCGCGCCCGTGGAGCCGCAGGCCGACGATGATGAGGAAGCCGCTCCGCAGAGTGAGGCTCCGCGCCAGGGCTTGGTTGCCAGCGGTGCGCAAGACGACACGATTTGATGCGGGTGCGTCAACCTAAGGCCGGTCCTAAACATAAGGCCGGTTCGCGGTCGGGCGCACCGGCACAAGATTCCGGCCCCGGTGAGCGCATCCAGAAGCAGATGTCGGCGGCAGGTATCGGTTCGCGTCGCGAAGTCGAGCGCTGGATTCGCGAGGCGCGGCTCAAGGTCAACGGCGAGGTGCCTGCGCTCGGCGCAAAGCTCGGCCCTAAAGACCGCATTACCTTGGACGGACGACCCGTCCGGCTGCACACACCGGCCGCCAAGCAACTGCGCGTGCTGTTGTTTCATCGCTCGCCGGGGGAAAGCCTCGACCTTAAAGCGGCGACTTCTCGGGCTGCAGAACATTTGCAGCTGCCGCGCTCCGCAGGGCGCTGGCTTGCCATTCAGCCCATGCCTCCAGTGGATGGAGGCCTGGAAATACTCACTGACGATGGCTCCTGGGCGCACCGCGTGTCGCAGGGCGTGCATGCATTGACCGTTGACTATGTCCTCAGAATGCGCGGGCCTTTAAATGAAACGCTGGTCGGTGAGTTTCGCGCGGCAACCGATTGCGAGGGCGAGGCCATGAGCATTCTGCAGGCCGAGGCCAAGTATGGAGAGGGATTCAATCATTGGCTCAACGTGACTGTGCGCGCGACCCGCTCGGCGCAAGTACGCCATTGGTTTGCGGCTCGAGGCATCATCGTGAGCCGCTTGATGCGCGTGCGTTTCGGTCCGGTCCATTTGGGCCACGATTTGCCGCGTGGACACTCCCGAGCCATGTTGGCTAGCGAACGCAATGCGCTCGTCAACGAAATCGACGCAGCGAAGCCGGTGCTGCCACCCCAAGAGGTTGTCCCCGCTCGAGGCCTGGCTTAAGTTAGGGCGGATTTTTGGAGGCGTCCAGCAGCTGGGCCAGATATTGCTGCCAAACGGCGGCCCAGGTGTGGGTACCATGCCCATGGGTTTGGTCGGACGCGGGTAGCAGCACGAAACGCCCATTTTTCACGCGTTTTATTTCGCGCTCCGCAATGCCGAGCTCGGGCGGATTGATGAAATCATCGCCGGAATTGATTTGCGTCAGCGGTGCTTTGATCTTCTCCAGTCCACCCGAAGGGTCATAGTCGCGCGAGGCATTGACTTGGTAGAGAAGGTCATTGGCGTCCAAATCTTCCATCTGGCGCTGCATGTATTTCTGGACGAACTCGTCGGCAGCCTCTTTAGTGGGCAGCGTTATTTGCATCTGGATCGGAGCGCTGCCGGCAATCAGCAGAAGCCCAGCCGCGGTTCTCAAAGCGCTCAAGGGCTCAGCAGTATAGTCGCCCTTCATCCATTGCGGATCGTTGCGGATTGCATCCATCAGAAGATCCCGCCATGCCCGATTGCGGCCGGCGATCTGCACCGGCAAGCACGCGAGCGGCATCAGGGCATCCATGAAGCCGGGATAAGTCTCGGCCCATATAAAGGTATGCATGCATCCCATCGAGGTGCCCATCACCAGCCGCAAGTGGTTTACCTCCAGGCCCTTGGTGACCAAGGCATATTGCGCGGCCACCATGTCTTGATAGGAGTACTGCGGAAAGTGGGCGCGCAATCCATCGCTCGGTTTGCTCGACTTTCCGTGACCGATGCCATCGGGAAGAATGATGTAATATTTTTCCGCATCCAGGAGCTGTCCCTTTTGAAATAAAACGCCCGAAAATCTTTCATTCACCAGACTGTGGCCTGATCCTCCAGTGCCATGCATGATCAATACGGCGTTGGTGACGCGTCCCTGCGCATCCTTTTTTGGCTTGCCGAAGAAGGTGTAGTGCATTCGCAGTTCCGGCAAGGTTTCTCCGGACGCGAAGTGGAAATCATGAATGACGTAGTCGCCCTCGAGCGGCCGGGCGTCTACAGCCTCCGCGCGCACCGTGCCCAGCGCAACGCAAATGATTGCCGAGAGGACCCCTAAGTAGACTTTAATTGTATGCATCCTATGTCCCCGCACTGTTATTGCGCCTCGATGTACTGACCGTCGATGCCACGACCTAGCGCACTCAGCAAGTATAGAAAAGGACCGCACACCGAGTCGGCCGTCGGTACCGTGTTCGGATCCTCCGCCGGGTACGCCGCCGCCCTCATGGCGGTTCGCATCCGTCCCGGATTGATGCTGTTGACCCGAATATTAGCCTCGCCTTCCAATTCTTCTGCAAGCATGTTGCGTACCGATTCTAGCCCGGTCTTCGAGACCGCGTACGCTCCCCAGAAGGGACGCGGTTTTTTCACCACGCCGCTGCTTACAAAGACGATGGAGGCATCCTCGGACTTTCGCAAATGCGGCAATAGGATCTGGGTGAGAATGAACGGGGCGGTGAGATTGACGTGCAGGACCTTGCACCAGGTCGGCACATCATATTGCTCTAGGGGCGTTCGATCGCCCAGCAGGCTCGCGGCATGGACCAGGCCATCCAACTTTCCGAACTCATCGCCAACGACGCGGGCAAGCGCGTCGTAGTCGACTGCTGTCGCCGAGGCCAGATCGAGCACGGCAGTCGCGGGTCGCGCTGCGCCCAAGGCCTCGATTTCATCGTATACGCGATCGAGCTTGGCGCCGTTGCGTCCGGATAAAATCACGCACGCGCCAGCGCGCGCGCACTGAATCGCAAGTGCTCGCCCAAGGCCGCTGCCGGCGCCGGTGATCAGCATGGTCCGACCCGTAAGCAGGTTGGGCTCCGCGGTGAAATGCTCGGGAATCATGAGCGTCTTCAATACTCCTAAGCGCGCCTTGCCGTCGACCAGGCTAACAGCATATCCCTCATGCCGGTTGAAGTGACGGAGGGCGTGCGTGCCATCAAATGTTTCAATCCCAGTGCCGCCAGTATCAAGAGGTGGCGCAATTGCGTGCGGTGCGGAGCGGGCAGTGCTCGCGCCGCACTGTCATAATTTTCGCGCGCTCGCTGCCGCAGCTGCGCTAAGTACTTCTCAAGCGGCGGCGGGGCATGCTCGGCGCGCAGGGCGATGTTGTCCACTCCCGCGGCGAGCAGATCATCAACCGGGAACGGTACGCGTCCCAACTGAACATCGCGCCGATAGTCGCGAGTCGCGCGCGATAGGTAATCAGCCACCGCCAAGGCTTGCGCGCACTCGGCCATGCCGTTGTCATCGAGGCCCGGCGTGATCAGCCGGGAGGCTAGCGCCAGCGGTGGTGCCCGCAACGCGCAGGCATGCGGTTCGAGCTCCGTCGAGCGTTCCAGCGGCACGCCGTTGGTTTCAATGACTGCGGCATCGATCGAGGCAGCTAACCGGGCGAAATCGGCCTCCCCGGCGCGCGGCAGCGCGGCCAGATAAATGCCGATGGGATGCACCGGCATCCCGGCGGCAAGCCGACGGATTTCCTCTTGCCACCAGGCCAATTTGATCTGCGCCGCGCTGTGTTCGGTCGCCGGATCCGTCAATGCATTCCACTCGGCCAGCAGGGCGTAAATCCCAAGCAGGGGCGGGCGTGCCGGGGCGGCCGCGAACAGCCAGCTCCAATAACGCGCCGATCCGGCGGGAATGGCTCGCGCACGATAGGTGGCATCAAGATTCTTGAGAAGGGGGCGCATCGAAAAGCTGTGGCTGGTCGGGCTCGGCACGCGGAGTTCGGGCTAAGTTTGCGATGGGCTCGATGGGCTCGATGCCGCGGCTCACCCTTAAGCCCAGCCCCTCGAAGCGGCGCGCCGCCGGCAGGACTTGTTGTTCCAGCGACCCCACCGCCCGATTGAAGGACTCGACACTGCTGCCGAGGGACTTCCCAAGTTTTGCCAAATGCTCTCCGAATACCGCGAGCCGCTTGTAAATCTCTTCACCCAGCTCGCGAACCTCTGCGGCGTTCTCAGCCAATTGGGTTTGTTTCCAGCCATAGGATACAGCCTTCAGCAGCGCGACGAGGCTCGTCGGGGTGGCGAGCATGACATTTTGGCGCAGAGAATCGTCGATCAGCCCCGGGTTTTCCTGCAACGCGGCGGATAGGAACTGATCGCCCGGCAAGAACAAGACTACGAAATCCGGACTGCGCTCGAATTGCGACCAGTACTGCTTTGAGGATAGCTCGCGAACGCGAGCACCGACGATTTGCGCGTGACGGCGCAGTTGCGCGCTTCGTTCGGTCTCGTCTTGGGCTTCCACGGCGGCAAGGTATGCCTCCAGCGGTGTTTTCACATCCACGACGATGTCGCGCTGCTCGGGCATGTGCACGATCATGTCCGGCCGTATAGCGCCGGATTCAGTCTGGCGATGCAGCTGTTCGCTGAAGTCTACATGCAATGTCATGCCAGACAACTCCACCAAACGCCGCAAAGTGATTTCTCCCCATTGCCCACGTACATCGGGGCGACGCAGGGCGGTCACGAGATTGCGCGTCTCGCGCGACAACAAGGACTGGCCGCTCGCCAACACTTCCATTTGCACCTTGATCGTGGCAAATGAGTCGATGCGGTCGCGCTCAATCGTCTGTATCTGCGCTTCAGTCTTGGCCAATGCCTCGCGGATGGGATTGACCAGCGACTCGATCGCCGACTCGCGCTCCCTCAATTGCTGCGAGGCGTCCAACTGCTGGCGAGTGAAGCGTTCGCGCGCGAGCTGCAAGAACACTTCGCTGTTGCTCTGCAGGCTCTCGCGTGCAAGCTCGCCGAACACCCCCTGAAGCTGTTCGCGCGCGCGCATCAAGGTTTGCTCGCGCTCTGCGCTCAACACTTCTTCGCTCTTGAGCTTTGATCGCAGCAATTCGGCATCGATGCGCAAGGTTTGCTCGCGGCGTGCGCGCCATAACAGTGCGGCGAGCGCACCCAACGCAATGCCAATCATCAGCACCGCCCAAATCCGCATGTCGCTCACAGGCGCCCGCTCGCTCTGAGCCAGTCCAGCAGGTCAATGGGCGCACTCAAATAACCGTCGCCGCCCCACGCCGTCGAATCCTCATCGACGCGCAAGTAGCCGTAATTGGCAACCAAAGCGGGCATGGCTGCGGCATGTGCGGCTTGGATATCGCGCTCGGCATCGCCAACGTAAATGCATTCGCCGGGGCGCACCTGTGCGAGCTCGGCGGCGTGCAACAAGGGCAGGGGATGCGGCTTACGTTCCGCCACGGTGTCGCCACTGACCACGCAGGCAAAGTGCTGCAGCAATCCGAGTTCCGCCAACAGCGGCGTGGTGAGCCAGCCCGGCTTGTTGGTTACGATACCCACCTTCAAGCGCCAGACCGCCAATTCTTTCAGCACCGTCTCCATGCCGGGAAAAAGCCGCGTCTCGCGGCTGAGCGCGTTGCGGTAAATTTCCAAGAAGCGTTGCTGGAGGGTGAGTGAAGTTTCCGCATCGGCTTCGGGAAAACCTACTTTAACCACGCGCCCGCTTCCGTGGCTTACGGCGCTTCGCACCGTGTCGTAGGGCAGGGGCCCAAGCGAATGCTCTTGGCGCAGCGCATTCAACGCGCCAACCATGTCCGGTGCCGTATCAAGAAGCGTGCCGTCCAAATCAAACAGGACCGCCCGTAGAGAAGGAGTGGTCATTCCGAGCGTTTGAAGTGCGCAAGGTAATTGACATCGGTGTTGGGTGATAGCCGAAATGCGCGGGTCAAAGGATTGTAAGTGATGCCGGTGAGATCCATCAGCTCAAGCCCTCCAGCGCGACCCCAACGGGCAAGCTCGGAAGGTCGGATGAATTTCAGGTATTCATGGGTGCCGCGCGGCAGCACGCGCGCGATGTACTCCGCCCCGATGATCGCCACCGCGAAAGCGAGCGGCTTGCGATTCAGCGTGGACACAATCACATCGCCGCCGGGCCTAACCAATCGAGCCAGTACGGCGAGCATGGTTGCGGGATCGGGGACGTGTTCGAGCATTTCCATGCAGGTTACCAGGTCGAAGGAGGCCGGTTGCGCCGCAGCCAGATCCTCGGCTGAGATCACTTTGTAGTCCACCGATACCTTGCTTTCGAGCGCATGCAGTTCTGCCACATCGAGAACCGCTTGCGACAGATCGATGCCCAGCACGCGCGCACCGCGGCGCGCCATCGACTCGCTCAATATTCCTCCGCCGCAACCGACATCGAGCACGCGGGCGCTCGGTAATGCAACGGCGGTTTCAGTGTATTGAAGCCGCAGTGGGTTAAGTTCGTGCAAAGGTCTTGAAGGACCGCGAGGATCCCACCAGCTCTGCGCCAGCAAGGAAAATTTCGCCAGCTCCGCAGGATCTACGTTAGGCCGCGCATCCATCTAGTCACCTCTCAAATTCATTCGGCTCACCCATGCCGCCGAGCGCGCAGCCACCTCGGGCCAGTTCAGTCGCGTCAATTCACCGCCCGATAGCAGTTGCCTGCCGGCGACCCAGACATCGCTGACGAGGTCACGGCCGCCGCCGATCACCAACCGCTCAAGCGGATTAGCGGCCGGTTGCGTGCCGGGCCCGGAAAGATCAACACAGCACAAATCTGCCCATTTTCCTACTTCCAGACTTCCCACCTCGCCATCCAGTCCCAGCGCCGCGGCGCCGCCCCGCGTGGCGGCATGCAGCGCGTCCCAGGAGTTCGTGAGCAGACCCACCAGCTTGATTTCGGTCCAGAGATCTTGAGTCAGCGCACCGCCGCTGCCAAGGCCGAGGCGGACACCCGCCGCGGCAAACTCGCCGATCGGCGCCAAAACTTGACTGAATTTCAAATCCAATTGCGGCCGCAAGGTGATCGAAATCCCGGTGCGTTGCACGAGGCTCATATCCGAAGTCGTCAAATGCGCCATGTGAACGGCATTGAGCGCCGGAGTCAGCAGCCCCAAAGCACCAAGCCGTTCGATTGGGCGCATACCGTGGGCCTTCACGCACTCGGCGATTTCACGTAGCGAGCGGTGAAGGTCCAGCATGATGCAGGCGTCGAGTTCGTCAGCCAAGGTGACCAGACGTCCGAACGCTTGGTCGCTCAAGCTGTTTACCGTATCGGGCGCAAACGCGGTCGAGACCAGTGGGTCGCCCTTGTATTTGTCGCGCAAGCTTAACGATCGCGTCAATGACTCTGCGGCATTTTTCGCCCAAGGGGAGGGCGCCTCGGTGACCGGCATGCCGACCACCGCACGTATGCCCTGCTCGTGGGCCGTGCGCAACGTTTCTTCAGGATATGAAGGACGATCGCAGAAGCAGGTAATTCCGGATTGGAGCATTTCGGCGATGGCCGCGAGGGTGCTGTCGCGCGCGAATTCCGGATCGATGGCCCCATCGCCCGTCGGCGCAGTGCCATTCTTTGTTCCTCGAAACAGCAGCATCGCGGCATCGGATTGCGCATTCACCATGCCGGGTATCATGAGATGCGAGTTTCTTTGCAAGACCGCAGTTGCACGGTAGCGGGCTGCAGCGAGGGAAGTGGGCAAAATATCGAGAATTCGACCATCGCGAACGATCAGCGCGTGATCCTCGAGAATCGCAGTTTGCGAGGCCATGGGAGCGAGCCAACGCACTTCGATACGTAAATCAGCGGCAACAACGGGCATGCGGGAAGTATATCGGCAAAACCGCCGCGGTAGGCTTAAGACACAGCGGGATATGTGCTAGAATTCGGCTATGTTTCAGACCTGTCTTGCCCCCTTTAAACCCACTCATTAAAGTCCGATAACTCACCGGACTCTCGACAAATGGCCGAGATCGCACGCGAAATATTGCCCGTAAATCTCGAAGACGAGATGCGCAAATCGTATCTGGATTACGCGATGAGCGTGATCGTCGGGCGCGCTTTGCCCGATGTTCGAGACGGCCTGAAGCCGGTGCACCGTCGCGTGCTGTACGCGATGCGCGAACTCAGCAATGACTGGAATAAGGCCTATAAGAAATCGGCGCGTGTGGTCGGCGATGTCATCGGCAAATACCATCCGCACGGCGACGCTTCGGTCTATGACGCCATCGTGCGCATGGCACAAGAATTTTCGATGCGCTATTTGCTGGTCGATGGGCAGGGCAATTTCGGATCGGTAGATGGCGACCCACCGGCGGCGATGCGCTACACAGAAGTGCGCATGTCGAGGTTGGCAGGTGAATTGCTGGCCGACATCGATAAAGAAACCGTCGATTTCAATCCCAATTATGACGAGTCCGAGAGCGAGCCGGCGGTGCTCCCAGCCCGCATCCCGAATCTATTGATCAACGGCTCTTCGGGAATTGCGGTGGGTATGGCCACCAATATCCCGCCGCATAATCTCACCGAAATCATCACAGCCTGCATTGCGCTGATCGAAAATCCAGAAATTACGCTCGGGCAACTGATGCAGATCGTTCCCGGTCCGGATTTCCCCACCGCCGGGTTCATTAACGGCGCGCAGGAGATCGTCCAAGCCTACAAGACGGGACGCGGGCGCTTGCACTTGCGCGCGCGCACCCATTTCGAGGATGTGGGCAAAGGCGAGCGCCAAGCCATCATCATTACCGAGCTGCCCTATCAAGTGAACAAGGCGCGCCTGATCGAGCGCATCGCGGACTTGGTCCGCGACAAGCTGATAGAAGGCATCGCCTCCGACGGACTGCGCGATGAATCCGACAAGGACGGCATGCGCGTGGTGATTGAATTGAAGCGCGGTGAAGTGCCGGAAATTCTGCTCAATAATTTGTATTCTCAGACTCCCATGGAGCAGGTGTTCGGCATCAACATGGTGGCCCTAGTCGATGGCCAGCCGCGGCTCCTGAGTCTCAAGGAGATGCTGGATGCCTTCCTGCGTCATCGTCGGGAAGTCGTCACGCGCCGCACCGTATACGAGCTTCGCAAGGCGCGCGAACGCGGGCATATTTTGGAGGGCCTGGCGATCGCGCTCGCCAACATCGACGAAATCATCGCCGCCATCAAGGCATCGCCGTCTCCGGCCGAGGCCAAAGTAGCGCTGACGTCACGGGCCTGGGCTTCAGGCGCGGTGCCGCAGATGCTGGCCCGCGCCGGTGCCATCAGTACCCGGCCGGAGGGGGAAATCGCGGCCTTAGGCATCGTCGAAGGCGGCTATCGTCTTACCGAAACTCAAGCGCAAGCGATTCTGGAGATGCGCCTCAACCGCCTTACGGGACTCGAGCAGGACAAAATCCTGGCCGAATTCCAGGAACTGTTGGAACAGATTCGCGATCTGTCGGACATTCTGGCCCGCCCCGAACGGCTCTTGGAAGTCATCCGCAAGGAACTGGAATTCATTCGCGACACCTTTGGCGATAAGCGCCGCACTGAAATTCTCGTCAACCACGAGGACCTCACCACGGAGGATCTGATTTCTCCGGAGGATGTCGTGGTCACGCTCTCGCACGGCGGTTATGCCAAGGCGCAACCGGTGTCGGACTATCAAGCTCAGCGCCGTGGCGGCCGCGGCAAGGCCGCGACCAGCGTCAAAGACGAGGATTTCGTCGACAAGTTATTCGTGGCCAATACTCACGACACGCTGCTGTGCTTTTCGGATCGAGGCAAACTGTATTGGCTCAAGGTGTATCAATTGCCGCAAGCGAGCCGCGGATCGCGCGGCAAGCCGATCGTGAATTTGTTGCCGTTGCAGGAAGGCGAGCGCATCAGCGCAATGCTGTCGATCAAGGAATTCGAAGAGGGAAAATTTGTCTTCATGGCCACCAGCCTCGGGACGGTGAAGAAGACTTCCCTGGCATTGTTCTCGCGGCCGCGCGCGAGCGGCATTATCGCCGTCGCGCTGGAGCCAGGAGACAAGCTTGTGGGCGTGGCGATTACCGACGGCACCAAGGACATCCTCCTATTCACCACTGCGGGCAAAGCGATTCGCTTCATGGAGGAAGAGGTTCGCCCGATGGGGCGCGAGGCCGCCGGCGTGCGCGGCGTCAAGCTGAGCGACGAGCAGCGCGTCAACGCCTTGATCGTCGCGCAAGACGGTTTCATTCTCACGGCATCGCAGAATGGCTTCGGCAAACTGACGCCTCTGGACGAGTTTCCCAAGCACGGCCGCGGCGGCCAGGGCGTAATCGCCTTGCAAATCACTGACCGCAACGGAATCATGGTCGGCGCACTGCAGGTCAGCTTGGACGATGAAATCATGCTCATGAGCCAAAGCGGCGTGCTGGTGCGCACGCCGGTGAAGGATATCTCCGTGGTAGGTCGCAACACCCAAGGCGTGCGGCTAATACGGCTCGAAGAGGGCGATCAGCTCTCGGGCCTCGAGCGAATCGAGGGCCTGGCCGGCGAAGGCGAGGAAGGGGAGGCGGACCCTCCTGATCTGGCCGGCCCCGCGGATCCCGACGATCCCACCGATCCCATCGCAGGACCGTAGGACTTCGGTGCGCGTTTTCAACTTCTCGCCGGGACCTGCCGTGTTGCCGCTGGAGGTTCTCGAGCAAGCGCGCGATGAGTTGCTCGACTGGCAGGGTAGCGGCATGTCGGTGATGGAAATCAGCCACCGCGAGAAGTCCTTCCTCGAAGTCGCGGCGCAAGCGGAGGCGGATTTGCGCGCACTGATGTCCATCCCCGCCAACTACAAAGTACTGTTCATGCAGGGGGGCGCCTCGGCGCAATTCTCCTTGGTGCCGCTCAATCTGACGGCGCCCGACTGCGTGGTCGATTACATCAACACGGGGCACTGGTCGCAAAGGGCCATGGTGGAGGCAGCCCGATACTGCCGCGTGCACCTGGCGGGGGATCCGGGTGGCAACTACAGCCGCGTGCCGCCGCAGAGCGAGCTGCGTTTCAGCGAGAGCGCTGCGTACGTGCATTACACGCCGAACGAAACCATCAGCGGGGTCGAGTTTGGATATGTTCCGACTACCGGGGGAGTGCCGCTCGTCGCCGACATGTCGTCCAGTATTTTGTCTCGGCCGGTGGAGGTCGCGAATTTTGGACTCATATACGCAGGCGCGCAGAAAAACATCGGACCTTCCGGATTGACGGTAGTCATCGTGCGCGAAGATCTGCTGGGGCGAGCGCGCCCCGAAACCCCGCGCGTGTTTGATTTCCAGGCCATTGCCGACAACCAATCCATGCTGAATACGCCGACGACCTTTGCCTGGTACATGGCCGGGCTGGTCCTTAAATGGCTTAAGAACCTCGGCGGCCTGCCGGAGATCGGCAAACGTAATCGAGCCAAGGCATCCATGCTGTACTCGGCCATCGATGCCTCGCGGCTGTACAAGAACAAGGTGGCGATTGATTCTCGGTCCTTGATGAATGTTACCTTCACCTTAAGCAACCCGGATTTGGATCCAGAATTTTTGTCCGACGCGGCCAAGGCCGGCTTGCAGGGCTTAAAGGGCCACCGCGTGGTGGGAGGAATGCGTGCGAGCATCTACAACGCCATGCCCATCGAAGGGGTCGAGAAATTGACGGCATTCATGCGTGATTTCGAGGCTCGACACGCTTGAAGGGCAAAAAGAAAAAAGTCGACGCTAGGCCAAAGCCCAAGTTTAAGCCCCTCAAGGCACCTGCGAAGGGGCTTATTCCGACGCCGGCGCCGGTTCCGACCGCAACGCCGGCCGGCGCAGGTCTTGGAAGCATTCGAGAGAACATCGATGCCATCGACGCCCGTATTCACTCCTTGCTCAACGAGCGTGCGCGATTTGCGCAATTGGTGGGCATATCGAAATCCGCGTCCGGCAAGGCGGTCGACTACTATCGGCCCGAACGCGAGGCGGAAGTGCTGCGAATGGCTCTCAAGCGCAACCAAGGTCCGTTGCGCGACGAAGAAATAGCGCGGCTGTTTCGCGAAATCATGTCAGCCTGCCTGGCCCAGCAGGAACCGCTCAAGGTGGCGTTCTTGGGTCCGGAAGGCACTTTCACCCAAGCCGCCGTGCTCAAGCACTTCGGCTCCTCGGTTCGGGCGCTGCCGCTGGCAGCGATCGATGAGGTATTTCACGAAGTCGAAGGCGGTGTGGCCGACTTCGGTGTAGTGCCCATCGAAAATTCCACCGAGGGAACGGTCAACCATACGCTCGACATGTTTCTTGCCTCGGGGCTTAAAATCTGCGGCGAAGTGGAATTACGCGTGAGCCACTATCTGATGGGTAAGATGACCAGCTTCGAGGCCATCAAGCGTATCTGCGCGCACCCGCAAGCCTTGGCGCAGTGCCGTGCCTGGTTGGATGATCAACTGCCGGAAGTGGAACGGGTCGGTGTTTCCAGTAATGCCGAAGGCGCGCGGCGTGCTCGCGATGAACACGGCACTGCGGCAATCGCCGGTCGGGCCGCAGCCGAGATCTATTCGCTCAATATGCTCGCCAACGAAATCGAAGATCGTCCGGATAACACCACGCGTTTCCTGGTTGTGGGCAGGAAACTGTTCAGTGCAAGCGGCGCGGACCGCACCACGTTGCTGGTTTCGACCAGCGACACCGATGATGCCGGCGCGCTGTTCCAATTGCTCGAGCCGCTGGCGCAACACCGCGTCAATATGACCCGTATCGAATCGCGGCCGTCGCGCCGCCGCAAATGGGACTACGTATTCTTCATTGATATCGAAGGCCATGTCAGCGATCCCCCGGTTGCCAAGGCGTTGGCCGCGCTGGAGTCGCGCGCCTCGTTATTCAAGGTGCTGGGTTCCTATCCGCGAGCCGTTCTCTGATGCAGGGCTTTGAGGCGCATCCGGCGGTGCGCATCACCGGCAGCATGGCGGTGCCCGGCGATAAATCCATTTCACATCGTGCGCTGATGTTATGCGGCGTCGCCGAAGGCACGAGCGAGATCGACGGTTTCCTCGCAAGCGAGGACTGTATGGCGAGCTTAGCTGCCATGCGTGCACTCGGAGTTCGCATCGAGCAGCAGAACCCAAGCCACGTGTTGATCCATGGTGTCGGACTGCACGGTCTGCGGGGCGCGGGCTGCCCGCTCGATATGGGCAATGCCGGCACCGCCATGCGCTTATTTACGGGCTTATTGTCGGCGCAGAAATTCGACTCGCAACTGATCGGCGATGCCTCGCTGATGAAGCGGCCCATGGAGCGCGTGGCAAAGCCGTTGCGCGAGATGGGCGCCGATGTGCGCACCCGTCACGGAACCCCGCCGGTCGATATCGGTGGCGATCGGCGCTTGCATGGGATCGATTATCAGATGCCGATCGCAAGCGCCCAAGTGAAGTCAGCGATTCTGTTGGCGGCGCTCTATGCCGAGGGGGCGACAAGCGTGAGCGCACCTGGCATGAGCCGCGACCACAGTGAGCGGATGCTCAGGAGCTGCGGCGTGCGGGTGCTCTCAGAGGGACTTCGCACGACGCTGTACCCGCCGCAGCGCCTGCTTCCTCAACTCCTCACCGTGCCCGGCGATTTTTCATCCGCCGCGTTTTTTGTAGTCGCCGGACTATTGGCAGGTCCATCGGAGGGCCTGCGCCTGCAAAACGTCGGCTTGAACCCGACACGGACCGGATTGTTGGATATTCTGCTCAGCATGGGTGCCGACATCGAGATCTTGAACCCGCGCGAAAGCGGCGCAGAGCCGTTGGCAGATCTTCTGGTCCGTCCCTCTTTGCTGCACGGCGTGCGCGTGAGCAAGGATCTGGTTCCCCTCGCCATTGATGAGCTTCCGATTCTCTTTATCGCCGCGGCGTGCGCACGGGGGGAAACATGGGTGACCGGCGCAGAGGAGTTACGTGTCAAGGAGAGCGATCGAATTGCGGCCATGAGCTCGGGTTTGAAGACGCTGGGTGTTCCGCACGAGCCCTTGGCCGACGGTATGCACATCCAAGGCCGGGGCGAGGGCGCAGCATTTTCGGCCGGAGAGATCGATAGCTTCGGCGATCATCGTATTGCCATGTCATTTGCAATTGCGAGCTTGCGGGCGGCCGGGCCCATTACCGTCAAGGACGTGGGCAATGTGGCGACTTCTTTTCCCGGCTTCGTGGCGCTGGCGCAGTCGATAGGCCTCGCGATACGTGAGGTTGCTCTGTAGGCGCCATGCGGGCAGTTCCCATCATCACCATCGATGGCCCCTCCGGATCCGGTAAGGGCACCGTCAGCCGCGCGGTCGCCAAGGCGTTCGGATGGTTCCTGCTCGATAGCGGTGCACTGTATCGCCTGGTCGCCTTGGCCGCCCGGCGGGCATCCACAAGCTTGGAGGATGGGCCAGCTTTGGGACGGCTGGCGGCCCAATTTGACATTCGCTTCGGCTCGAATGAGTCCGGCGAGGAACTCATTTACCTGGACGGGCAGGATGTCACCCGCGCCATACGGACCGAGGAGGCGGGTAATGACGCCTCCAAGGTCGCAGCCCTGCCGGTGGTCCGCTCGGCGCTTTTGGAGCGCCAACGGCGATTTGCGGTGCCGCCGGGTTTGGTGGCTGACGGCCGGGATATGGGCACCGTCGTATTCCCCGATGCGAGGGTCAAGATCTTTCTCACCGCCAGCCCCGCAGAACGCGCCGCCAGACGGCATAACCAGTTGAAACAAAAGGGGGTTGCTGCTAACCTTGCCGCCCTTTCGCTGGACATAGCGGAGCGTGATCAGCGCGACATGGCTCGCGCGGTATCGCCCCTTGTTCCAAGCGCCGACGCCACCACGTTGGATACAACGGGTATGTCAGTCGATGGCGTGGTCGAACGCGTGTTGGAGATTGCTCGCGAACGTCTGAAGATTTAGGTTGCGGCTTTCAAGGATTGATCGCCGTTTTTTACGGTAACCCCTAGGGCACTAAGGATCAGTGTCAGGGATTTAGTATAGAGAACACATGACAGAAAGTTTTGCGGAACTGTTCGAACAGAGCATTGCGAGCCAGCGCATTCGTCCTGGAACCATCCTCAACGGACTGATCGTCGAAGTCGGCCAGGATTACGTGATCGTCAATGTCGGATTGAAATCCGAAGCGGTCATACCATCCGATCAATTCAAGAATGAGAAAGGCGAGATCGAGGTCTCGGTCGGGGAAACCGTCGAAGTCGCGTTGGACAGCGTGGAGGATGGCTCGGGAGAAACGAGGCTTTCGCGCGAGAAGGCCAAGCGGGCCCGAACCTGGACGCGCTTGGAAACGGCCTTTGAGAAGCAAGAAGTCGTTATCGGCATCATCACCGGCCGAGTCAAGGGTGGCTTTACCGTCGAGATCGACAATGTGCGGGCTTTCCTACCAGGATCACTGGTGGATGTGCGTCCCGTGCGCGATCCGTCGTACCTGGAGAACAAGCCGCTCGAATTCAAAGTCATCAAGCTCGACCAGAAGCGCAACAACGTCGTGGTCTCGCGCCGTGCGGTCGTCGAGCAGGAATACAGCGCCGAGCGTTCTGCATTGCTGGACAATTTGCAAGAAGGCGCGGCGGTCAAGGGTGTGGTCAAGAATCTCACCGATTACGGCGCATTCGTGGATTTGGGCGGCATCGACGGGCTGCTTCACATCACTGATATGGCGTGGAAGCGCGTCAAGCATCCTTCCGAAGTGGTCAAGGTGGGCGAAGAGATCGATGTACGCATATTGAAGTTCGACCGCGAGCGCCAGCGTGTCTCGCTGGGCTTGAAGCAGTTGGGCGCGGATCCTTGGCAGAACATTGCGCGGCGCTATCCCGCCAACACGCGGCTGTTCGGCAAGGTCACGAACATTGCGGATTACGGGTGCTTCGTGGAAATCGAAGAGGGCGTCGAAGGCTTGGTGCACGTCTCCGAAATGGACTGGACCAACAAGAACGTCAATCCGGCCAAAGTCGTGCACGTCGGCCAGGAAGTCGAAGTCATGGTCCTCGACATCGACGAGGAGCGCCGCCGCATCAGCTTGGGCGTGAAGCAGTGCAAGGCCAATCCGTGGAAGGAATTTGCCGACAACTACAACCGCGGCGACAAGGTCAGCGGCCAAATCAAATCGATCACCGACTTCGGCATATTCATTGGCCTTGCGGGGGGCATCGACGGCCTGGTCCATCTATCCGATATATCGTGGGACATGCCCGGCGAAGAAGCGGTACGCAGTTACCAGAAGGCGCAGCAAGTCGATGCCATGGTTCTGTCGATCGATCCGGAACGGGAGCGCATCAGCTTAGGCATCAAGCAGCTCGCCAAGGACCCCTTCTCGGCCTACATCGCTGAGCATCCGAAGGGCAGCATCGTCAAGGGCGTGGTGCGCGAGGTGGATGCGAAAGGCGCGATAATCGATCTCGGCAATGGCGTGGACGGGCAGCTACGCGCGTCCGAATTGTCGCGCGATCGAGTGGAGGATGCCCGCTTGTTGCTTAAAGTAGGCGAAGAAGTCGAAGCCCGATTCACCGGCGTGGATCGCAAGGGCCGCAGCATCTCGCTGTCGATCAAGCAGAAGGATATGCAGGAGGAGCAGGAGGCAATGCAGAATTATCGGACCGATTCATCCACCGGAACGAGCTTGGGAGACCTGCTCAAAGAGCAAATCTCCGGGCAGGATTGAGGAAGCGGCGGCGGCCGCTCATATTGCGGCCGCCCACTCTAAAGTATGTCTAGTGATGTGCACGGGTCGATAATGACGAAATCGGAACTCATCGAGATCATTTCGGCGAAACAGAAGCATTTGCCGGCGAAGGACGTAGAGCTGGCCGTGAAACAACTTCTGGAAATCATGAGCGATGCCTTGGCGACCGGCGAGCGCATCGAGATACGGGGCTTCGGCAGCTTCTCGCTGCATTTTAGGCCGCCTCGCCAGGGGCGCAATCCAAAGACCGGCGAGGCCGTCGCTCTGGCCGGCAAGCATGTGCCGCACTTTAAGCCGGGCAAGGACCTGCGCGAACGCGTCAACGACGGTGCGGATCAGCCGATCCGCGACTAGGGTTTGACCGAGTTACCGCTGCTGACGTGGGGCTTGGTGCTCGCGGCGCTCGTCGTGGGCATTCTGGCCGGGCATTTTGGCTGGGGCAAACGCTGGACCGGACATTTAAGCAAACTCCACCCTGACTATCTCACGGGCCTCGACTATCTGGTCACCGAGCAGCCGGATCGGGCGCTCGATATGTTCTTGAAGCTGATGGACGCCAATGCGGAAACGATAGAGACGCATTTTGCGCTGGGCTCGCTGTATCGACGCCGCGGGGAAGTCGAGCGCGCCATCCGAATTCATCAAAATATTCTGGCGCGCAAAGAGCTGGCTCCCGAGCACCGCGAGCAGGCGTTGCTGGCACTGGCCCAGGATTACCTGCGCGCCGGAGTCCTCGATCGGGCGGAGGGACTGTTCCAGCAAGTAAGTGAAGTGCCGCGCCTGCGCGCGAGCGCGCTCGATGCTTTGCGCGGCGTGTATGAGCGCCAACACGACTGGCAGCAGGCTCTCGACGCCTATCGGCAACTGGCGAGCATCAAGGCGGCGCCGGCGCGCTCCGTGGCCGCTCATTATTTGTGTGAGCTGGCAAGCCTAGCCATCGAGCGCGGCGACATCGACAGTGCGCGCGGCCTGCTCAGCGAAACACGCGCGGAGGCCCTGCCGTTCCCACGCGCGGTGCTGCTGGGGGCTCAGATCGCGGAGCTCGAAGCGCAGCCCGATCTCGCCGTTAAGCTCTTGAGGCAAGCGCTCACCGAGTCGCCGACGCTCCTGCAAGAGGAGTTGCCGCGCCTGCTCAAGCTCGTCGGCCCCGAGGAACGCGATGCCATCTTGAGCGAGCTGGTGACGCAAGCTGAGTCACGGGGTTTCGATGAGCTGAAGCGCTTGGTCTTCGCAGCGATAGCGGCGAACTTGGGTTCGGCTGTGTCGCTGCGCGCTTCCATCGAAAAAGTTTTCTCGCAAGACCACACGTTGCAAGCGGTTTGGCAGGAAGGTCCGACGCAATCAGAACGCATCGCGCGCGAGATCGGCGCGCTGCTGGCGCAAGCGGAGAAATACCGCTGCAATGAATGCGGTTTTTCCGGTCGCAATTTTTATTGGCATTGCCCAGCATGCCATTCGTGGGACAGCTTCGAAGCCTACGCCATCGTCAAGCTGCGCTAGTCTGTGAGAATTGTCCGACGGCAGAGCCGTTGGAAATCCGTTATTCTGCGTACATGGCACATCAAGTAAAAGCAGTAGTATTCCCCGTTGCGGGACGCGGCACGAGATTTCTCCCGGTCACCAAAGCGAGCCCGAAGGAAATGCTTCCTATCGTGGATAAGCCGCTTATTCAATACGCGGTGGACGAGGCGCTCTCCGCCGGGGCCGATACGTTAATTTTCATCACCGGCAGCTCGAAGCGTGCGATCGAAGATCACTTTGATTCCAACCCCGAACTCGAAGCCGTCCTGCAAGCGCAGGGTAAGCAGGAATTGCTCGATACATTGCGCGGAATTCTCCCGAGCTGGGCATCGTGCGTTTACATTCGCCAGTCGGCGCCGCTAGGGTTGGGCCACGCGGTGTTGTGCGCTCGGCCGGTAGTAGGCGACGCCCCCTTCATGGTCCATCTGGCGGACGATTTGATCGACGCCAAAGTGCCCTGCCTCAAGCAAATGGCGGATGTGTTCGACAAGCATCATGTGAGCATACTCGGCGTGCAGAATGTTCCGAAGCAGGACACGGACAAATACGGCATCGTGAGCTTGGAGCAGTCGATTGCCCCGCGTGTCGGAAAGATGTCGCATATCGTCGAGAAGCCGAAGCCCGACAAGGCCGCATCGACGCTGGCCGTGGTGGGACGCTACTTATTGACCGGCGCGATCTTCGATGACCTGGCCAAAATCGGCAAGGGCGCGGGCGGCGAGATACAGCTCACCGACGGTATTGCGCGGCTCATGCAGCGCGAATCGGTGTACGCCTTCGAGTTCGAGGGAAAGAGATACGACTGCGGCAGTAAGCTCGGATACTTGCAAGCCACCGTCGAGTACGGCTTGAAGCATCCGAGCTTGGGACCTGAATTCGCGCAGTACCTGCGCGAATTGGTGCCGAAACTCTAGCGAGCGCGGCCTCGCGTTTGACCGAAAGTGCGGGTCCCGGTATTTGATCGGGCCGCGGAGCTCGGGGCCCGGCGCGAATCGCGGCGCTCCGAATTTCCTCCGTCGCGCCGACCGCCGCCATGTTGCCCCTGTCCTGCATGGCGGCTCTGACCTTGCGGCGAGCGATTTTCACGCGGGGGCGGCGAGGCGGATTCAAGAATCTTGAATACCGGGGTCGGGAGGGTTGGAATGCTGCGCCGTAGCACTCGTTCGATGTCACGCAGCAACCCGGTCTCATCCGACGATACCAGTGAGATCGCTTCGCCATTGGCGCCGGCGCGGCCGGTGCGGCCGATGCGGTGAACATAGTCCTCGGGCACGTTGGGCAGCTCGTAGTTGACCACCTGCGGGAGCTCCTTGATATCGAGTCCACGAGCGGCGACCTCGGTGGCGACCAGACAAGTGACTTGCCCGCGCTTGAACATGTCGAGGGCTTTCACTCTGGCCGCCTGGCTCTTGTTTCCATGGATGGCCGCGGCTTGAATGCCGGCGCCTTCCAACTGTTGCGTCAGGCGATTGGCACCATGCTTGGTGCGGGTGAAAATCAGCACTTGCCGCCACTGTCCTTCTTGAATCAGATGCACGAGTAAGTGGCGCTTCTGCTCTTTTTGCACGCGATATGCGCGCTGCTCGACCAGTTCGATTGGCGCGTTGCGTGGGGCAACTTGCACTGACAAGGGGTTGTGCAGCAGACGCTCGGCCAGACCGCGAATATCGTCCGAATACGTTGCCGAGAAAAGCAAATTTTGACGCTTCTGCGGCAGCAATTTGATGATGCGCCGGATGTCGGGTATGAAACCCATATCGAGCATGCGGTCCGCCTCATCGAGGACCAGCACTTGGATTTTGGACAGGTCGGCCGCCCGCTGCTGCGCAAGATCGAGCAACCGGCCCGGTGTGGCGACCAAGATATCGCAGCCGCTGCGCAGAGCACTGATTTGCGGGTTAATGCTTACGCCGCCGAACACTTGGTAGGTGCGCAGCTGCATGTACTTGCCATAGTCGCGGGCACTTTGAGCCACTTGAGCAGCCAGCTCACGCGTGGGCGTCAGCACCAGCGCGCGCGGGGCTCGGCTGCTGCCATTCGCCTGATCAGCGGCGAGAAGCTGCAGAATGGGCAGCACGAAGCCGGCTGTCTTGCCCGTGCCGGTTTGCGCACCGGCGAGGACATCGCGGCCCCCGAGCACGGCTGGAATGGCCTGGACTTGAATGGGAGAGGGCGTGTCGTAACCTTTATCGGCGACAGCACGCATCAATTCGGGCAAAAGCCCGAGATCTGAAAATGACATTATTAAACCTTGTATGAAAAGTGGACTCGCACGACGGGCTTTACAGCAACCGCAGCGGTCAGCAGCGAGGAGGGTGAAAAAACGAAGTGCGTCGAGGACGGACCGCGAGCTAAAGGTGGCACTGACCGAGCACCAACCTCTTTTAAGCTCAGACAAGTGTACACGGTTTGCCGCGCCGCGTCGATATCGCTCCTTCCCCCGCCGGGAAGCGGGCAGTACGGTCAATGCGCGAGGCTATACTGCGAAGCCGCTCTTAATAA
>DASWUU010000265.1:0-11164 GCA_036401515.1 Steroidobacteraceae bacterium
TTCTAGCCAGCGCTCGGGGACCCCGGAGGGGCTGACGATGCTCGATACGCCAATTGTGCCATCGCCGTTGTCGATAACCTTTGTTTCGCTGATGATGTTCAACAAGCTCATGAAGCTGGATTCGAATCGCCGTGAACCTATGTAGCGGCCGGCGATCATACCGGCATGTTCCGCGGCGGCTTTCTCGTCCACTTTGCCGTCAGGTGCCGGCGCCGGAAAATATCGATCCGCAAATTCGTGGAAAAGTGTTGAGCGAACTCCTTGGGCCGCGCCGTCCTTGCCGGTGCTGTTCATCGAAACAAGCAGTCCGGCGCCGTCGTTGATGAACAAGTTCAGCTCACTGTGAAACCACTGCGTATCGCCGCCGTGGGAGATCACACGATGACCGTTGTAGTTGTTCTCGTAGAATCCCAAAAGCATGCGGTTGACGCGCGGAAGGATAGTCAGTGAGGTTCCGTGCATTTGCGCCGCGGTATCCGGCCGAAGGATTTGATTGGACCCATAACGGCCGTTTTGCAGATGCGCGATCATGAAGTGCGCCATGTCATCAGCGGTCGAACTGAGGCTGCCTGCCGGAGCCGGACCCACGATTTCGAACGGTTTGGCGGGCAAGGATGCCGCCTGATAGCCCTTCGAGATTTTCGGCTTTAAGGATTCTGGGAGCGGTTGGCGAAAGGTCGAATTGGACATCTGCAGCGGTCGAAATAGATGCTCATCCATATAGTCATCGAAAGGCGTCTGCGATACCCGAGCGACAATATATCCGGCTAGGGCCGCGGCATAATTGGAATAGGCCGGCGTTTCAGCGGGTGAGTAGACTCGCTCAGGTATATAGCGTTTCAAGAAATCGCCCAGGGGAACGACGGCATCGCCTTCGACTCCGATCAAGCCGGTGAGCCGCTCCTCGAATCCCGCCGTATGAGTCATCACATTGCGCATCGTGATCGGCTTTCCCTCCCGTGGAGGAATTCTGAAATCGATGTACTGATTGACGTCAGCATCGAGATCGATTTTGCCCGCCTCGACCAATTGCATGACGGCAGTCCAGGTGAAAAGCTTTGAGACAGAGCCCCAGCGGAAAAGCGTGCTCGCCGAGCTCACGGGTATGCGCTTCTCGACATCCGCATAGCCATATCCCTTGCCGAGCAACACCTGGTTATCCTTAACGAGGACTACCACGGCACCGGCGACATCCCCCGAACGCAGCGCATACGGCATGTATCCGT
The DNA here is from genome assembly GCA_036401515.1 of Steroidobacteraceae bacterium. Lineage (GTDB taxonomy): Bacteria > Pseudomonadota > Gammaproteobacteria > Steroidobacterales > Steroidobacteraceae > Bog-1198. Next base: position 1,227 of record DASWUU010000265.1, read on the forward strand.
CGAGCCAGGCCTCGGCATCGGCCGCTGTAAAAGCATGCGGCGGTGTGATCGCAGGGGTGGGGACCACGGCCGGGCTGACCGCCGGCGGCACCGACGCGACCTCCGCCTGCGCCGATGCCTCGTCAGGAACGCCCATCGATCCCATCGTCAGCAACAGAAGACCGATGTGGCACACATGATTTATCTGCATTGAATCCCCGGGGGTGAGTGCGACGGCGCGTAGTTGGTGCAGCAGATTATTGCAAGAATTGAATGCCGTGCGAACTAACTGTCGAACGGCTGAAAGGCCATGGCGAACGGTCCGTTTGTAAGATTGGCCGGTTAACACGCTAGTGGCGATGCATGTGATCTAGATCCGGATAGTGCGGATGCCGATGGAGCAGTGCGTCGTGATGATGCAGATGCAAATGCGGCTCGGCGCCCTCCCATGGGAAGTCATGTCGGTGCCGGTGGTGCAGGTCGTGAGTGTGCGCATGGCTGTGCGTTGTCGCTGCGTGCGAATGCTCGTGGTCGTGACGTTCGGTGAGATGTATCCAGACGCCAATACCCATGAGAAGGGCGCATATGCCAAATGCAATCGTCAGTGGTTCATGCAGGGCCACGATTGCAATTGCCGCGCCGATGAACGGCGCTGTTGAAAAATAGGCGCCCGTGCGTGCCGAACCCAGTCCACGCAATGCGACAACAAACAATACCAGGCTCAATCCATAGCCAAACAATCCTATCGTCATTGCCGTGATGGTCAGATGCAATGCGGGTAATTTCTCTCCGAGTGCGAACCCGATCGATAGGTTGGTGATTCCCGCCACCAGCCCTTTGGTTGCTGCAATGAAAATGGCATCGGAAGCTCGATACCTTGCGAGTCAGATTGTTATCGAGGGCCCAACACAGGCATGCAGCCGCAATGGCCGCCTCGCCGAACAATCTGGAGTGCGCGACCTCGGCTTGCGACCCAGTGAGCACGGCGCCCCCGGCGACGATAAGGGCCATCCCAAGAACGATACGGCGGTCTGCGGCTTCGTGAAATACGAGCCATGCAAGTAGGGCCGTGAATACGGATTCAAGGTTTAGCAATAGTGAGGCGTTTCCTGCCGAAGTACGGGCCAGCCCATTCATCAACAAGATCGGGCCCAACACACCACCCGCAAGGATCGCGCCACTCAGCCAAAGCCATTCGCGGGACGGGATCATCGATGTGCTGAAACCGCGATCTCGGACAATCCGAATGGTCCATAGCCCGACTCCACTCCCCAAATAGAGCAAGCCCGCGAGCAACACCGGGGATATTTCCTCCGCTAGCCCCTTAGCGATGGGTGTTGACGCGCCAAAAAGCGCCGCCGCCCCGAGCGCGGCAATGATGGAGACACGTGAGGTCATCGGTGGCTCAGCATATCGCATCGCGACCGCGTGGCAATCCACCGCTTAAAAGCTTTGCAACGATTGTGACGACTCGCGCAGCGACACGGGGATGATCGAGGAGAAACTAGACAATGGTATTTAAGAGGGTTCTCGAATGGCCGGAGGTAGATACCGAAGCTTCAGTCGATCCGCCGTAAAACATAAAACTGCGACCCGCCTCGCGTTCGCAGTGCGCGCTTTTGCCAATGCGATCACATTCTGGAGCCTGGTTACCATCCCGGTCGCCAGAGGCTGTTTTGCCGCCGAATTATCGATCAGCGTTGTTGATGCGGCGGGACGTCCCGTGAGCGATGTGGTAGTGAGCGCGACTTCCGCGGATATGCCTGCGCCGCCGCCCCTGAAAGCAGCCGGGGTGATGGACCAGCAGCAGCTGACCTTCGTGCCAACCATCCTCGTGGTTGCCGTCGGAACAGTCATCGAATTCCCGAACAGCGACTCGGTGAGTCATCAGGTCTATTCGTTTTCACCAGCCAAGAAATTCCAACTGCCGCTTTACAAAGGCACCCGTCATCCACCGGTAACATTCGAGCGCGAAGGCTTGGTCGTGCTTGGATGCAATATTCACGATCAGATGGTGGGTTACATTTATGTTACGAGCGCCCCGTTGTTCGGAAAAACAGATTCCAGCGGCACCTTGCGTTTTCGGAATCTTCGAGCGGGAACGTTCCAAGTGACGATTTGGAGCCCATTCATCGCGGATCTGCCCGCGACGCTCGAACGAACTGTTCGCGTTGAGGCGCCCGAAGCCACGGCGACGCGATTTCAATTAACGCGCTCGCTGCGCACCCACCCGCAGCCGGGGCCGCGGCGTGGCGATTGGGAGTATTGATGAAGCTGTGGTGCGGTATCGCATGTCTGCTTGCGAGCGTTTGGACTCAAGTTTCCTCGGCGGATGATCGGTTGGACGTCGTTGGCGCGCTCGATGTGAGGTGGGTTCGCACCACCGGTGAGGTGTCGTACCTCAATGGCGGACTGGGCATTCTGAGGTTTGATCCGGACCACGAAGATCTGCGTCTGGGGCGCGCGTTTCTCGCACCGCGATTACGTCTCACGGACACGCTGACTCTGCACGCCGTCATCGACGACTACGGCGATCACGATCGCAACCCAATCGATCTGAGCGAATTTTGGCTGGACGTGCGTCCCTTCCCCGCGAGTGCGGTCCGCTGGCATGCGCGAATTGGTGCGTTTCATATGCCTTTGTCGCTCGAAAATCGAGGTGTGGGTTGGACCGATGTCTATTCCATCACTCCCTCGGCACTGAATGCCTGGACGGGTGAGGAATTCCGGACCATCGGCGCGGAAGTGGAAGCGCGTTGGCTTGGAGCGAGTCAGGGATATTTGGGCGACTTCGCCATCGTCGGGGCCGCCTATGCGTGGAACGATCCGGCCGGGGGGTTACTTGCAGACCGCGGGTTTGCGCTCACCGATCGCCCGTCGACACTATTCGGCGGACTCGGGCGACCGCCCACTACGTTCTATTATGAGATCGACCGCAAACCCGGCTATTACGGCGGCCTCACTTGGCGCCATCACGACAGGCTTGAGATACGCGCGCTGCGCTATGACAACCGAGCCGATCCCGGCGCATCAACGACCGTCGGAGGGAATGCTTGGAGAACCCGCTTTTCAAGCTTTGGCGCCAGACTCGAGCCGTCGGCTCGTTGGACATTTATCGCCCAATACTTGAGCGGCGACACGGCGGTTGGATCGAATTTTTCGGGCGATGACCAATTTCTGATGAACTATCACGCGGCCTTTGCGCTCGCGAGTTATGAATGGGGCCAAGAGAGACTAACGATCCGCCGCGATGTGTTTGGAACTCACCAGACCAGCGGATTTTATGGACTGCCCAGCAACCAATCGGGAAATGCATGGACGGCAGCGTGGACACACGAACTGGGCGGGCACTGGCAACTGGCCTCTGAATGGATCCACGTTTGGAGCCGATTTCCGCCACGTGCTGCATTTGGGACAGCCCCAGCGCTTCTGCAGTCCCAAGTACAGCTTGCGTTGCGTTATCGCTTTCGGTTTAGTACGTAGAGCGATCCGTGGCTCCTTCAGGAGCACCACGCTTCAAAACATCGGGCAGCGCGTTGCCGCTCTCGGTAAAAGACAAAGACACAGAATTGAGGCAATGCCGCTCGCCGGTGGGCCGCGGGCCATCCGGAAAGACGTGACCGAGATGGCTGCCGCATCGAGCGCAAACTTCCTCCACTCGGGTCATTCCGTAGCTCGTGTCGCGGATGCGTTTGATGTGCGACTCATCGTAAGGCTGGAAGAAGCTCGGCCAGCCCGTGCCTGAGTCGAACTTAGCACTGGATCGAAATAAGGGCAGGCCGCAAAAGCGGCACGTATAAACCCCTTCCTTCTTATTGTCGAGAAACACTCCGCAAAAAGCCGCCTCAGTCCCATGTTGCAGCAGCACGCGACGCTCGTCGGCATTAAGCCCGGCGGCGATCTCCTGCCGTTGATTCTCGTTGGGCGGGGTCAAATTAAATGCCGTCATGCGTCCTCCTTCCTCGGCTTTGGTCCATTCCATTGTACGGCCTCATGCCATTGTGCGGAGTCATGGGGGCATCCTCGGCAGTCTCTTGGCGTCTTTGGGAGGCGGGTACTGCGCTGCATTGAGCTGCATGGCAAGAAAGGTGTAGTAACCCAGTATACCGGTCATGTCGACCACTCCCTGGGCGCCAAACCGAGCCTTCGCGCGCTCGAAGGTCGAGTTGGAGACTTGTTTGTTTTTCAAAAGCTCCATCGAGTAGTCATAAACGATCACCTCATCGGGACCTAAGGTAGGACGCCGGCCCTCGGCGATCGCATCGGCGATCTCCTGCTTGATGCCGGCTTTAAGCGCGATGGGATAATGCACTGACCACTCGTAGTCCTGGGTCCATTCGCGCGCCGCCAGCAATATTGCCAACTCGCTCAAGGTGTTGCCGATGGCAGATTTGTAGCGCAGGTAATCGCCCATCGCGCGCGCTTGCGACATCAGCTGTGGGCTATGCATCAAGGGTTCAAAGGGACCGAATACGGCAACTTTGCGTGCCGCCTCGAAGTCCGCGGCGGCTTGCTTTTGTTCCGCGGTGTACTGCGCCGGCGGGATCGTCGGCAGCCTGTCTTGTGCCTGAGCGGCACAAGCGCCAAGGGCGAGAAGTACCGTGAATTTTAAGTCGTGTAAGTCCAACTGCGTCCCTCCCGATCGGTGAATAGAAATCCTTGAGCAAAGCCTGAGGAAGGCTTCAGGACAAAGGTGCCTGCGAATCGTACACCTACACCCAAGCCCGGGTTAGTCGACCCGGGTGCGTTCGAAAAAATGCTTTCCAAGGAGATCGAAAATGAACAGCGTTACCCAAACCACCCTGCGTGCAACCGGCTTCTTTCTGTGCGGTGCCATATCCCTGTGGGGGCTGCAGGCCACCGCTGGGGCCCCTGAGACCCGCTTCCACCAGCAAAGGGTCAACTTTGCGGATCTCGATATTTCCAAGCCCGCGGGAGCCAAGGTCCTGTATGGCCGCATCAAGGCGGCGGCCCACAAGGTGTGTAGCTTTGAGGGGGACATGTCGTCTACGCAGCAAGTCAACAAGTGCATCGACACCGCAATCGATAATGCCGTGAGGGAAGTCGACTCGCCCGCTTTGAGCGCCTTGCGCCCAGGCAGCCCGATTCGCCTTGCGAGCCAGTGAGCGTCATCGGCGGGCGACCGGGCCGACGGTCGCTCGCCGATACCCGCTTGCTCTGCTATTTTTGCTCGGCGTAAACCTTGACCAGGCGGTATAAAAATTCCCGGCCCTCGAGCAGTGATGTCACCCCCACGTATTCATTAAGTCCATGGATGTTGCCGAGGTCGGGACCCACGAATACCGGCTCGACACCGAAAGTAGGGATGCCGACCGCATTCGTGAACTCGCCGTCGGTCGCCCCGGCCTGAAGAATGGGCAGTACCGGCACGCCCGGCCAGAACTGTGCCGCGAGCTTCTCGATAGGCATCATCACCTGAGGTGTTAGCGGGGGGGGCGAGGACGTGGGGCCCCGCGTCTCGGGTGAGGTGATCTTGACCGCGGGGTCTCCCACCAGTTCTTCGAGCTTGGCGCGGACCGTGTCGGTGCTGACGCCGGGGAAGATGCGGCAGTTGATATTCGCTCGTGCGCGCTGCGGCAGCGCGTTCGTGGCGTGTCCAGCTTCCAGCATGGTCGCGACGCAAGTAGTGCGCAGCGTGGCATTCCAGCTCGGGTCTTTCGCCGAGACGAGCGCGAGCGCCTGCGTATCAGCGGGGTTTTTCAAAAAAGCACTCATGGCATTTGCGGTCGCGGTATCGCCCTTCGCCGCCAGGATTTTCGCCATGCCGGTGAAATAGGCCCGATTTCCGTCGGTGAACTGCGCGGGAAACTCGTACGCGCCGATGCGCGTCACCGCCCCGGCAAGATGATATATCGCATTGTCCTTTACCGGCCGCGAGCTGTGCCCGCCCTTATTGGTGACTTCGAGCCGGTAGTTCTGGGGAAATTTCTCGCCTGCCTCCACTTCCAGCGCGACACGGTTCCCGCTGGTGTCCAGTTCGCCGGCGGCGCCTTCGTTCAACGCAAATTCGGCGTCAATGAGGTCGCGGCGGTTGCGGGTTAGCCAGTCGGCCCCATTGAAAGCGCCCGCCGTCTCCTCACCGCACGTGAGTGCGATCTTGATTGTGCGCCGCGGCTTGTAATTCTCGGTGCGGTAGCGAATCAACGTATCGACCCAAATTGCCGCCTCGGCCTTGTCATCGCTCGCGCCACGCGCGTAGAAGGAGCCATTTTCTTCGACCAGCGTGAAAGGATCGCGGGTCCAATCCTCGCGCTTGGCCTCGACCACATCGATGTGCGCCAGAAGCAGGATCGCCTTCAGTTTCGGATCCCGCCCAGGATAAATGCCCACCAAGCCTCCTTCCTTAGGATGATCGGGCGCCGCGAAGGGGTGCAGGTCGCTGTCGGGAAAACCCGCTGCCCTTAAGCGCGCCGCCATACGCTCCGCGGCAAGCGTGCAGCTCCCCGCGGACAACGTCGTGTTGGTCTCAACCAGTTCCTTGTATAACTCGCGAAATTTCCGCTCGCCCGCCGGCGTGTCTTGGGGAGGCGCGGCGAGGGCCGAGAGGGAGAGCAGGGCGCTCAAGGCGAAAACACATTTCATGAAGGAACTCCGTAGGTTTAAAGGTACTGTCAACGTGCCTGATGGGCTTTTACTTTCTCAACATAACGATCGCGCAGCTCGGTCTGACGGGATTTCATGTCGACCGCGCGTCCAGCGATCCAAACCTGATCCGCCAGCGTCGAGACCTCCAGCGGATCTCCGCTCCAAAGTACCAAGTCGGCGGTCTGGCCCACCGCGATACGGCCATGGCTCGCACCCAGCCCGAATATATCCGCCGGCGTCGAGGTGATCGCGGCAAGCGCGGCTTCCCACGGCAGGCCATGGGCAACCGCGTTACCCGCGAGCTGGCGTACCAGTCGCGCTTGCGGTGTGTCGCCGCTGGAAAAAACGATGCGCACCCCGGCGCGTTGCAGGCGTGCGGCATTCTCGAGCGTCGCGCCGAGGCGATCGAAATCAGCCGGCAGATCGTTGAGCGGATCGAGAATGACCGGAACGTTGGCCCCCGCCAGTTCTTTCGCGACCACCCACGCTTCATCGCCGCCCAGAATGATTGGGGTCATGCCGTGGCGTTTGGCGAATGACACGACTTTTAAGATGTCGGCGGCGCGATCGACCTGAAACACGACTCGCCCGCCGGTCAGATAGCGGGTCAACGCCGCTCTGCCGGCGGCGTGCAGCAATGTTCGTTGATTCGCGGGCCCCGCTGCGCGGGCTTCGTGAATCGCTTGCTCGAGCAGCATGTATTCCGCGGCGCGCGTTCCGCCCGCAGCTTTGGCGCCGGCGGAACCCATCTGCACAAACAGCGACTGGCTGCCAGGCAGGACGGCCTCATAGCGGCCGTCCAGCGTGACGGCCGAGCCCTGGCCGCCGATAATGCTGTCGGTGGCGCTCGGTATGAGCACGGTCCAGGTGACGCCCTCAATGCGCGTGATCGGCACGACAAACGAACGGGGGTTATACGCCAACGCGACATCGAGTTCCGGGCGCCACTGCTGGTCCCATTCGGGTGATTTGAAGTTCACAGCCGAATCGAGGGTCTGGGGCTCCTCCGCAATTTCATCAAGGCCGATGCCGGTTAAACCGCCGAAGAGTCCCGGTGTCAGTTCTTTGCCCCTGGCCTCGACAACCGTCGCGTTCGAGGCGCCGGGTTCCGAACCGACCGCGACGATGATACCGCCCCGGACTAGCACGTCCGTGTTCTTGAGTGTTCCTCTGGGCGAGGCGGTGTGCACGGTCGCCCCACGAATGAGAAAGTCCTGAGCCGCCGCAGAGTGCGCGGCCAGGAAACTTCCGGCTGCCCAAGCAATCACATACAGGTTTTTCACAATGGCGCCTCCGCGCTGTGCCCGTCCAACAGAAAATCGGAACGCGGCTTATCCTGCGGGTGCGCGCGATCAAACTTAAGTGCGCCGTCGATGAAAACCTGTTCCGCGAGGGCGTACACGCTGAATGGGCTGCGGTTCCAAACCACCACATCGGCTCCCTTGCCGGCCTCGAGGGTCCCGATGCGGTCATCAAGGCCCAACGATTTAGCGGGGTTGGCAGTGAGCCAGCGAATGGCCCGTTCCGGAGCCACATTGAGGCCCACGCGCTGACCGTACGCCATGGCCTTGGCGGCCTCCTGATTGAGTCGCTGGATGCCATCGGCCGAATCCGAGTGGACGATGGCGCAACTGTGTTCCGGAAAGTCCACTATCGCCAAATTCTCCTGCACGCCGTCGTAGGCCTCCATCTTGAAGCCCCACCAATCCGCCCACATGGCCGCGCATACACCCCTGTCGGCAAGGCGATCGGCAATCTTGTAGGCTTCGACGGCATGATGAAATGCCTCGATCTTGAATCCGAACTCCTCGGCCACGTCGAGCATCGTCGCCATTTCATCCGAGCGGTAGCAATGCATGTGCACGCGAATCTGTCCCTTCATGACTTCTGCGAGGGTCTCGAGCTTTAAGTCGCGCTTTGGAGGGCTGGGAGGCGTGAGATCTTTCTCCACAGCATCCTTATCCTTGGATTTCTTTGAAGTCCCATCGGTGCGCTCGGCCTTTTTCTTGTTGAACTCCGCCAACTCTCGATGGTACTTATCCCATTGCTGCTGATAGTCCTGCGCATCCGCAAATGCCTGCCGGTATCCCGCCACATTGCCCATGCGCGTCGAAGGGGCTTGGTGCTTTTCGCCATACACGCGTTTGGGATTCTCTCCGCAGGCCATCTTGAGCCCGTACGCCGCGCCGGGAAATTTCATGGCTTGGTAGGTCACGCCTTGAACATTTTTTAGCACTACCGAGCGGCCCCCGATGAGATTCGCTGAACCCGGCAGAATTTGCAGGGTGGTCACACCACCCTCAAGGGCAGTCTCGAATCCGGGATCCTGCGGCCACACCGAATGCTCAGCCCATACATTGGAGGTGACTGGACTGGTAGCTTCGTTTCCATCCTCGAGTCCCTTCACGGATGGGCTGGCGTAGACCCCGAGATGGGAGTGCACATCGATCAGACCGGGGGTCACCCATTTGCCTTTGGCGTCGATGACGCGCGCCTCCGGCGGTGCGCTCAGTGCTTTGCCCACTGCCTGAATATGCCCATCCGCAATCAAGACATCGGCACCATCGAGACGCTCGCCGGTGCCCGTCAATACGGTCGCGCCTCGGATGAGCGTCGGCGGGGCGGACGGCAATTGATAAGTGGAGGGAAAGGGTTCGGAAGCGACAGCCACGGAAACGGCGAAAGCCGCTGCAGTAAGCGCTGCGGCGCGCGGAAGCAGAGTCATTTGATTAGAACCATCCCGTTTTGTTTTGATGCGGTGTCCGACCGGCGCTGGAGCGCTCCTGCGCGATTATATTGCGTTCGACGCTCAACCGACCAAATGATCGAGCTGCGAGGAGATTAACAACAAATCCGCCGCGGTTCGAAGGCCTTCTCGGTCCTCATCATCGAATCGCGCCAATTTCGGGCTGTCGACATCCAAGACACCGAGCAGGCGACCGTTCTGGATCAACGGCACAACTATCTCGGAACGCGAGTCGGCATCACAGGCGATGTGACCGGGGAACTCATGCACATCCGGCACCACCAGAATTTCCCTGCGCTCCGCCGCGCTTCCACAAACACCGCGGCCCAATTCAATCCGCACGCAAGCAACCCTGCCCTGAAATGGCCCCAATACCAAATCGCTGCCTTGCAGAAAATAAAAGCCCACCCAATTCACATCGGGAAGCATTTGATATAAAAGCGCGGACATATTCGCGGCGTTGGCAAGGCCATTGTTTTCGCCGGCAAAAAGCCCCGCCAATTGAAGGTTGAGTTCCTGATAGGCGGCAACCTTGGGCAGACTCGGATCTGAGTTTCCGACGTGCATAGCGAAGTCCTAAATATTTAGCCGGTACAGGCGTTGAGCG
>DASWUU010000266.1:0-5762 GCA_036401515.1 Steroidobacteraceae bacterium
AGCGATTTGACGCCTGATTACACCCCTTACGAAGCCGGACTGGATCGTTTCGTGCGGCTCAACAAAGGCGATTTCATCGGTAAGGGCGCACTCGAGAAGCAATTAGCCAACGGCGTGCCGAATCGATTCATTACCTTCGAAGTGCATGGCGTCACGGATGCTGACCCTCTGGGGAATGAGCCGCTCTTCGACGGACAAGGCAACATTATCGGGCGAGCAACAGCGGGCTACTACGGTCACACCCTGCGCAAGAGCTTAGGGTTAGGTTACGTGAAGCCCGCGTTCGCGACGCTAGGCAGCCACATTCAGATCGAGATCTTGGGCGAGCGCAAGCAAGCCACGGTGCTGATCGATTCGCCCTATGATCCTGACAACAAGGATCTGAAGGCTTGAGCAAGTTACCCATGCCGAACCTCGCCATGCCGAACCTCGCCAAGCCCAACCTCGCCAAGCGCAAGCAACGGTTTTCGGCCTTCTCGCTCCTGTGGCGCGGTCTATCGGGCAATCAAGGCTGGGAGCAACAGTGGCGCAAGCCCGAGCCTAAGCCGCGTTACGACGCGGTGATTGTCGGCGGCGGCGGCCATGGCTTGGGCGCGGCTTACTATCTCGCGCAACAACACGGCCTTCAGAATATCGCCGTATTAGAGAAAGGTTGGATCGGAGGCGGCAACACCGGACGCAATACCACGATCATCCGCTCCAACTATTTGTTCAACGAGAGCGCCGCCCTCTACGACCATTCGCTCAAGCTGTGGGAGCATCTCTCCCAAGTGCTCAATTATAATGTCATGTTCTCGCCGCGGGGCGTCATGATGCTGGCGCATACCGTGCACGACATCCAGGTCATCAAGCGGCATGTGCACGCCAACCGCTGCAACGGCGTCGACAACGAATGGCTCGAACCGGCTCAAGCCAAAGCCTTCTGTCCGCCGTTGAATATTGCCGCGGACATCCGTTATCCGGTCCTCGGCGCCGCCCTGCAACGTCGCGGGGGCACCGCCCGGCATGATGCCGTGGCATGGGGCTATGCGCGGGCGGCCGATGCGCTCGGCGTCGACATCATCGAGAACTGCGAAGTCACCGGCATTCGCTTAGGTAAGGACGGCGCCGTCGAAGGGGTCGAAACCGCCCGCGGCTATATTGCCACGAGCAAGGTAGGCGTCAGCGCCGCCGGTCATTCCAGTGTCATCATGCGCATGGCGGGCGTGCGCGTGCCCTTGGAGAGTTTTCCGCTGCAGGCCCTGGTTTCCGAGCCTATCAAGCCGATTTTTCCTTGCGTCGTAATGTCCAACACCATCCACGCCTACATCAGTCAATCCGACAAGGGCGAGCTCGTGATCGGTGCCGGCACGGACGCCTACAATTCCTATACGCAACGCGGCGCCCTGCACATCAATATGCACACCCTGGATGCGATCTGCGAATTGTTTCCGGAGTTCCGCCGCCTGCGCATGCTGCGCAATTGGGGCGGCATCGTCGATGTCACGCCGGACCGCTCCCCCATAGTTGCCAAGACGCCGGTGCCCGGGCTGTACGTCAATTGCGGTTGGGGTACGGGTGGTTTCAAGGCGACGCCGGGAGCAGCACACTTGTTCGCATGGACCATCGCTCACGATGAGCCGCATCCCATCAATGCCCCCTTCACCATCGAGCGCTTTCACGACGGCACGCTCATCGACGAGGCGGCGGCCGCCGCCGTCGCTCACTAGGATATTTAGACCTCACATGCTGCTCATACCCTGCCCGTATTGCGGCAATCGTCCGGAAATCGAATTCACGCATGGCGGCGAGGCGCACCTGGTGCGTCCGGCCCCGCCGGCCCAAGTTGACGCCGACACCTGGACGCGGTTTCTATACATGCGAGAGAACACCAAGGGTGTGTACGCGGAACGGTGGCGCCATGCGCGCGGCTGCGGCAAGTTCTTCAATGCGCTGCGCGACACCACCACGGATCATTTCCTCGCCGTGTACAAAGCAGGCGAGGCCAGGCCGCAATGAATTTTCGAACTGCGGCCGGCGGACGCATCGATCGGAGCGACGCGCTGCCTTTCGTATTTGACGGCAAAGCGTACCAGGGTTATCGCGGCGATACGCTCGCCTCCGCCCTGCTCGCCAATGGCGTGCACTTGATGGGACGCTCCTTCAAGTACCACCGGCCCCGCGGCATCTTTTCGGCGGGGGCCGACGAGCCGAACGCGCTCGTCACCCTCAGCCGCGACGCCGCTCGCACGACGCCCAACTTGCGAGCGACACAGATCGAGCTGTACCCCACTTTGCAGGTACAGAGCCAGAATCGCTGGCCCAGCCTTGCGTTCGATGTCGGCCGCGTCAATGATTTTCTGTCGGCCTTTTTCCCGGCAGGCTTTTACTACAAGACCTTCATGTGGCCGCGTGCTGCGTGGCGGTCCCTGTACGAACCCCTCATTCGCAGAGCGGCCGGACTCGGGAAAGCCCCGACGCAACCGGATCCGGATCGCTACGCACAACGGTATGCGCATGCCGATCTGCTCATCGTAGGGGCAGGACCGTCAGGCCTGGCCGCGGCGCTCGAGGCCGGCGACGCCGGTGCACGCGTGATCCTGTGCGACGAGCAGTCCGAATTGGGCGGCAGCCTGTTGTCGGATCCTCACGTAGCCATTGACGGCAAAAACGCCTACGGGTGGCTCGACGACACGCTGGCGCGGCTCAAAGCGCACGCCAACGTGACCCTGCTGCCGCGGACCACCGCATTCGGCTACTTCCCCCATAACCTCATCGGCCTCAATGAACGGCTCACCGATCATCTTGAGACCCCGCCGGATCATCTACCGCGCGAACGCTTGTGGCAGGTACGCGCGCGCCATGTGGTGCTGGCCACCGGCGCGCTGGAGCGGCCGCTAATTTTTCCGGGCAATGACACGCCGGGCGTGATGCTGGCCGGGGCCGCCCACACGTACCTGCATCGCTATGGCGTGCGCGTGGGCTCAAAGGTCGTGATCGTCACCAGCAGCGATGATGCGTATCAAACCGCGCTCGATCTTAAGACCGCCGGTGTCGAGGTTGCCGCCATCGCCGATGTGCGCGAATCCGCCGACGGCCCGTTGCCGACGGCGGCGCGCAGCGCCGGCATCGCCCTGTTCGCAAATTCCACGGTGCTGCGCACCCACGGGGCTCAGCGTATCAGCGGCGTGACGCTTGGGACCGTGAAGAATGGAATCGGCGGCGAGCGCCGGCACATAGATTGCGACGTGTTGTTGATGTCCGGCGGCTATACACCGAGCGTGCATTTGTTCTCGCAGTCGCGCGGCAAGCTCGAGTGGAGCGAGCCGCTGCAGGCGTTCGTGCCCGGACGTTCGGCCGAGGCGGAACGCTCCGCCGGTGCCTGCCGAGGCATTTACGGTCTTCAAGAGGTTTTGGCGGATGGGGTCAAGGCGGCCGCGCAGGCGCTCGGATCGGCGCCGAATCACACATTCGACGTCCATACCCTGCAGCGGCGGCACGGCTCGAATCTCGGCGCACTGCCAAGCGATGGATCGTCGCGCGGGAAAAGCTTCGTCGATTGGCAGCACGATGTCACCACGCGCGATCTAGCCCTCGCGACCCGCGAAGGCTTTCACTCCATCGAGCACGTCAAGCGCTATACCACCACGGGAATGGCTACCGATCAGGGCAAGAGCTCGAACTTGAACGCCATGGCCATTGTGGCGCAGCAATTGGGTAAGTCCATTCCTCAAGTCGGCCTCACGACTTTCCGCATGCCGTACACGCCGGTGACCTTCGGCAGTTTTGCCGGCGTGTCGCGCAAGGAATTGTTTGATCCGGTGCGCGCCACGCCCACCCACGCCTGGGCGGAGGCGCAGGGCGCGCAGTTCGAGAACGTCGGCCTGTGGAAACGGGCGCACTACTTTCGCCGCAGGGGTGAATCAATGCACGACGCGGTTGCGCGCGAGTGCCGAGCGGTGCGCGACAGCGTCGGTATCTTTGATGCTTCAACCCTGGGCAAGATCGAAGTCGTCGGTCCCGACGCCGTCGAATTCATGAATCGCCTGTACGTGAACAACTGGACTACGCTCGCGGTCGGACGCACCCGCTACGGAATTCTGCTGCGCGAGGACGGGTTCGTCTACGACGATGGGGTGGTGGCGCGCGTCGTGGCAGATCGCTTTCACGTCACCACCACCACTGGGGGTGCTCCGCGGGTGCTGGCGATGATGGAAGACTATCGTCAGACCGAGTGGCCGCATCTCAAGGTGTGGCTGACCTCCACCACCGAGCAATGGGCCGTGATTGCGGTACAGGGGCCCAACGCCCGCAAGGTAATGGAGCCGCTTATCGCCGGCATCGACATCAGTGCCGCCGCCTTTCCGCACATGAGCGTGGCGCGCGGCACAATCTGCGGGCTGCCGCTGCTCTTGTTTCGCGTGAGCTTCACGGGCGAACTGGGTTTTGAAATCAATGTGCCCTCGGACGAGGGATTGAAGGTTTGGGAAGCCGTGTACGCCGCGGGCGCAGCGTTCGGCATCACCGCGTACGGTACCGAGGCCATGCATGTGCTTCGCGCTGAGAAAGGCTACATCATCGTCGGTCAGGAGACGGATGGAACGGCGACACCGGATGATGTCGGATTGTCCTGGGCGATCGGCAAGAAAAAGGAAGATTTCGTTGGACTGCGCTCTTTACAACGGCCCTCCATGAATCATGCGTTTCGCAAGCAATTGGTTGGTCTTAAACCGAGAGACGGTCGCACCGCCCTCGATGAAGGTGCGCAAATTTGCGAGCGGCCGGCACAGCGGCCGCCCATGCAGCTCATCGGCCATGTCACATCCTCTTATGCCGCCGCTACGGTGGGATATCCCATCGCCTTAGCGATGATTGCCGGCGGGCGAGCGCGCATGGGCCAGACCTTGTACGTGCCCACTGTTGCGGGCGAAACGGAAGTCGAAGTCACCTCCCCGGTGTTTCACGATCCAGAAGGAGTGCGTATCAATGGCTGACGCCGCCGACGCTGCTGCCGCCGTTGTCGCTGACGCCGCCTGGATGCGCGTGAAGGCGCCCGCCTCGCGGCTGATCTTACAATGCGCCGCGCCGGCGCGTGCCGCGGCGGGCACGGCCTGGGGCGTGCCGTTCTCCGAGCAGAGTTGCCGGGCGCAGGTGAAGGGCGAGCGCGCCACGCTTTGGCTGGGGCCGGACGAACACTTGTTGTGGCAGGCCTCGCGCGAGGCACCGCTACCCCTCGACGCGCTGGAGCAGGCCCTTTCCGGCCACCCGCACTCGCTGGTGGAGATATCCCACCGACAAGCGGCCCTAGAGATTTCCGGTCCTCATGCAACCACGATTCTCGCCGGCGCGTGCCCGCTCGATTTGGATCTGCGCGAGTTTCCAGTTCATATGTGTACGCGCACCGTCCTTGCGAAAGCGGACATCGTATTGTGGCGCACCGCGCCGGCGGTGTTTCACCTCGAGGTATGGCGATCCTTCTTGCCCTACGCAAGGGCATTGCTGAGTGAGATCGGGCGAGAATTCTCGGCTGCGCGTTGAAAGTACATTCCTCGCAGCCGCGCCGTTCAGGAACGCTCAGTTTTCCTTTGCGTCGGGTCTGGCCTTGAGACAAGATAGGTTTAGGGCGATAAATCGCAACGATGGATGTTGCGGTCAACGACAATTCTAAGGGGATGAAAAATGAACTCGAAGCTGTCATTCGCGATCGCATCCATTTTGGGGAGTGCGTCCTTCGGCGCCTCTGCTGCCGATCAGGCGACGAGCAGCGCCGCCGTAAGTTCGGA
>DASWUU010000267.1:0-34753 GCA_036401515.1 Steroidobacteraceae bacterium
AGCAAAGATGGCGGCGCTTTGGTGCTTATCGTTCTTGCGGCGCAGCTTCTTGCGCGCAGATAAGAATGCATCTCGTCCGCTGGCATCAATCAGGTAGCGCGCCTGAATCGCATAACTGCGGCCCTCATCCGTGCGCACCTCGAGCAGCGTTTCGCGCGGCCCCTTCTGCTCCGCCTTCACTGCCTCATGCCCCTCTCGGGCATCGGCACCGCATCCTCGCGCATGGTCGTAGAGCATCTTGTCAAAATCCTGACGCCACACTTGAAATGAGTGAGGCGGACTGTTGCCGATGGCGCGGGCGAAGGCGAAGGTGCTGTAACCTAGTTCATTTTCCGCTTCGAAATCGGCGCCCGGCTTGAGGACGCCGAGCTCGCGTACTTTCCCCATCACGCCGAGCCTCTCGAGAACCGGAAGATTCATCGGCAGCAGCGATTCGCCTATATGAAAACGTGGATGATGCGCTTTCTCCAACGCGATCACTTTGTAGCCGCGACGCGCCAACAGGGTTGCCGCCGTGCTGCCCCCAGGGCCGCCGCCGATCACCACCACATCGCAAGTTTCGGGTGCTTCCATCAGACCAGTACTCTTTCGATGCCGCCGTTGTTCGCTCGCTGGACATATTGAGCCAGCCAGTCAGGTCCCAACAAATTTTTTGCGATCTCAACGACTATGTAGTCGGCGTCCATTTCCGCATCGTCGTTGAAGCGCTTCAGACCCTGCAGGCAAGAAGGACATGAGGTCAGTATCTTGACCTCGCCGTCGTGGCCTGCGGCGCGCAGCTCCTCCACCCCGGCGCGCACCTGTTGCTCCTTGCGAAAGCGCACCTGAGTGGATACGTCAGGCCGGGTGAGCGCGAGCGTCCCGGACTCCCCGCAGCAGCGCTCATTCTTTTCTATCTGTCCATTCTGCGCACTGTTCATGAGGGTATTGACCACGGTCAGCGGGTCGTACTTCTTCATGGGTGAATGGCAAGGATCATGGTACATGTACCGAGTGCCGGTGATATTTTCCAGCCGTACCCCTTTTTCCAACAGATACTCGTGGATATCCATGATCTTGGAGCCGGGGAAAATGCTATCGAATTCGTAGCCCTGCAGCTGGTCTAAGCAGGTGCCGCAGCTCACCAGAACGGTCTTGATGTCCAAGTAATTGAGCGTATTGGCCACTCGATGGAACAAAACCCGATTGTCGGTAATGATTTTTTCTGCCTTTTCGAACTCTCCCGCGCCGCGTTGCGGATATCCGCAGCACAGGTAGCCCGGAGGCAGAACGGTCTGCACGCCTACATGCCAAAGCATCGCTTGCGTGGCGAGACCGACCTGCGAGAACAGCCGCTCCGAGCCGCAGCCGGGAAAGTAAAATACCGCCTCCGATTCGCTATCGACGCCGGCAGGATCTCGAATGATGGGAACGTAATTGCGGTCCTCGATGTCGAGCAGCGCACGCGCCGTTCGGCTCGGCAAGCCGCTGGGCATGCGCTTGTTGACGAAATGGATGACCTGTTCCCTGATGGGCGCCTTGCCGGTGGTCGCCGGCGGTTGCTTGGTTTGGGCTTTGGCGAAGGTATTGAGGGCTCGGTTGCCCAGACGCTGCATTTTGTAGCCCCAATCGATCATGACTTTGCGGGTCACTTTGATGGTTTGAGGGTTGGTGGCGTTCAGAAAAAACATCGCGGCGGCAGTGCCTGCGTTGAAGCGCTTCTTGTCCATGCGGCGCAACAGATCGCGCATGCCCATCGACACGTCTCCAAAATCGATACCGACCGGGCAGGGCGACAAGCACTTGTGGCACACCGTGCAGTGATCCGCGACATCAGACAGCTCATCCCAGTGGCGGATCGAGACGCCCCGCCGAGTTTGCTCTTCATATAAAAAGGCTTCGATGAGCAGCGAGGTCGCGAGAATCTTGTCTCGTGGCGAGTACAGCAGGTTGGCGCGCGGCACATGAGTGGCGCAAACCGGTTTGCACTTGCCGCAGCGCAGGCAGTCCTTTATCGCATCCGAGATGGTGCTGATATCAGATTGCTGCATGATGAGCGATTCGTGCCCCAGCAGGCCGAAGCTCGGGGTATAGGCGCGGCGCAGATCGCCTTGCGGCATCAGCTTGTGCTGATTGAAATGCCCCTGAGGGTCCACTTGCCGCTTGTAGTCGCGAAAGGCGGCGAGTTCCTCATCGGAAAGATATTCCAACTTCGTGATGCCGATGCCGTGCTCGCCGGAAATCACGCCGTCGAGTGAGCGCGCGATCCCCATGATTTTGGCGACCGCGCGATTCGCGGTGCGCAGCATCTCGTAGTTGTCGGAGTTGACCGGAATGTTGGTGTGCACATTGCCGTCGCCGGCGTGCATGTGCAGCGCGACGAACACGCGGCTTTGCAGCGCGCGCTTGTGAAGTGCATCGCAACGGTCCAACAACGGCGCAAAGGCACTGCCGACGAAAATACGGGCCAGTGATGCGCGAACTTCGGTTTTCCAGCTGACCCGGATGCTGCGGTCTTGCAGCCGATCGAACACGCTGCTGGTATCGCTTTCCGCCGCGTCCATGTTGTCGAGCAGGTATTGCCAGCGTGTGCGAACGCTTGCGATGAGTTCGCACGCCTCGGCCGCGCGAGCCGACCCGGCATCGGAGGGATGGGCGGCGGTCACGCCGGACAAATAATCATTCAGCGTGTCCAAGAGCTCGAGCTTGTTGCGGATCGACAATTCGATATTGATGCGTTCGATGGCATCGGTGTACTCGCCCAACCTATGCAACGGGATGACCACATCCTCGTTGATCTTGAATGCATTGGTATGTTTCGCGATGGCAGCCGTTTTGGCGCGATCCAGCCAGAACTTTCGACGCGCATCGGCATTGACGGCGATGAAGCCCTCACCGGAGCGCGCGTTGGCCAGGCGTACCACATGAGAGGCAGCGGCGGCCACGGCGGATTCGTCCTCACCGACGATGTCGCCCAGCAACACCATTTTTGGCAACGCGCCGCGCTTCGATTTGGTTCCATAGCCCACAGCGCGCAAATAGCGTTCGTCCAAATGTTCCAAACCCGCGAGCAACGTGCCTTTCGACTTCGCGTTGGCTTCAAGGTATTGAGTGATCTCCACGATGCTGGGTATCGCCTCGCGCGCTTGGCCGAAGAACTCCAGACAGACGGTCCGGGTGTGCGTAGGCATCCGATGCAAAATCCAACGCGCGGCCGTGATCAATCCGTCGCACCCTTCTTTCTGAACACCCGGCAGTCCGCCTAAGAACTTGTCGGTGACATCCTTACCCAAACCGAGCTTGCGGAATTTCGCGCCCTCGATATCGAGTCGCTGCCGGCGCAGGACCGCGGCCTCCGCGGGCGGCTGCGCACCGTCCTTCCAGACCAGCTCGAAATGCGCAGCCGGCGCATCATGTATCTTGCCCAGATTGTGGTTGAGGCGGGTGACTTCGAGCCAGTTGCCCTGCGGATCGACCATGCGCCACCAGGCCAGGTTGTCCACGGCCGTGCCCCACAGCACCGCTTTTTTGCCGCCGGCGTTCATGGCGATGTTGCCCCCGATGCACGACGCATCGGCAGAAGTCGGATCGACCGCAAACACGAAGCCGGCGCGTTCGGCAGCTTCGGTCACGCGTTTGGTCACAACGCCGGCGCCGGAAAATATGGTGGCGGTCGCGGCCCTGGTCCCTGGCAAGGCGACGGCCTCGACAGCACCGAGAGTCTCAAGCTTCTCGGTATTGATCACCGCCGACCAAGGCGTGAGGGGCACCACGCCTCCCGTATATCCGGTGCCGCCGCCGCGCGGAATGATGGTCAGTCCCAGCGCGATGCAATCTTTAACCAAATGAGGAATTTCATCTTCAGTGTCGGGCATCAAAACCAGAAACGGCAAGTCGACGCGCCAATCGGTGGCGTCGGTGACATGCGCCACGCGCGAGAATGCGTCGAAGCGGACGTTATCGGTGCGCGTGTGCTTGATCAACAGTCGCCGCGCTTGCTTGCGCTTGGATGCCACCTCATCGAATTGCCGCTCGAAGCGTTCCACGGCCTGGCCGGCCGCACGCAGCAATTGCGCGACTTTGGCATCGCGCGCTTCATCAACGGGATCGCGGCGTTTTTCGACTTCCTCGAGCCGATGATGCATGGCCGCGGTCAGCTGGCGCCGCCGCTTGGGATTATCGAGCAAATCGTCCTGGAGGTAGGGGTTGCGCTCGACTACCCACATGTCGCCCAACACCTCGTAGAGCATGCGCGCCGAACGCCCGGTTCGCCGCTCGCCGCGCAGTCCCTCGAGAATGGCCCAGGTGCTCTCGCCCAGCAGCCGAATGACGATCTCACGATCGGATAGCGAGGTGTAGTTGTACGGTATTTCGCGCAATCGCGATTCCGGCTCTTTTTCAACGGGATGTCGCGCTGCGTCCACAAGATCTGCGACGGCGTTCATGTTTGGGCGAGTTTACGCATTTTTTGGCAGAACTTTTGGCGAAGTTGTGGATCTTCTCGCGCTCGCCCAAGTCAAGTCGTTGTTTCGACGGCCGCTACACCCAGTGTGCGACACATATCCCTCAAATCCCCGGGTGAACTCGACGGCCTCGAGTTGGTGCGAGGCTTGGTCGAACGCTGCGTTGCGCACGATCAGATCGCCATCCCCTCCCTCCCCGAGGTGGCGGTACGCATTGTGCGCAGCCAACCTAAAAATTCCGGCGACGCCCACGGGCTGGCGCATATCATTCATGCCGACGCTGCCCTAACGAAGTATGTCCTGCGCATTGCCTCATCGGCTGCCAAGCGGCCTTCCATGCCGATTACCTCGCTGCAGCACGCGATCGCGTGGCTCGGCCTCGATGACGTCGCGAATATTGCCTTTACCCTGGCTCTGCAGGGAAGAATGCTGCATGTCGAGGGTCAGCATCGCAAGGCGCGCAGGCTATGGCGCCACTCGCTGGCAAGCGCGTTATGGGCGCGGCAGTTGAGCGACATGCTCGCCCGCGATTCCGGGCTCTGCTATCTGTGCGGATTGCTGCACAACATCGGCAGGGCGGTTAGCTTGGGCGCGATACATGAGGTCGCGCGCCGCGCCGGCCAACCGCTAGTTGGCGAGCAATATGATTGGCTGATCGAGATGTTCAATCGTGAAGTGGGCGAACGCGTCATGTCCGTCTGGGCGCTTCCAGCGCCGGTGCCGAGCGTGGTTGCCCGGTGGGACAGCTACGCGACCGCGGGCGCCGTGCGGTGGGAAAGCAACGTGGTGAACGTCGCGCACAAACTGGCGGACTTGACACTGCATGAGTCCTCGATGATGACCCGTGAGGAACTGGCGATGGACTCAAGCTATCGTGATCTTGGGCTCTCGTCCAAGGACGCAGAGGGGATCTTCGATTCGACCGCGGCCATCAGTGCGGAATTGGACCGCTATCTCTCGCCGTGACTTAAGTCCTATCGCAGGCCGGTCTCCTGACGTGCGATCACGATCCGCTGGATCTCGCTGGTGCCTTCATAAATTTCGGTTATTTTCGCGTCGCGAAAGTACCTCTCCAGGGGCATTTCCTTGCTGTAGCCCATACCGCCGTGGATTTGCAAGGCAGCGTGGGCATTGAACATGGCGGTTTCCGAGGCAAACAGTTTGGCCATGCTGCCTTCGGTCGTGGTGCGGGCGCCGGTGGTCTTCGCTTCTTGTTTGGCCCAAGCCGCCTGCAGCATGAGCAAACGCGATGCCGAGAGCCGTGTTTTCATATCGGCGATTTTGGCCTGCGTCATTTGAAATGACCCGATGGGCGCGCCGAATGCACGGCGTTCTTTCGCATAGGCGAGCGCCGCATCGTAAGCGGCTCGCGCAATCCCGTTGGCCTGAGCGGCGATTCCCACCCGTCCTTGATCCAAAATTGTCATGGCAATGGCGAAGCCGTTGCCTTCTTCTCCTAGGCGGTTGGCGACGGGAATCTTATAATTGGCAAACTCGATTTCGCAGGTGGCAGAGGCGCGGATGCCCAGCTTGGGTTCGATCTTGCCGCGAATGAAGCCCGGCTCTTTGCACTCCAGAATGAAGGCCGTGATGCCTTTGGACTTAACCTGAGGGTTGGTCATTGCAAACATCACCATGTAATCGGCCACGGGACCCGAGGTGATCCACGCCTTCTTGCCGTTGAGCACATAGAAGGACCCGTCCGGCGATAGCACGGCGCGGGTACGCATATTGGCTGCATCGGACCCGGATTGCGGCTCCGTCAATCCGTAGCAACCGATGGCCTTGCCGGAGGCTACCGGAGTCACGAAGCGCTGTTTCTGCGCTTCGGTGCCGAATTGCAATATTCCGTTGTTGTACAGCGTGTTATTCACAGACACGATGGTCGAATGCGCGGCATCCGCGTACGCGATCTCCTCCATCATCAAGACATAGCAGATCGAATCGAGGCCGGCGCCGCCGTACTCCTCAGGAACTTCCACGCCCATGAAGCCGAGTTCGCCCGCTTTGCGAATGGTTTCCCTCGGGAATTCTCCCGATGAGTCGAATTGCGCCGCCACCGGAGCAATCTCCCTCTGGGCGAATTCGCGCGCGGCCGCTTGGATCATCAGCTGATTTTCTGTGAGCGTGAAGTTCATCTTTGGATTATCTTCGTATCCATGAAAAATACCACCTTGGTGAATCATCCGCCCACCGTCGCCGTTCCCGAAGACAATCGGCCGCTGGTAGCACCGATCTATCAGTCGGTTAAGTTCTCGTTTGACGACACGGATCAAACGCTGCGCTATCAGCGCGGCGAACGTGAAGGGTTCTTTTATTCGCGGACATCCAATCCTACCCTCACGCAACTACAGCGCCTGCTCTGCGAGCTGCAGGGCAGGGATGAGTGCCTGCTAACCGGCTCGGGGGTCGCGACCATAGCTGCCAGCCTCCTGGCGCTGTGCAAGACGGGCGATCACGTGCTGCTGTTCGTCGAGTCTTATGGTCCCACGCGCTACATCGTGCAGCATCTGCTGGCCAAGTTCGGCGTTAATCACAGCATGATCTCGATCGAGGATAAGCCGGGTATCGAAAGGGTGCTGAACGGTACGCCGACGCGCCTGGTGATTTTCGAAAGTCCTACCAATCCCATCACGAAGATTGCGGATATTGAGCATTTGACTGCGCATGCGCGGGCGGCCGGATGTTTGACGGTGCTCGACAATACCTTCGCGGGCTTTCATAACCATGGCGATTACGATATCGACATCTACTTGCACAGCCTCACCAAGTACGCGTCCGGCCATGGCGATGTCATGGGCGGCGCGATCATCGCTCGCAGCGAGCTCATCGCCGCCATGCGCAAAGACATCGGACCGATGGGCGCGGCGCTCGATCCGCATGCGGCATTCTTGATTCAGCGGGGCATGCGCACGTATTTTCTGCGCTACGAGAGGCAGTGTGCGAACGCGCTGTCCGTCAGTGAGTTTTTGCTCCAGCATCCGCGGGTGTCGCGCGTGCACTATCCGGGTCTGCCCGGCCATCCGCAGCACGGTTTGGCGCGCCGTCAGATGAAAGACTTCGGCACCGTGGTGAGCTTTGACTTGGATGGCGGTTATAGCCAAGGGGGGCGCTTCGCCGAGTCGCTGAAACTGTTTTCAATCGCGGCCAGCGTGGGTTCGACCGAATCGCTGGTGATGCCGCCCCAGCTCTTGCACGGCGGCACTTACACGGCGGAACAGCGCGCGCAATCGCTGGTTGGAAAGGGCACGGTGCGCCTGTCGATCGGATTGGAAGATATAGGGGACTTAAAGGACGATTTGGCGCAGGCGCTCGGGGACGCATTCGAATGATTTGACATAACTGTACTTTACATAAAGGCACCTTTACTCAAGCATCGCGCAACCATGCCGATCTGAAAGGAGGTCGACAAGAACGTCGTGAAAGGTGCCAGAAGTGAGTCTTCAATCCGCAGTTCCCGCTTTGCATTCCCAGGCGGCCCATGCTTACTTGGGAGAATCCTTGGCGAGCCCGCAAAGCATTGCGCCGATGCCTCAGGTTTGCGCGCAGCTCGCGCAGCTCACCGCGCATCAAGCGACCGATGCGGCGCAACTGGCGCGCCTCATTCAATCCGACCCTGCACTGGCCGGCGAGATCATGCGGGTGGCGAACTCGGCGGCATTGCGGGCGCGCTCGCCCATTGTGTCTTTGCAGCAGGCGGTGTCGTGGCTAGGCGTGGCCGAGGTTCGCAACATTGGGATGGCGGTCATGTTGCGCGGCGAAGTGTTCACCGCTCCAGGCCATCAACCCGAATCCGAAGAACTGTGGCGTGAAGCCTGGTTGGCAGGACTCTGGGCCAAGGAGATTGCCCGAGAACGGCGCAAGCATGTCGAGAGCGCTTTCCTCGCAGCACTCATGCATCGCAGCGGCGCGGCGTTGGCTTTGAAAATACTCTCCGGCTTCGAGATTCGGCAACGCACCGTGATGGACTCGAAAAGTTTTTCTGATCTCGTGATCGAATTCGAGCCGCGCTTCGGACGCATGTTGATGAGCAATTGGTGTTTGCCGGAAGACGTCCAGGGCGCGGCGAGCGATTGGCGCGATTACAAAAATTCCAGCCACAGCGATCTTGCAGGCACCGTGCATGCGGCGCACCTGTTGGCCACCCACACCATTTATCCGCAACTTCTCAACGAAACAGTGGTCATCGAGGACGCCGTGTTCGAACAACTCGGCGTCTTTCCGGAAGACCGGCGCGCGATGCTGTCAAAACGCGATCATGTGTTGAGCTTGGCGGGCCTATAGTGCAAAGCGCCGAATTCGACCTCCTTTGCATTGGCTCCGGTCCGGCCGGTCAGAAAGCCGCCATTCAGGCCGCGAAGGCCGGCTATCGTGCAGCTGTGATCGAGCGCGAGCCCCAGGTCGGCGGCTCGTGCCTGTTGTCCGGCACCATACCCAGCAAGGCTTTGCGCGAACAGGCGCTTCGCTATCGGCGCATGCAGGGCAGCGCCTCTTCGCTTGCCGTCGAGTTGCGCGGCGATGCGCCCTTGTCGGCGCTGCTGCACGGCGTTGATGTCGTGATCGCTGCGCAAGATCGCTACCTGCTTGCGCAGCTCAAGCGCAACGGCGTGGAGTTGATCAAAGGCAAAGCCGTTTTCTTGGAGGCACACCGCATCGAGGTGCAGCATTTGGATGGTTCGCGCCGGGTGCTCAAGGCGCCGCGCATCGTGCTCGCCACCGGCTCGCGTCCGCGGCATGTGCCTGCCATTGAAGTGGACCATGAACACATTGTCGACAGCGACTCCATTTTGAGTTTGCCGTACATACCCCGCTCCATGCTGGTGTTGGGCAGCGGCGTGATCGCCTGCGAATACGCGTCCATTTTTGCAGCGCTGGGCTGCACGGTTACCATGCTCGACAAACCGGCGGAACCTTTGGGATTCTTGGATCCGCCGCTGCGTGCCGGCTTTCTATCCGCTTTTCGCGCCATGGGCGGCGAATACTGCGGCGGCTCGGAAGTCATCGGTGCGCGCTTCGACGGGTTCTCGCAGGTCGAGGTGGACTTGCGCGGCGGCGAAACCTTGACCTCCGACCTCGTGCTGGCGGCATTTGGCCGAGTTGCCAATCTGGACGGTATTGGCCTGGAGCGGCTCGGATTGAACATTAGCTCTCGCGGCACGGTGCAGGTCAACGATGCCTTCGAAACCAATATTCCGGGAATATTTGCCGCCGGCGATGCCATCGGCCCGCCGGCACTTGCCTGCGCGGCTGCCGATCAGGGACGGCGCGCCGCACTGGTGGCGTTGGGCTTGCCGCCGCCGGCCCTCACGAGCCTAGTCCCCTCCGGGGTCTACACGATTCCCGAGATCGCATGCGTTGGAATCTCGCAAACCGAGGCTGTTCTTAAAAAAATGGACGTGCTCATCGGCCGAGCCGATTTCAGCGAAGTGGCCCGAGCGCATATTGCCGGAGAACCGAACGGATTTTTGACCTTGCTGTGCGATCGGGGCAGCGGACGGGTGCTCGGCGTACAGGTGTTGGGCGAGGGCGCTACCGAATTGGTCCACTTGGGCCAGGCGGCCATCGCGACAGCCTCTACAGCGGACTTTTTTATCGAGCAGATATTTAATTTTCCCACCATGAGCGAAGCCTACCGAATCGCTGCCTTCGATATTTTGAAGCAACGTTCCGCCGCGCCTGGCCTGTCGACGCCCGGCGTGGCGATGCCCGGTGTGGCGATGCCCGGCGTGAAGATACCAGGGCAATTAAAAGTCGCCGCCGCGCGCTGATCCCTGACGGGCGCCTGCGCGCTATTGCGGCCTACAGGTTTTTAATCAGGATATCGCCGAACTCGCTGCACTTGACCTCGGTCGCTCCAGGCATCAGCCGGGCGAAATCGTAGGTAACCGTTTTTTGCGCAATCGACTTGTCCATGGCGCCGATAATGGCGTCCGCGGCTTCCAGCCACCCCATGTACCTGAACATCATTTCCCCTGACAGAATGACGGATCCAGGATTGACCTTGTCGAGATCCGCGTACTTCGGTGCCGTTCCATGGGTGGCCTCAAAGACCGCATGTCCTGTCATATAGTTGATGTTGCCGCCTGGGGCGATGCCGATGCCGCCGACTTGCGCGGCCAAGGCGTCCGATAAATAGTCGCCGTTTAGATTCATCGTCGCCACCACATCAAACTCATCCGGACGGGTGAGGACTTGCTGCAACGTGATGTCGGCGATCGCGTCCTTGATGATGACTTTGCCGGCCTTCTTGGCGGCATCCATTTGCGCATTCGCTTCCTTTTCGCCCTGGTCAGCCTTGATGCGTTCCCACTGCTCCCAGGTGAACACTTGCGCCGCGAATTCTCTCTCCGCCAGCTCGTAGGACCAGGCTCGAAATGCACCCTCGGTGAATTTCATGATGTTGCCCTTGTGCACGATGGTCACGCTCTTGCGCTTGTTGTCGATGGCGTACTTCACCGCGGCACGAAACAGACGATCGGTACCTTCCTTCGAGGCGGGCTTCAATCCGATGGCCGAAGTTTCCGGAAAGCGGATCTTGGCGTATTGCTTGGGAAAATTCTGCTTGAATAAATCGAGAAACTTTTTGCATTCGGCCGAGCCTTGCTCGAATTCAATGCCCACGTAGATGTCTTCCGTATTCTCACGGAAGATGACCATGTCGACTTTCTCCGGCGTCTTGACGGGAGAGGGCACGCCCTTGAACCAGCGTACCGGCCGCAAGCATACGTACAGGTCGAGCAGTTGGCGCAAAGCCACATTCAAAGAACGAATTCCGCCGCCAACCGGCGTCGTGAGCGGGCCTTTGATTGAGATCAAGTATTCCCGGCATGCAGCCACAGTTTCATCCGGCAGCCACGAGTTGTAGTTCTTGTTGGCTTTCTCGCCGGCAAAGATTTCCATCCAATGAATCTTGCGCTTGCCGCCGTACGCTTTTTGTACCGCCGCGTCGAACACACGCACGCTCGCCCGCCAGATGTCGCGACCGGTGCCGTCGCCCTCGATGAAGGGAATGATGGGTTGATCGGGCACGTTCAACTTGCCGTTGGAAATGCTGATTTTCTGGCCCCCGACTGGGATGTTCATGGGGACCGGCTTGGCTTCTGACATTCCTCTGCTCCTGTAAATGCAGCCGCAATGCTAGCATGCGCGACCGGAGACCCGCATTGCGCACACTTCTATCAACGCCCGCGAAGGACGGCTTTCGCATGCCCGCAGAGTTCGAACGGCACTCGGGCTGCTGGATGCTATGGCCTGAGCGACCGGACAATTGGCGCCTCGGGGCCAAGCCGGCGCAGGCGGCCTTCGCGGCGGTCGCCGCGGCGATCGCAGGCGGTGAGCCCGTAACGGTCGGCGTATCAGCCGCGCAGTTCAAGAATGCGCGCGCGCGTTTGCCGGAAAAAATCCGCGTCGTTGAAGTGACCAGCAACGATGCCTGGATGCGAGACTGCGGCCCCACGTTTGTCATCGACAACAAGGGACGTCGGCGCGGTATCGACTGGACGTTCAACGCGTGGGGGGGGCTTCAAGGGGGCCTGTACTTTCCATGGGACCGCGACGATGAAGTCGCGCAAAAGGTCATCGAACTGGAAGGTGCGGATCGATATTCCCCCTCGTTGATCATGGAAGGCGGCGCGATTCACGTGGACGGTCAAGGCACCTGCTTGACCACGGAAGAGTGCTTGCTCAATCCAAATCGTAATCCGCAGCTGTCTCGCAAGGACATCGAAGAATATTTGCGCCGCTATCTGTCGGTCAGCACGGTGATTTGGCTCAATAAAGGGGTTTACCGCGACGAGACCGACGGCCACATCGATGAATTGGCCTGCTTCACCGGCCCCTCGAACGTGGCTCTGACCTGGACGGACGATCGCTCGGATCCGCAATTCGAGATTTCCCACGATGCTTATCAGCGCCTGCGGCACGCCAAGGATGCGCGCGGCCGACGCTTAAACGTCCACAAAATCCATCAGCCAGAACCCTTATTCATGACGGCCGAGGAAGCCGCCGGCATCGATCAGCACGAGGGCAGTCATCCGCGCCGGCCTGGCGACCGTTTGCCGGCCTCATACGTCAATTTCTATATCGCCAACAAGCGCGTGGTAATGCCCTTATATGGCAAGCGCAGCGATGCGGCGGCCATCCGCGTGCTCACACGCTTGTTCCCAACCCGCAGTATCGTGGGGGTGAGCACTCGCGAGGTGTTGCTCGGCGGGGGCAATATCCACTGTATTACCCAGCAAGTGCCGCGCCCGATGGGCGCATAAGGCGCCGCAATGGAACTTTGCTGCGCGCAAAGCCTCGAAAGTCTTTATTCTACGCACCCTTAATCCTCAAAGCCCACCCAAAATTGGAATCTGTAGTGCATTCATCGTTTAAGAATAAGGCTTGCAAGTTGGCCATTTGGCTCGGCGCGTGCACAGTGGGGCTGCTTGCCGCGGGCTGTCACAACCACAACATCGATAGCGGGTTCGGCGTCGCGTGGACCAGCTTGACCACCTCCGATGATGCGGGGCAATTCACCAGCTACTTGGTCACGATCGACTCGGTCGTTATGATCGGTAAGGCCGACGGTTCAGTGACCGCAATCGCGGTGCCCGAAACCGTCGACTTGACCAAGCTCACCAGTATCTCGGAACTGTGGGCGACGGCGAGTCTGCCGGTCGATACCTATACCTCTGCCATCATCACGTTGGATTACACCAACGCGCAGATCTCCGTCCTGCAGAACGGAGTGCCGGTGAAGGCGACCATCAAGGATCCGTCGGGCGCGACGCCGACCACCGTTGCCGTCACGGTGAATTTTGATCCTGCCAATGGACTGACTTTACAGCCCACTCTCAACACCAGCAACGCACTTCGTCTGGCCTTCGGCTTTGACCTCAACGGATCCAATAAGATCGACCTGACCACCAGTCCGCCTACCGTCACCGTCAAGCCATTCATGTCGGTTTCCACGACCGCCTCGGATACCAAGCTGATCCGCGTGCGCGGCCCGTTGATCAATTCGAATGTGAACATCGGCACGTACACGACGGTCGTGCGGCCCTTCTTCGACGAAGTGAATAGCCTGGGCACGCTTTCGCTATTCAACAGCGCCAGTACCATTTACACCCTTGGTGGGACCACCTACGTCGGCAGCTCGGGCTTGACACAGTTGTCGCAGACCTCGGCGGGGTCCACCGAGACTGCCGCCTTCACCACCTTCGAGCCGACGACCACCCCGGCCGCCGGCGTCAACGCCGGGATATTCCATTCTGTCTATGTGGTCGCCGGCAGTACGCTCGAGGATTTCTATACTTCGGGCTTGGAAGGCGATGTGATCGCACGCAACGGAAATGTGCTCACCGTGCGCGGCGCCACGCTGTTTGTGAACCTTTCGCAAGTCGTCCAGTACGAAAACCTGGACTCGCAAGTGACCGTGGGACCCAGCACCCTGGTTACCGCCGATGGCATCTCTACATTGGGGGCCTTGAATTACAACTCGATTTCCGTGGGCCAGCACATTACGGCTCGCGGCCTTTATTCGCTGTCGGCGGCCAACGTGACCATGCTCGATGCCACCGGGTCGTCAGCGACGAATACGGGTTCAGTGCGCCTTCAGTCGACCGAGCTGTTTGGCACGCTGGTCTCCTCCGCGGCCGGCACCTTGGACTTGAACCTGCAGGCGATCAACAATTGGCCTGCGACCGTATATAACTTTGCCGGCAATGGCGTGAGCACGGCGCAAGATCCCACTGCGGCCAATTATGTGGTTGACACCGGAGCGCTCACCCTGCCGACTGCCGCGCCCGGTGATCCGCTGTGGATCGACGGCTACACCAGTCCGTTTGGCAAGGCGCCGCCGGATTTCATCGCCGAAGCGGTCAATTCGGAAGCGACCGAACCCGCAACCTTGCAAGTCATTTGGACCGGCACCGGAACTACCACGCCGTTCGCCACCGCGACCGCCTCGGGCTTGACGATAAACCTGGCCAACGCAGCCTTCGGCAGCGGTACGCTTCGGATCGGCGCCGACAGCGTCAACATCGCGACCTTGAGTACCAATCCGACCATCGTTTCGGCCGCAGCGGCGCCGGCGTCGAATGGCCTGCCCTTGTTCGCGCCGGTATTTTCCGTGGGACCGGGCGCCATCAGCGAAAGCGCCGTTGCCGCCATCCAGTCATTCAACGGATTCGCTGCTTTCGTGACGCAGTTGAATACAACCTTGGCCAGCACCGCGGCGACTCAGTTAGTGGCAAGAGGGTTCTTCAATCCCACCACCAGCACCTTTACCGCTTCCAGTATCGACGTAGTCCTCTAAACTGTCTCCCCATCATGGGGAAGCTCGCCGCACAACTTGGATTGGCCTGCGCGTTTGCCGCGAGCTACCAATTTGCGTGTGCCGCGGAGCAGCCGGCTGCGGCACCCCAGATTCGGCCCCGTATTTGCCTCGTGCTGTCGGGCGGCGGTGCGCGCGGCATGGCGCACATCGGCGTCTTGAAGATACTCGAGGAAATGAAAATACCCATCGATTGTATTGCCGGCACCAGCATGGGCGCCGTGGTCGGGGGCTTGTACGCGAGCGGCATGACGGCCGCGCAAATCGAGTCCACCATGCGTTCGGTGGACTGGCAGGAGGCTTTCCGCGACGCACCTCCGCGCCGGGATCTCGCCTTCAGGCGCAAGCAAGATGACCGCAACTTTCTGGTTCGCCTGCCCTTAGGCTTGAAGCACGGCCAAATTCTGTTGCCGAAGGGCTTCATTCAAGGACAAAAGCTTCAGGAAACGCTGCGTCAGCTCACGCTGCCGTTCAGCAACAGCACCAATTTCGATCTGCTGCCCACGCCCTTTCGTGCCGTCTCCACGGACTTGCTCACCGGCGATGCGGTGGTGATGGACAAGGGCGATCTCGCCATCGCCATGCGCGCGAGCATCTCGGCGCCCGGCGTTTTCGCGCCCGTCGAAACCCAGGGCCGCTTGTTGGTCGATGGAGGACTCGCGGAGAATTTGCCCATCGATGTGGCGCGCCAAATGCACGCGGATATTCTCATAGTCTCCGACGTGAGCTTTCCGCTGCAGACGCGGGCCGCCTTGGATTCGGCCTTGGAGATCACCAACCAAATGTTGGCGATTTTGGTGCGTAAGGATGCGGATCGACAACGAGCCACCTTAGGCTCATCCGACATTTTGATCGAGCCTCAGCTCGGACCGGCGAGCTCCACGGACTTCACGGCGGCCAATTCGACTATCGTTGCGGGCGAGAATGCAGCGCGGACCATGCTTGCGAGGCTCGACCCATTGAGCGTCGGCGACGGCGCTTATCTCGATTATCTGGTGCGTCGCGCGTCCCGAGAGCCCGGTTTGCCTCCTCTCCGGTTCGTGCGCGTCGATAAGCAATCCAGCCGCTACGAGAAAACCATCATGGCGGAGATGCAGCCGCTGGTGGGCAAGCCCTTGGACATCAATGCGGTCGGCACACGCATCACCGAACTCTATGGACTGGGAAATTTCGAGACGCTCGATTATGCCCTCGTCGATCAAGGCGAGGGTGCCGATGAGCAGAGCGGCCTCGAGGTGCGGGCCCGGCGAAAGTCTTGGGGCCCCAATTACATACGGTTCGGCTTGAACTTAGCAGATAATTTCCAAGGCAACAGCCGCTACAATGCCGCGGCGCGATTCATCTTGACCGAACTCGACGACTTGGGCGCAGAGCTCGTGACCGACGTTCAAATCGGCAGCGATCCCAAGGTGGCGAGCGAGTTCTACCAGCCCCTCAATGCCGAGCGCACTTGGTTCGTGGCGCCAAGACTGCAGGTGCAGGCGAGGGATCTGCAACTTTATACCAAGGATGACCTGATTGCCGATTACCGCGATCGAGAGGCGGAAGCGGACCTCGACATCGGACGCACCCTCGGAAATTGGGGCGAGATACGCGCCGGATTTCACCGCACGAACGGTGCGACGCGTGTGCGGTTGGGCGATCCGAATCTCGTGGTTCAGAATTACAACATCGGTGAGTTATTCTTCAAGTTCAGCTACGATCGTCTCGATAATCTGCATTTTCCCCGCAGCGGGCAGCAATTCACATTCCAGTGGGACGCCAATCGCGCCAATCTGGGCGGGGACGATGCCTACGACAAGGTGCAGCTCGATTGGCTCACGGCGAGTTCGAGAGGACGCAACACGCTTTTGTTTTGGACTTCCGCCGGCAGCGTAGTGGGCGGCAACATCAAGCCAACCGCCGTGCCGGAGTTGTTTTCGCTCGGCGGGTTTTTCAACCTGTCGGGTCTTGCGCCAATCTCTTTGTTTGGCTCCAATTATGCGATTGCACGCACGATTTATTTTCGCAAAATCGGCCGGGGGGGCGAGGGATTTTTCGAGTTTCCCGCCTACGTCGGCATGTCCTTCGAAATGGGCAACGTGTGGCAGCAGCGCGGCGATGCGAGTTTCGGCTCCACGCACAAGGACGCCTCGCTGTTCCTGGCGTTCGATACGTTCTTGGGTCCCGTGTACTTAGGCTCCGGTTACGACACGGCCGGGCACAGCGCGTACTATTTGTTCCTCGGGCGAACGTTCTAAAGCGTCAGAAGCTGCGGCTTTCGCCGAGTTTCTCCACCTTCTCGAATACCAGCGCCGGCTGGTCCCCGATCCGAGAATATTCGTGCTTGCGGGACATGTCCTCGAGCACCCGGTCGCGCTCGGCTGCGGTAAAGAACCAATGGGTTTTCTGCCAGTCCGCACCGACCAGCTTGGCGAATGGATCGCCCTGGCGCAGCCGCACGCGCACGCCGTAGGGTTGCGGCAGCACCGGGATGGTGCGAATCATGTTTTGCGAATTTGCGATTCCCATGCAGCGACGATAGCCGAATCGGCCATCGGGTGCCAGCGATCTAGCGGCGCGGCGCATGCTAAACTTCGCCGCCTTCCAAGATGAGGTATCTGATGGCATCGTCTTATACGGCCTCCGACATCGAGGTATTGAGCGGTTTGGATCCGGTGCGGCGGCGGCCCGGCATGTACACCGATACCACGCGGCCGAATCATCTAGCGCACGAAGTGATCGACAACAGCGTTGATGAAGCGATCAATGGCTACTGCAAGAATATTGCGGTGACGCTGTTCAAGGATGGATCCTTGCAGGTCGAGGATGATGGCCGCGGCATGCCGGTGGACATTCATCCTAAGGAGAAAATGAGCGGCGTCGAGGTGATCCTGACTCGTCTGCACGCGGGAGGGAAATTCAACGACAACAGTTACCAGCATGCCGGCGGATTGCACGGGGTTGGTGTGTCGGTTGTGAACGCGCTTTCCAAGCATTTGGAGTGCTGGGTGCGGCGCGGCGGCAAGGAATACAACATCAGCTTCGCCGGCGGCAAGGCGACCTCCAAGCTCGAGGTGGTCGGCGATGTTCCAAAATCCAAAACCGGCACGACGCTGCGCTTCTGGCCGGACCCGAAGTATTTCGATACCGATAAGTTCGCTGTTCCTAAGCTCAAGCAAGTTTTGCGGGCGAAGGCCGTTTTGTGTCCGAATTTGCGGGTGACGCTCAGCAATGAGAACACCGGCGAGAAAGATGAATGGTTCTACACCGGCGGCTTGCATCAATACCTCGCAGAAGAGCTGGGAAAGGGCGAGTGGCTGCCGGCCGAAACTTTCTACGGCAAACGCGACATCGAGGGCGGCGCGTTGGATTGGGCATTTGCCTGGGTGTTGGACTCGGAGCACAGCGTCACGGAAAGTTACGTGAATTTGATTCCCACGGTCGAAGGCGGCACGCACGTCAATGGCCTGCGCACCGGCGCTGCCGATGCCGTGCGGGAATTCTGCGAATTCCGCAACCTGGTGCCGCGTGGCTTGAAGCTGACTCCGGAGGATGTCTGGGACGGTGTGAGCTTCGTGCTATCGATGAAAATGCGCGAGCCGCAATTCGCCGGTCAGACCAAGGAAAAATTATCGTCGCGCGAGTCGGCCGGAATCGTGCAAGGCGCGATCAAGGACGCCTTTGCCCTATGGCTCAATCAGCATTCGGATCAGGGTGAGAAAATCGCCATGCTGGCGATCGCCAATGCGCAGCAACGCTTCAAAGACAGTCAGAAGGTAGCGCGCAAGCGCATCGTCTCGGGGCCTGCTTTGCCGGGGAAGCTCGCCGACTGCGTCAGCCAAGACCCGGCCCGAGGCGAATTGTTCTTGGTGGAAGGCGATTCCGCCGGCGGATCAGCGAAACAGGCCCGCGACCGGGTGACCCAGGCCATCATGCCGTTGCGCGGGAAGATCTTAAATACGTGGGAAGCGGACATCGGTGAGGTGCTGCAGTCCCAAGAAGTGCATAACATCAGTATCGCGATCGGCGTCGATCCGGCCGCGAGCGACCTGTCAGGACTGCGCTATCACAAGATTTGCATTCTGGCGGACGCGGACAGCGACGGGCAGCACATCGCGACCTTGCTGTGCGCATTATTCCTGCGTCACTACCGCCCCTTGGTGGTGGCCGGGCATATCTATGTCTGCATGCCGCCGTTGTTCCGCATCGACGCCGGCAAAGAAGTGATCTATGCGCTCGATGAGGCGGAGCGCGAAAAGACCTTGAAGCGAATTGCCGCGGAGAGTCCGCGCACCAAGCCGGTCGTGACGCGATTCAAGGGCTTGGGTGAGATGAGTCCTCTACAGTTGCGCGAAACGACCATGGCGCCGCAAACGCGCCGCCTGGTGCAGATGACCATCGATGCCAAAGACAGCCCGGACCAGCTCATGGACATGTTGCTGGCGAAAAAGCGCGCCGGAGATAGGCGCGAGTGGCTCGAGAGCAAGGGCAACCTCGCGCAAATCTAGCGCGCTTTAGGTCATGAAAGATCAAGAACTCAATTTCGAGGGCGTCGAAAGAGAACCGTTGAAGGCATTTGCCGAGCGCGCGTACCTGGATTATTCGATGTACGTCATCCTGGACCGAGCGCTGCCGCACTTAGGCGACGGACTGAAACCGGTGCAGCGCCGGATCGTGTATGCAATGAGCGAGCTTGGGCTGGCGGCAGGCGCGAAACACAAGAAGTCCGCGCGAACCGTCGGCGATGTGATCGGCAAGTTCCATCCGCATGGCGACTCGGCCTGCTACGAGGCCATGGTGCACATGGCGCAGGATTTCGCGTATCGCTACCCCATAGTCGATGGGCAGGGAAACTGGGGCTCGACGGATGATCCGAAATCCTTCGCGGCGATGCGATACACCGAATCGCGGCTCACCCGCTATGCCGATTTGCTGCTGCAAGAGCTGGCAGCGAGCACGGTGGACTGGGCCCCGAATTTCGATGGGTCGCTAGAGGAACCCACGATGCTGCCGGCGCGTGTGCCGAATCTGTTGCTGAATGGCGGCTCTGGCATTGCGGTGGGCATGGCCACCGATATCCCGCCGCACAATCTGCGTGAAGTAGTCAAAGCCTGCGTCGCGTTGCTCGACGATCCGGATTTGAGCACCCGTAAGATCATGGCGCACGTCAAGGGGCCGGATTTGCCGACCGGCGGGGAGATCGTCTCGCCGCGCGATGAGCTGGTGCAAATGTACGACACCGGGTCGGGCAGCTTCAAGGCTCGCGCGACGTATGAAATCGAGGATGGGGAAATCGTGATCGATGCGCTGCCCTTCCAGGTCTCCGGCGCGAAGGTGCTGGAGCAGATCGGCGCTCAAATGCAGCAGAAGAAGCTGCCCATGGTTGAGGACATTCGCGACGAGTCGGATCACGAGAACCCGACGCGCTTGGTGGTAGTGCCGAAGTCGAACCGCGTGGACATCCCCGGATTGATGGCGCACCTGTTCGCTACCACCGATCTTGAGCGCAATTACCGCGTGAACATCAATGTCATCGCGCTCGACGGGCGTCCGCGGGTGATGGGCTTGAAGGAGCTGCTGCTGGAATGGCTGGAGTTTCGCAAGTCCACGGTAAGCCGCCGCCTCAATCATCGGCTGGCGAAGCTCAATGCGCGGCTGCACATCCTCGACGGCATGCTGATCGCCTACTTGAATCTCGATGAGGTGATCCGCATCGTGCGCACCGAGGATGAGCCCAAGCCCAAGCTCATCAAGCGCTTCAAGCTCTCCGACGAGCAAGCCGAAGAGATTCTGGAGACCAAATTGCGGCGCTTGGCGAAGCTCGAGGAGATGAAAATCCGGGACGAGCAAAAAAAGCTCGCCGAAGAGCGCGATGAGATCGAAAAGATCTTGAAAAGCAAGGCGCGGCTCACCAAGCTGGTGCGCGAGGAGCTTGTCAGCGACGCGGAAGAATTCGGCGACGAACGGCGCACCCGATTGGTGGAACGCGAAGCGGCGCAGGCGATTTCCGCAACGGAATTGCTCACCAGCGAACCGACCACCGTCGTGCTGTCGCGCCTCGGTTGGGTGCGCGCGGCCAAAGGACATGACATCGATGCGCGCGCCTTGAGCTACAAGAGCGGCGATGAGTATCAGGCTTCCGCCAAGGGGCGCAATTTGCAGCAGGCGGTATTCGTCGATTCCACGGGGCGCGCCTACAGCTTGGACGCCCATCAGCTGCCCGCGGCCCGCGGTTACGGCGAGCCCCTCTCCGGCACGGTCGATCCGCCCGACGGGTCAACGTTTGCCGCCGTGCTGATCGGCGAGCCCGATGAGGTGTGGCTGCTGGCGAGCGATGCGGGCTACGGATTCGCCGTGCGCTTAAAAGAAATGTATGCCCGCAACAAGAAGGGCAAATCGGTGCTGAAGGTGCCGGAAAATGCGCTGGTCTTGCCCGCGCAGCCCTTGAATAACCCGGCGGCGCTCGCCGTATTCGTCAACAACGATGGTGAAGTGTTGGCCTTGCCCGTGAGCCAAATCGAGGAAATGAGCGCGGGGAAGGGACAAAATCTTTATGGAATTCCCGGCAAGAAGTCCGCCGATCGCGACGAGTACTTGGTGGCAATGGCGGTGGTTTCGCCGGGAGAAATCTTGACCATTTACAGCGGCAACAGCGCGCCGATGAAGCTCAAGTTCGAGGAACTCAAACAGTTCCAGGACAAGAAGGGCCAGCGTCGTCAAAGGTTCTCACGCGCTTACAAGCAGGTCGATCGGCTCGAAGTATCGGCCCCACCTTGAGCGTGCTAACGCTCGCCCGACATCGTGACCTCCTCTGGAGCGTTCACGAAATAGCCTTGAATGAACTCGATGCCCAGCTGCCACAGCACGGCCATGGTATTGGCGTCCTCGACGCGCTCGGCGACCGTTTCGATGCCTTTGCGTTTCGCGGCCTCGACCAGACCCTTGACGCGTTGCTGCTGGATTTGATTAGTGGACAGCCCCTGCATCAAGGAACCGTCGACCTTGATGAAGTTCATTTCGATGTCGTTCAGCAGCTTTAAGGGGTCGCGCCCCGTGCCGAAGTGCTCGAGCGCGAAGCGAAAGCCGAGCTTGTGCAAGCTCTCGGCCAGCTCCTTGGTGGGTCGCACGTACTGATTCGCAAGTTCTTCGGTCACCTGCATGCAGAGACGCTTGGGTTCGATTTTCAGCGACTTGAGCTGCGTGTCGAGCCACGGCAGCAAAGTCTTGTCGAGCACGGTGTCCTTCGAGAGGCGCACGAAGATGCAGGAGGCCTTGCGATTTGCGGCGAATGACATCGAGGCGCCCACCACCCAGCGATCGATGTTCTTCATCAAATCGTTGCGCTCGGCCGCGGCAATAAACTCGGCCGGCAGCACTTCGTTGCCCTGTTCATCGAGCATGCGCACCAGCACATCGAACATGCCTTTGTCCTCGCCGAGCAAGCTGGCGATCGGCTGCTGCACCAGACGGAAGCGATTTTCCATCAGAGCGCTCTTGATGTGCCTCACCCAGATCTTGTCATACGCCTGCACCCGGGTATCGGTGTCGGATTTGTCCACCACGTACATTTGGTTGCCGCCCAGCTCGCGTCCCCGCCGAGTGGCGCTCACCGCGTCGGTGATCGCGGCCCCCACATCGGGGTTGGTTGGGGGCAGTAACCCCAAGCCTACAGTCACGGTCGCGGACAAGGTCTTATCATCGAATACGAACACATGGGCATGCACGCGCTTGGCAATGTTCTCAGCCCAAGTTTCCACGTCTTTCGCGGTGCCGCGATCCAGCATCACGAGAATGCCGTTGCCGCCGAACCGCCCGCACAAATCCGTGCTGGTCATTTGCGAACGCAGCAGCTCTGCGAGCTGCGCCATGAAATCCTCGCTCGCGATGACACCGATGGAATGCTGAATATCGACGAAGCGGTCGGGCTTCAAGTGCGCGATCTGGCGCACGCCGCCCTTCATGTTCTGCGCGGCGCGCTCAAGCATCGCGGCGATCAAATAACGCTGCTGCAGAAATTGAGTCGTGGCATCGTTCTTGACCGCCTCGGCGAGCTGCACTTCCAGATCGCGGTCTTTTTTATGCAATGCCGAGATGGCGATGCGCACCGCAGGTTCGTTCTCGTAGTCGGCGCGCGTCAGGACCAGCTCGAGCGCCAGACTCGAGCCATCCGACAGCAACGCCTGCACCTTTAAGCCGTGGCCCTCCCACTTGCCCTGTAAGCAGGCCACCAGCGCGCCCTTGAGCGCGGGGTGCGTCTCCTGCTCGAACAGATCCATGAGCGGTGTGCCGTTCAGGGCATCGTTTTCGGAGTAGCCGAACAATTCGAGCCACGCGCGATTCGCATCGACGATGATGCCTTCCTGCACGTGTGTAATCGCATCCGCGGAGCCTTCCAGAAAGTTTTGCAGCTGTTCTCGATATTCGCGCGCCGATGAAAGCGTCGTCGAGAGTGCCCGCTCCAGTCGATGCGAGCGCAGCTCCCGGCTGGCGACCGATTGCAGACGGCTTCGGTTGGCGAGCGTGACGACATCCTGGCAGCCGAGGCGCATCGCCTCGGCAATCGCCGTCTCATCGACGCTCTCGCGCACCACCAGCACCGGCATGCCCGGCGCGTTCTGTTGCTTCACCTTCATGATGGAAGCCAAATCCACGCTGAGCTCTTCTATGAACACGAGCAGCATCTCGGGATTGAGCTGGGTGAGGGCGTCGCCTAAGTCGCTGGCGTCGGGCAGCCAAGTACAGTGCACTGGGTGGCCAGCTTTGCGCAGTGTGCTGTTGATGGCCTCGACGTGATCCTGGGACCTCGTCATGACAATCATCGGAACCGCCCCCTGTTCGCTCACCTGGCAAAATCCTCATAAAATTGGCGGCAAAGTGTAACACCTAAAATCCGGCCATTCTGGGACAGGCGTCAAGGCGAGGTATTCTTAGGCGGCTGGCCGGCTGGCCACAACCCTTGACTTGCGGCTATGATACGCGCCCTTCAACTCGAGGCCTTCGATGGCTAACTACAGCACCAACGAATTTAAAGCCGGCCTGAAGATTCTCATTGACGGCGATCCCTATGCGATTGTCGAGAATGAGATGGTCAAGCCCGGCAAGGGTCAGGCATTCAACCGGGTGCGGGTCCGCAACCTCAAGACCGGGCGCACGATAGAACGCACCTGGAAGTCCGGCGATACCGTCGAAGCGGCCGACGTTGTCGATACCGATATGCAATATCTGTACAGCGACGGGGATTTCTTCCACTTCATGGTGCCCGATACCTTCGAGCAGCTCACCGCATCCAAACAGGCGGTCGGTGATGGCGCTCAGTGGCTCAAGGACGGCACCATCTGTGTCGTCACGCTGTGGAATGGCGTGCCTCTTCAAGTCACTCCCCCGGCGCACATGGAACTCAAAGTGGTCGAGACCGATCCCGGCGTGCGGGGCGATACCGCGACCGGAGGCTCGAAGCCCGCGAAGCTCGAAACCGGGGCAATGGTGCGCGTCCCGCTGTTCATCAATGAGGGTGAAATACTGCGCATCGATACCCGCACGGGCGAGTACTTGTCGCGCGGCAAAGGCTAAAGCTCAAGGGCTCCGGACCACGCTAAGCGTTGTCGATGCTGAACGACAGCGCATCGGCCAATCGATCCGCCCCGATCGCAATCGCCACCAGCCGGTCGAATCCCAAGGCGACGCCTGCGCATTCGGGCATCCCATGCTCGAGAGCGGCCAGCAGGTTCTCATCCAACGGCGGTTGAATTTGACTGCGTTCGGCCCGTTGCCTCAAGTCATGGAGAAAGCGCGCGCGCTGCTCTTGGGGCTGCACCAATTCGTGAAATCCATTCGCCAGCTCGAGACCGTCCACATACAGCTCGAAGCGCGCCGCCACGGACGGCGCTCCGGGCTTGAGACGCGCGAGTGCCGCCTGAGATGCGGGGTAGTCGCACACGAAGCAGGGACGGGCGCGGCCGAGCTGAGGCCCCACCACCAAGCCCATCAGCAAATCGAGTTTCGCATCACGCTCAAGCTGAGTCTCGCAGGTGATGCCATGGCGCATTGCCGCATCCAACAGGTCGGCTTCGCTGGCATCGAAGGCATCGACGCCGGCATGGCGCAGCATCGCAGCTCTGTATGTTAAGCGTTCCGCGGGTTGAAGGGTGCGGTGAGGGAAGAGCAGTTGCCCGATCAGCTCCTCTACCTCGTTCATCAGCGCGGTATCGTCGAAGCCAATGCGATACCACTCGAGCATCGTGAACTCGGGGTTGTGCCAGCGTCCGCTCTCGGCGTCGCGAAAGACTTTGCAGATTTGATAGACATCGCCGCTCCCGGCCGCCAATAGGCGCTTCATCGCATATTCCGGCGAAGGACTTAAGTACCCGCGGTGTGGCATGCCGGCGATCTGTGTCGCCAAGCACTCGATCTGTGGATCGCTCACTGCGGCCGCACTTAACACTGGGGTCTCCACTTCCAGCACCGCACGCCGTTCGAAGAAGGTGCGTGCCGCGCGCAACATCTCGGCGCGCCGCCGCAGGGCGGCCTGCGTGGCCGTCGGACGCCAATTCACTGCAGGGTCCCTAAGGACTGGCCGAGCCTGACGATCGTGCCGGCTTCAAGGTGCGGATTTAGGTGGGCATGGCCTCGTTGAAACAGCAAAATCACCGTGGAGCCCATATTGAAGCGGCCGAGTTCCTCTCCCTTGTCGAGCCAAATGGGCGGCGAGGGAAGCTCCGTCACCCGACGGCGCGCGGCCGGCGTAATGTCGCCCGCCCACACGGTCGAGATGCTCCCCACATTCAGGGCTCCCACCAGGATCAGTGCCATTTGACCGAATGCGGTGTCGAACAAGGTCAGCACGCGCTCGTTGCGAGCGAATAGCTTCGGCACGTGCCTGGCTGTAAGGGCATTGACGCTGAACAGGCGCCCGGGGACGTACAGGGTCGAGCGCAGCTGCCCGCGCACCGGCATGTGTACCCGGTGGTAATTGAAGGGCGCAAGATAAATGGTCGCAAACGAACCGCCTTCGAAATCTTTCGCCCAAGCCTGCGATGCCAGCAACTCGCTGAGCGAGTAGCGGCGGCCCTTGGCCTGAAGGAGCAGATCGCCCTCGATGTTGCCCGCCTCGCTGATTGCACCATCGGCCGGGCAGGCCACCGAGTTCTGATCCGGGTCGATGATGCGCGCTCCGGGTTTCAATGCTCGGGTAAAGAACTCGTTGAAGCTGCCGAAGGCCGCGAGGTCGGGCTGTAGTGCTTCCATCATGTCGACCGGGTAGAATCTGATGAAGCCGCGTACCAGCCGATTCTTAAACCAGGGCGAGCGCACGCGCGTGGCGCGCAATATCAGGCGCGATAGGGCGTGTTGCGGAAGTACATGTTGCAACCAAACGAAAAGACGGCCGGCGCTCATGCGCGGCCGGTCACGATGCGTTTAATGTCGCTTCGCAAGGTATCAGTTGAGAAAGGCCCCGTGAGAATGGCGGCAAGATCGCCCTTCGGATCGATGACGAAAATGGCAGCCGAGTGGTCCACGGTGTAATTGCCGTCCGTGGCGGGGCGGATGCTCACCGTGACGCCCCATCGTTTGGCGAGCGCCTCGATGGATGGCTGATCGGCGGCCGTCAGACCGATAAAGTCAGCATCGAAGTAGGGAACGTACTTCGCCAACTGTTCGGGGGTATCTCGCTTGGCATCGACGGAAACGAAGATGACCTGCGGCGGCGGGGGAGAAGCTTCTTTTCGCATGCGCTTCTCCACAGCCGCCAATGTGGTCAAAGTCGCCGGGCAGAAGTCCGGACAATGGGTATAGCCGAAGAACATCAACGACCAAGACCCTCGCAAATTCGCCGACCCAAAATTGCGGCCGTGGTGGTCGATCAAGCTAAAATCCGCCATTGCGCGGCTGGGCGCGAGTAAGGTACCGGTTGCCAGCACCACCGGCGGCTTGGGGGTTGTAATGAGCGCCGCTGCGATGCCGCCGGCAGCGGCACAAAACAACATCAGGACCAATACTTTAGAGCGAGCCATGCCCCGATTATCCCACACCGCCGTCAAGCCCGTCCGGGTCGGGGACGCCATCGAGCGATGCGCGCGGGCGCTTCGCGCGGCGCGCGTGCATTTCGGTCACGGGACCGCCGATGCGCGCGATGAGGCGGCGGAATTGGTTTTCTATGCCGCAGGCTTCCCGCACAGCCGAGGCGCGAGCGCCTATGATCAGCCGCTGAAGCCGCGCGTTGCGGCACGGATCAACCAACTGCTGCAGCGGCGCATCGATGAGCGCGTG
This sequence comes from Steroidobacteraceae bacterium, assembly GCA_036401515.1. Classification (GTDB taxonomy): domain Bacteria; phylum Pseudomonadota; class Gammaproteobacteria; order Steroidobacterales; family Steroidobacteraceae; genus Bog-1198. The sequence goes on from DASWUU010000267.1 coordinate 27,010, forward strand.
CCGCTGCCATACCTCACGCATCGGGCATTTTTTGCAGGGCTTGAGCTGTATGTGGACGAGCGCGTGTTGGTGCCGCGCTCACCCATTGCCGAATTGGCGCTGCAACGATTTGTGCCTTGGATCCAAGCCCGCCGCGTGCGGCGCGTGCTGGACATCGGCACCGGGTCGGGGGCTATCGCGCTGGCCTGCGCCAAGGCATTTCCCCGCGCGCACGTGGATGCCGCGGACATTTCCCCCGCGGCATTGCAGGTCTGCCGGCGCAACACCCGTCGGCTTGGATTGCAACAGCGGGTGTCGGTGATGCTTTCCAACCATTTCAGCGCCGTCGCGGGCCGGCGTTACGATATCATCGTGAGCAACCCTCCCTATGTCGGGCGAGCCGAGATGCGCACCTTGCCGCCTGAATACCGGCATGAACCTAAGATGGGTTTGGCCTCAGGCCCCGATGGTCTGGATTCGGTCCGGGAGATCTTGGCTACTGCTCGATCACACCTGGAGGATGAGGGCATCTTGGTGGTGGAGGTCGGCAATACTGAACGGGCATTACTCCGCGCATTTCCGCGACTGCCCTTTATCTGGCCGCGGATCGCCATGGGCGGCGGCGGTGTATTTGTATTGAAAGCGCAGGATTTGGCGCGCAAGGAGAGTTGAGGCGTGGCGGGCAATACGTTCGGTCGGATTTTCACGGTAACCAGTTTTGGGGAGAGTCATGGGCCCGCGCTCGGTTGCATCGTGGATGGCTGCCCGCCGGGACTTGAAATCAGCGCGGCGGATTTGCAGCTGGATGTGGACCGCCGGCGGCCGGGAGCTTCTCAATACACCAGCCAGCGGCGTGAACCGGATACGGTGCGCATCTTGTCCGGGGTATTCGAAGGCAGAACCACAGGCACGCCCATCGCTCTCATTGTTGAGAATGAGGATCAGCGCGCGCGCGACTACGAGAAGATCAAGGATCGCTTTCGTCCAGGGCATGCGGATTATACGTATCAGCAAAAATACGGCTTTCGCGACTACCGCGGCGGCGGGCGCTCATCGGCTCGGGAAACCGTGGTGCGGGTGGCAGCCGGTGCCATCGCGCGTAAATTCTTGCGCGAGCGGCTCAAGGTCACGGTTCATGGCTATCTTGCGCAGATGGGTCCAATCGTCCTTGCGCCTGTGGACCCGCAAAGCGCCTATGAGAATCCATTTTTTTGTCCCGATCCAGACCGCATTGCAGAGCTCGAGGATTTTATCTGGCGCATGCGCGAGGCGGGCGATTCCATCGGTGCACGGGTGACCGTCATCGCCAAAGGCGTGCCGCCGGGCTTGGGCGAGCCGGTATTCGAGCGGCTCGATGCCGACTTGGCGAGCGCCATGATGGGCATCAACGCGGTGAAGGGGGTGGAGATCGGCGCGGGATTCAAGGCCGTGGAACAGCGCGGCTCGGAGCATCGCGATGAAATGGCTCCTCAGGGGTTCAAGAGCAATCATGCGGGAGGTATTTTGGGCGGCATCTCTTCAGGCCAAGACATTGTGGTGAGTTTGGCATTGAAGCCAACCTCGAGCATTGCGCTGCCCGGCCAAACCATCAATTTGCGCGGCGAGCCGGTGGAAGTGGTCACGACAGGGCGCCACGACCCCTGCGTCGGCTTCCGTGCGACGCCGATCGCCGAGGCCATGTTGGCGCTGGTGCTGATGGATCACTACTTGCGCTTCCGCGCGCAGTGCGCCGACGTGGTGTCGGCCACGCCTGTCATTACGCACCGATGAGTGACAACTCGCTACCGCGCATCGCCATAGTCGGCGCGTCGAGCCTGATCGGTGCGGCGGTGATCGATGAGCTTCGAGCGCGAAAAATATCCCACGCCGTGCTGCACGCCTTGGACGATCAACGCGCCATCGGCGCACCCGCGAGCGATGAAGAATCGAAGTTGACCGTGGGCGATGTCGCAGCGTTTGATTTTTCGCGGGCCGATTTGGTTTTTTTCTGCGGGCGCACGGCCTTGTCGGAACGTTATGCGCAAAGCGCGGCGGCGCACGCCTGGGTCATCGACGGCTCCGCGGCCTTTCGCATGAACCCAGAGGTGCCCTTGGTGGTCGCCGATGTCAATCCGCAGGCGCTCGAACGCGTCGGATCGAGCGGACTGATCGCGCTGCCCGGCAGTGCCAGCGTGGCGCTCGCCACCGTGCTTAAGCCGCTGCATGCGCTCGCTGGTTTGGTTCGTGCCGAGGTCGCCACTTATCATGCGGTGTCGGGCAGCGGACGGGGTGCCATGGATGAGCTCGCCGGCGAAACCGTGGCCATGTTGAGCGGTAAAAAGGCCAAGGGGGCCGCCTTCGGCAGGCAAATCGCCTTCAACGTGATTCCGCTGGTGGACTCGTTGGAGGCGAACGGGGCCTCGCGCGAGGAGCGCAGGCTTTGGGAGGAAACGCGCCGAGTGCTCGATTTGCCTGGACTCACCATCAATGCCACGGCCGTGCGCGTGCCGGTTTTCTTCGGTCATAGTCTCGCGGTGCACGCCTCATTTGAGCGGCCCATCGACCTTGCCGATGCCGTCAGGGTGTTGCAGCGCGGGAACGGATTGACGGTGATCGATCCGGATTCAATTGCTGAATTTCCGACGCCGGCCACATTGGCCGTCGACCCAGATCAGGTATATGTGGGCCGCATTCGGGCCGATATGACCCGTGATCGAGGTCTAAATTTCTGGGTGGTGGCTGATAATGTTCGGAAATGTGCGGCGCATAACGCAGTTTCGGTGTCCCAGATTTTGGTAAATAGATGCCAGTGAGATATAGTTATTGGCTTATGTAAAAGGCAAGTGAGAATTCGCTTCCAAGCCCCTATAGCACAATGAACTTTGTGCGCTTGCCCACCAGAATTCTGGGAGTAGAAATGTTTGTGACCCTGCCTCGCTTCATGCTGATGGCATGCCTGCTGTCCCCGTCCTTGGCGTGGGGCTTAGGCTTGGGTGAGATTCATCTGAATTCATCGCTCAATGAGCCGATGAACGCCGAGATCGACCTCATCGCCGCCAGTCCTGAGGAATTGACCGCCCTGCGTGCGACGCTTGCCGCCAAAGACGCTTTTACGCGCTATGGCATCGACCGTCCGCCCTTCCTTTCGACGTTGACATTCAAGGTGGGCAAGAACAAGGACGGCCGGGACGTGCTGCTGGTGAGATCGAGCGAATCGATTCCCGAGCCGTTTGTGACCTTCCTGGTCGAGGTGAACTGGGCGCGCGGCCGCCTGATGCGCGAATACACCGTGCTTTTCGATCCGCCGGTGTATACGCCCGGCGAGCGGGCGAGCTCGGCGGCCCCGGTCGCCGCTGCGACCACCGCACCCACAAACGCACCGTCGCGTTCCAAGCCGGCACCTGCGACGAGTCAGGCGGCTGCCGATGACGCCACCGCGGCTCCGGCCCCTGCAAAGCGAGCCGGCCGTTCTCCCGGCCGCTCGGCCAGCCGTTCCTCAAGCCCGAGCGGTGCCACCAGCACGGCGGCGCCCCGCGCTGCGGCGCCCGGCGCATCGAGCGCGAGCACCGAGACGTCCGGTCCGACGGGAGACAACAGCTATCGCGTAGCCCAGGGCGACACGCTCACCAAGATTGCGCGCAGCTTGCATCCTGGTTCGAAAGCCGATGTCGACCAAACCATGATCGCCATGTACCGCGCGAATCCCGATGCCTTCGGCGGCAACATCAATATTTTGCGTCGCGGTGCCGTGTTGCGCGTTCCCGGAGGCGATGAGATCGCCGCCTTGAATCAATCCGAGGCAATGAGCGAAGTGCACCGGCAAATGGAGTCATGGCGCGGATCCTCCGGCACTCCCACCACTGGACATCTGCGTCTGGTCACGCCCGGTGCGGGCGGCGGCACGAGCAACAGCACCAGCGAGTCAGCCTCGAGCGGCGAAGCGCAAGCCCTTAAAGGGCGGGTCAAGGATTTGGAAGGGCAGCTTGCGGATTCTCAACGCCTACTGACGCTCAAGAGCAATGAGCTGAGCGAACTGCAGCGCAAACTCGGCACGCCCACGCCGGTCCCAACCCCGACGCCGCCGAAGACAGCCGTCACGCCGACGCCGGTTCCGGTTCCGACTCCCACACCGCCTCCAGTGGAGACGGCGCCGAGCACGACCGCCTCCACGCCTCCGACATCGACGCCGCTGCCGCCGCCGACCGAAACAGCGCCGACGCCTATACCTGCGCCGACGCCGAAGCCGGCACCCGTGAAAAAGCCTGTCGTGGCAGCGGAAAACGGATCCTGGATCGACTGGTTACAGGCTAACTGGTGGATCCCGGCGGCCATCATTCTTGCGCTGATTGCGGCCCTCGCGATCGCGTCATGGCGGCGCCGCCAAGCCGGCAGCACCGGCAGCGGTGGCGATTTCCCTGAGATGGATGCAACGGGCATCGCCGAATTCCGCGATCCTGCGGAAAGAATGGCCGCCGGCCGTGCCGGCGATGACTCCTTCGTGGTCGAGGAATCGGGCGAGCATCGCATGCCTGATTTCAACGAGCCGGCACAGCACTACGGCGAGACCACGGCAGACCTGAAGGCGCCCGATGACACGATGTCGAGCGAGAGCCCAGTCAATCTTGATCAGGGCGATCCCCTGGCCGAGGCAGACTTTCATATGGCGTACGGCCTGTACGACCAGGCGGCCGACTTGGTACGTATCGCGCTCGAGCGCGAGCCGGATCGGCGCGATCTGCGGTTGAAGCTGTTGGAGATTTATTTCGTCTGGGGCAACAAGGAAGCTTTCCTGCAGACGGCGAAGGGATTGGAATCCACCCGCGACCGCGCGCCGGCCGGGGAGTGGGACAAGATCGTGATTATGGGCAAGCAGATTTGTCCGGACGAACCGATGTTCGCCTCCAGTGCCGGCAGCGGCCGCGGCGCCGGCGCCTTGGTCGATTTGAATCTCGAAGGCGGCGAGAACCGCGTTGACATTGATCTATTCGGTGATCCTGAAGGTGAGCGCAGCCTCGACCAGTCCATCGCCAAGGACATCGATGATTCAGCCGCTACCGGCGAGTCGCCGCATTTGCACGCCGCTTCGGATCTGGACTTCACATTGGATCGGCCGGAGCGTGGTGCAGATGAGTCGCCGACGAGGGAAATGCCGCCGCGCGATGAGCCCACGGTCGAATCCGAATTGATGAACTTCGCGGACTCGCCGACCACCGAATCCCCGGCATTGAAAGCCGGCGACGCTCGCAGTCGCATCGCATCGAAATTGGATAAGAGCAAGCAGGATCAGACCGCCGAGCTGTCGATCGATGATCTAGGTTTGGATCTGGACCACTTGGGTGGACCCGCTAGCGGCGCTTCGGTCAGCATTCCGAAGCTCGAGGAATCCGAGCATCCCGCGGATGCGCCGACCATGGTCGCAGGGCTGGATGAAAAGTCCCGTCGCATGATGGCGGAAGCGGAAAGCCGCGCCCGCGACAAGGATTTGACAGAACTCGAGCGCGAACTGGAAGCCTCTTTCGTCGCTGATCTGGGCGCGGAACAGGAGGAAATCAAAACGGCGGTGCTGGGCCCCGAGTCGGCACCTACCGTGCAGATGCCGCGCAGTAACGCGCAGGATCCTTCCGCAAGCGCGCGCTTCAAGTCGGGCGAATTTTCCGACGTTAGGGAGCCCGATAAGCTCGATCTGGATTCCACCTCGCGTCTGCGTGGACTCAATGCCGACAGCATCGACTTGGATCTGGATCGGCTCGCCAATGCCTTGGGGTCCGGCGATACGGTGCAACAACCGCGCGCCGAGGACGAAGTATTCTCGACCGAAGTGTTCGAGGCCAGTCAGCGCAACCGCCGCGTCGATCTCGACGTAGGTGAGGCGCTCAATGGCTCCGAAGCGGCGGCCACGAACAAACTGAAAACGATTTCCACCACCCGCACTACCAAGCTCAAGACCGAGGAGACTTTGCCGGAACTCGAACCGGTCACCATGAGCGAGGTCGGGACCAAACTGGATCTTGCCCGCGCTTACATGGATATGGGCGATCCGGAAGGCGCCCGCAGCATTCTCGAGGAAGTGGTTACTGAGGGCTCTGCCAGCCAAAAACAGGAAGCGCAGCGCTTAATCGAGAATCTGCCCGGCTAGCGACGGTGCGCCCGCCGTGATAGATCTCGGCCGCCGAGTTGCCGCCATCATCGAGTATGACGGCACCGACTTCGCCGGCTGGCAGTCTCAAGCGCATTCTACTTCCATCCAGGACGCGGTAGAGGCCGCGCTGTCTTTCGTCGCCGGCCACCCGGTGGTTGCGATCTGCGCGGGACGTACCGACACCGGCGTTCACGCCGTCGGTCAGGTCATCCACTTCGATACGCAAGCGGTGCGCACGCCACGGGCATGGGTTCTAGGCGCCAACACCAGGCTCGCTCCCAGCATCGCCTTGCAATGGGCAGGTGAGGTGACCTTGGGGTTTCATGCACGCCACCGTGCTATCCGACGCATTTATCGGTATGCAATATTAAATCGCAGCGCCCGCTCGGCTTTGCAGCGCACGCGGGCGGCGTGGATTCATCGCCCGCTCGATGCCGCGGCCATGCATGAGGCGGCTCAGGCGCTCATCGGCGAGCATGATTTTTCGGCCTTTCGCTCCGTCCAATGCCAATCGAAAAGCGCCATCAGGCGCGTCGATGCCATCGATGTGACCCGTGAGGGCGATTATGTGTGGCTGCAAATTGCCGCCAATGCCTATTTGCATCACATGGTTCGCAACATCGTCGGCACGCTGCTCGACGTGCAGCGCGAACCGGATCCCGGCGCAAGGATGACGCAAGTGCTTGAGGGAGCGGATCGGCGCTACGCCGGCGCCACGGCGCCCGCAGCGGGGTTGTACTTGTGGCGGGTCGAATATCCCACTCCTTATGGTATCCCGGCGCCCAAACCGCAAATTGGTTTAAACTAGCGGCATGTCATGGTTTGAGCGAATCGTCCCTTCACGGATCAAGACCGAGCGCCGCACGCGATCGGTTCCCGAGGGCCTGTGGACCAAATGTCCTGCATGCGATGCCGTGCTCTACAAAGCGGAGATCGAGCGCAACCTGTACGTCTGCCCGAAATGCAGCCACCACATGCGCATCAATGGCCGCGAGCGGGTCATGAAATTTTTGGATACCGGATCGACCATGGAAATTGCCGTCAAGGTCGAGCCGGAGGATCCTCTGAAATTCAAGGATTCCAAGCGCTATAAGGACCGGCTGGTCCAGGCGCAAAAGCAAACCGGTGAGCGTGACGCATTGATCGTCATGGCCGGCAAGCTCGCGGGCCTGGATGTTGTCGCCTGTGCCTTCGAGTTCCGCTTTTTGGGAGGCTCCATGGGATCGGTGGTCGGTGAGAAGTTCGTGCGTGCGGTCGAACATTGCCTTGAACATCGCATGCCCTTGGTGTGTTTCGCGGCCAGCGGCGGGGCACGCATGCAAGAGGCCCTCTATTCGCTGCTGCAAATGGCAAAAACCAGCGCGGCCCTCAAACGGTTATCGGAAGCGCGATTGCCATTCATTTCGGTGATGACCGATCCGACCACTGGCGGAGTGTCCGCAAGCCTCGCGATGCTCGGCGATATCAATATCGGTGAACCGAAGGCGTTGATCGGCTTCGCAGGGCCGCGCGTCATTCAACAGACCGTGCGCGAGACCCTGCCGGAAGGATTTCAGCGCAGTGAGTTTTTGCTCGAGCACGGTGCGCTTGACATGATCGTCGACCGGCGCGAGATGCGGGATCGCATTGGTGCCATGCTGCGGTTGT